>NZ_JBHLZU010000010.1:0-505964 GCF_042429765.1 Allokutzneria oryzae | reverse complement strand
AGACAGCGCGCCAGGACCGCGTGCGCGTGATTCACCGCGCGGTAGGCGTCCTCGATGGAATCGAGGGTCTCATCCGGGGTCATATTCCTATTCTACGTGCCGAAAAATAGTGATCATGGCTCTACAGGGTGAATTCGAAGGCGATTTCTGTGACCGTTTGAAGGCAGCATCAGAGAGCGAGTATTGGACAGCGTCCCGGGCGGCCTGGTCCCAGGTCGGCGACCGGCGCAGGGCCGCGGGCAGGCCGGTGATCAGGCGGGCCAGCGGCGTCGGGTGACCGCTGGCAGATGGTGACCACATCGGGTATCCGGCCACGCGTGTCCTTGTGCCCCAAGGCAACAGCCGGGCTCGCGATCCGGGCCGCACTGCCCGATCTCCCACGGAGACGGACTACCGGGACCACGGCGATCACCTCCACCGGAGACGGTCTCAGCTCACCGGATACCCACCGCGGCGACCCAGCTGGCGAGGTCTCGCTGGGCGGCGACCAGATCCGCATGGGGGACACGGGCATTGACGACCAGGGCCACGTGGACACCCGGCTGCGCGGTGACGACGAGCTTGTTGGCGGCCGTGGAGCCGTCCTCGTTCTGGACCCGGATCACTGGGTCCGATGTGGACAGTCCTGAGTGGACACCGAGGTTCGACGCGACCGAGGAGTTCGCGGGGTCGAAGGTGCGCGGCAGGTGGATCTCGGTCGGGCCGCCCGCCCCGCCGCGCCAGACGAGGACACCGAACTGGCGGTTGTCGGTCACCTTCGCCAGCGCCGGGTACTGGGCGGGCACCTTCAGCCAGCGCACCGACGGCGCGGTCGAGTCCGCGAAGCCGTCCTTGGCCATGTCCTCGTAGGCGAAAGCGAGGGTGTCCCCCGCGACCGCCGTCGGGTACATGCGGTCCAGCACCCGCTGGTCCACCCGGAATCGGACCGCTCCCGCGGCGTCGGTGTCGACGACCGAGTGGTCCTCGTCGTTCCAGGCGTCGCCCTTGGTCTGCACCTTGTCCGGGTTGCCGTTCATCAGCTCGTGGTGCTTGCCGTTGTAGATGTCCCACTGCCACTGCGTCGCCGACATCACCGGCCCAGCCTCGGTCGGCCGCGCCCACCACGCGTCGTTGCCCGCTCCGCGGTCGAGCCCCTGGTAGGCGCTCTTGAGGATCATCGGCGCCTTCTCCGCGGACCAGCCGGACATCCGGTGGCCGAACTCGGAGAGGAAGCTCGTGGTGCCCAGCTCCGCCGCGCGGGTGCGGATCTCGTTGGTCTGGTTGGCATATCCGCCGTCACCGGGCTTGGTGGGGTCGATGGACAACCGCAGCGTGTCGTAGAAGTGCGCGTTGAACACGTAGCGCGGCCCCATCGTGCCGATGGTGGTGAACCCACCGCGCCTGAGCCCGATGATGGCGAGGTTCCAGTTGACGAGGGGCTCGGCGTAGAGCGGTTTGTCCTGCCAGCCAACGGTGTCCATGCGTGCGCGCAGCCGCTGGTAGAACGGCCAGATCAGCTCACCCTCGCGGTCGGCCGAGGAGATCCCGCCCTCGCCGTCCGCGGGCTCGTTGACCGGGTCGAGCCCGAGCACGAGGCCGAACTCCTTGGCGGGCAAGGCGTTTCGCAGGTGCCGCATGGTCGCGGCGGCCTGGTCGAGGAACGCGTCCTGCATGCCGACGACCCCGGCGGGCGTCTCCAGCTTGCGGTTGAGCCAGAAGTCGCGGAAGGCGGTGCGCACGGCCTCGTTGTTCCACTGGTTCTGGCCCCACGTCACGCAGGCGACGCAGTGCTCCTTGGGGTACTTGCCCGCCTCGATCACCCACTTCGGGGCGCCGTTGCCGGTGTACCAGCTGTCCTTGTCGAACAGGTCGCGGGAGAACAGGTCCTGGTGGAAGTCGAGCAGCACGTGCACGCCGCGCTTGGTGAACTCGCGGATCTGCGCGACGGCCCGGTCGAGGTAGGCGGTGTCGATCGTGTTCGGCGCGGGCTGCACCCCGTCCCAGCCGACGAGGTAGCGGATGGCGTTCGCGCCGGTCTGGTCGCGCATGGCGGTCGCGGAGCGGGCCGCGTCGGCGACGGAGCCGAACGGCAGCTTGCCGTGCTCGTTGAACTTGGTGGTGCCGGAGACGTTGAAGCCGCGCAGCACCACCTCACGACCGAGTTGGTCGCGGAAGATCCGGACCGTCTTGCCGCCGACGGTCTTGGTGCCGACGGTGACCGTCCCGCCCTCGACAGTCGGCCGGGGTGCCGCCTCGGCCGTGACAGCGGTGACGACCAACGCGAGAGCGGCTGCGGCCGCGAGCACCCGAGACCTCATATGCGAAAAAGTTCCACATTTACCGGCCTGTCCGCTAGCCGCAGCCGAGTGAACCTCTCCAGGTTCCTCAGGCCGGGATGGCGGCGGTGAGCAGCTCGGCGCCGTTGTGCTGGCCGACCACCAGCTCCCCCGCCGCACGACCGGCGACCACGGCCACCGCGCCCACGTGGTCGCGCGGAGCCTGGAGGTCGACCATCCGCATCTCCGCCGGGTAGCGGTTCGCGCCCGGCTCCTCCTTGGGCCAGCCGAGCAGCCTCGGCGGGCTGGCCGGGCCGGTCAGGAGCACATCGGGCAGCGACACCATGAAGCCGACCCCGACGGCCTTGACCACCGCCTCCTTGCGGGTCCACATGCGCAGGAACGGCTCGGAGCCACCGCCGGCGCGGGTGATCCCGGCGATCTCGTCCGGACCGAACACCACGCTGAGGTCCTTCAGCGGCGCGCGCCCGGAGGAGGGCTCCACGTCGAGCCCGACGAGCCCGTCCAGGGAGGCGGCGACGCCGACCAGCTCCCCGGCGTGGGTGACCGAGAGCTTCGGGGCGCCCGGCAGCGGGGAGGTGACGGGACCGTGCGGGCCCTCGCAGCGCGAGCAGTGCCGCTCCAGCGGGACGTCCGCGGCGGCGATGCCGAGCTCACGGGCGACGATCGCCCTGGACAGCGAGGCGCCGAGCAGGAAGCGCTGCTTGTCGTCGTCCTTGAGGTAGCGGGACCAGCGGTCGCGCTCCTCGTCGTTGAGCCAGGCGAGCATCGGTTCCAGGGGGACGGACCCGAGCTCGATCCACCACACGTCGGCCTTGGGCACCTCAGCCGTCCTCTCGCAACGCGGTCATGTACTGGGGCAGCCGCTCCCAGACCTCGGGAACGTAGAAGTGGCCACCGGGCAGGGGGTCGATCCGCAGATCGCTGGTGACGATCTTGCTCCAGCCGCGCACGGCCTCCTCGTCGACCTCGTCCCGCTCGCCGTGCAGCACCTGGGTCGGCGTGGCGATGCGCCGGGCGGGGTCGTACGTGAGGGTGCTCAGCGTGGTCAGGTCGGCGCGCAGCAGGGAGACCGCCATCTCGCGCAGCTCCGGGTGCTCCAGCACGGCGTCGGGGACCTGGGCCTTGGCCTTGATCCACCGGACGTACTCCTCGTCGGAGGCGGTGGGGCTGAGCGAGACCTTGACCTTCGCCAGCGGCGACCGCGTCGCGGAGAGCACCAGCGAGCTGGGTGGCTGCCGCAGCTGGTGGGACAGCGATGCGAGCCCCGCGGCGACCGCGCCGCCCATGCTGTGCCCGAACAGCACGTAGGGGCGGTCGGCGACCGCTTCGGCGATGCCCGCGGCGACGTCGGAGAGCAGGTGGTCCCAGGTCGGCACGATCCGCTCGCTGGTCCGGCGTTCCCGGCCGGGGTAGCAGATCAGCGCGAGCTCGACGTCCTCGGGGACGTGCTCGGTCCAGCCCCGGAACGGCGCGGTGCCACCGCCCGCGTAGCTCAGGCACACCAGCACACGGCGTGCGTCCGGCCGGGGTCGGGGCCGCACCACTCGGTTCGTCATCACCGTTGAGGTCACTCGATCGGCGCAGGGGTGTCAAGTCGGCTTCGAAGACCGCTCGCCGGTCGTGACCGACACCGCACGGCACCGGATGCCAGCCGCCGATCCGGCAGACCGGACGCCTCAGGTGGTGGTCACGGGACCGCTCGGCCTGCTGGCCGCGACGGCCCAGCCGCCGACGCCGAGCACGGCGATGACCTCGCACAGCGCGAGCACCCGCTCGATCGCCCCGAGCGGCAGCACCTGCCACCACGATCCGCCGACCACGGCGGCGTGGACGAGCACGTAGACGACGGGCGCGAAGGACAACACCGCGAGCACTCCGAGCGCGCGGGTGCGCCGGGCGTGGCCGCCCCACCGCTCGTCGCGCAGCCAACGGCGGGCGATGAGCAGCACGGCGACGGGCAGGCTGAGGAACGCGACCAGGCTGCCGACGCGGTGGATGTCCCCGCTGAGGCTCGGCCCGACCGCCCAGTTGTGCTTCGGGAAGAGCACGACCACGGTCAGCCCCAGGCTCCACAGGCCGAGCAGGACCGCGCCCGCCGACCGGACGCGGAGCAGCCCGCCGCGGACCAGCGCGGCCAGGATCGCCAGCGAGCCGCCCGCGAGCAGCACCAGCGCGAGGTCGAAGACCGGGCGGTTGGGGCCGAGCGCGTGCTCGCTGATCGTGCGGCGGATCGGGTTGATCATGCCGATGGACGGGACCAGGTCGAGCACGGCGATGATCGCCAACGCCGCCAGCGCGGCGACGATGCCGCCGACGGCGAGCCTGCGCGCGGCGACGGCGGAGTTCGCCACAGCGGCCTCGGAGGTCACCGCGGGGCGGAGGTCAGGGGTCAGCACGGTGCCTCCTCGTACGTCGGCCCCCATCCCAGCCGCGGACCGGTGAAATGACCGTTACGTCCGCCCAGCAGGCCGTTCTCCCGACGGCGCCGCCGTTGTTCCGTCAAACATACATACACAAGCGCAGGTATAGGCTCGGCTCATGCGGAGGACGGCGGCGGAGGCCGCGGAAACCAGGTCGGACCTGTTGGACGCGGGTTTGCGGCTGTTCGCCGAGTTCGGCTTCGCGGACTCGTCGCTGGCGGACATCGCCAAGGCCGCCGGGGTGACCCGCGGCGCGGCCTACCACCACTTCAAGGACAAGGCCGAGCTGTACTCGGCGGTGGTGTCGGAGAAGTGGCCGGAGGCCGCGGCTCCGGTGTGGGCACCGCTGGCCGAGCACGGCCCGGCCCAGGAGCGGCTGAGGCGGCATCTGGTGCGGTACTTCGAGGCGCTGGAACGCAATGACACCATGCGGTCGATCCTGAGCGTGACGATCTACAAGTCGGGTTCGCTGCCGAAGAGCGCGCCGGGCCTGGAGCTGAAGCAGGACGTGATGCGGCTGTGGGTGCGCCAGATCGCGGACGTGCTCGGCGAGGCGGACGGGCTGCGGCAGGGCATCGACGTCGACGTGGCCGCGTTCGCGATCGTGTCGACGGTGAGCGGGGTGACGAGCACGTGGCTGGCGGACCCGGAGGCGTTGTCCCCGGCTACCCGCGCCGCACAGCTCGCCGACATCACCCTTCGAGGCGCGCTGTCGGAGGCAGTTGCGCCGTAGCGAGTCACGAAGTGCGGCGGGTGCGCCAACGGGCGAGGCGCCGACCCGCCATCACCACAACTCCCGACAACGCGGTCACGACACAAGCCACCACAGCCGTCTGCAACACGCCGGGCCACAACGCCAGGAGCAGGGTCCACACCACCACCAACAGCGTGCCCAGCCCGAACAAGCCACCCGCCAGCATCAGCAGCCATCGCGACTGGACCAGCCGGACCAGTCCTGGGCGCACCACCACCGGCACCTTGGACACGAAGCGCCACAGCACAGCCGCGATCACCGCGAGCAGCACCACTCCGAACACGGCGTAGCCCGAGCTCGGCTGGGGCAGGCCGCCGATCACCAGCGCCAGGCAACCGACTCCTTGCAGGACCACCAAGCGCCACAACAGGTCCCACAGCACCGGTTCGGCGTCGGGCACGGTGGGTTCCGGAGTGGGTTGGGACGCGGAGGTGGAGCCGCTGCGCACCCTGGCCAGTTCCTCGCGGGCGTGGTCGTTGGCCGGGTTGAGCTGCAACGCGGTCAGGTACGCCTGCTCGGCCACGTCCCAGCGGCGGGCCAAGGCGGCGATCTCGCCGAGGACCTCGAAGGGGCGGTACTCCGTCGGGGCGAGCTCCGAGGCCCGGTGGGCGGCGAGCAGCGCCCGCTTCGCGTCGGCGTCGTCCTCGGAGCGCTGGACGCGTTCGACCGCGCCCGAGCCGATCAGCGCCTCGGCGAGGGCGATGTGGCAGCGCCACTCGAACGGGTCGGCGCGCACCGCGCAGTCGGCGGCGACCACCGCCTCGGCGGAGCGGCCGAGCTGGGTGAGCGCGCAGCTGGCCAGGCGGTGCGGGCCCTCCTTGGCCGAGCCGAGGACCGCAGCGCGCTGGGCGGCTTCCAGCGCTTTCTTCGGCTGGTCGTCGGAGAGGTAGGCGGCGGCGAGCGCGCACCAGGCGTCGACATCGGCCGGGTTGGCGGCCACGACCGGGCGCAGCAGCCTGATCGCCTTGGCCGCCTTGCCGGACTGGCACAGCGCGGCCGACTCGGTCAGTGCGAGGGTCACCGGATCCTCGGCCATCCGTGCGTCCTTCCGGGCAGGCGTCGCGGCGGGACCAGTCTGGCACGGCTGGTGATCACTACGATCGGTCCCGAGCCGAGGAGGTCCGATGAAGGTTCTCATCGTCACCGCGGGCAGCAGAGGTGACGTGCAGCCCTACGCGGCGCTCGCGCTGGCCCTCAAGGCCGCGGGACATGAGCCGGTGCTGGCCGCGGCCACTCGTTCGGGTGGGATCTTCGCCGGGCTCGGGTTCCGCTTCGTCGAGCTGGACGAGGGCCCCATGCGCCTCGTGGACAACACGGAACGGCGCGGCACCCTCGCACTCGTCCGCGAGGCGATGGGCATGCTGTCGAAGACCTTCGCGGACGCGTGGGACGTCGCGTCGGAGGGCGCGGACATCGTGGTGCACCACCCGGGGGTCATGGTGGGACCGCACCTGGCCGAGCGGCTCGACGTGCCTTCGGTGCTCGGCGCGTTCACCCCGCTGCACGTGCCGACGGCCGCGTTCCCGATGCCGTTGCTACCGTCGTGGACGCCTCCGGCGTTCAACCGGATCAGCTACCGGCTCGTCGACGGGATCAGCCTGCCTTATCGGAAGCTGCTCACCCAGTGGCGCGCGGACACGCTCGGGTTGCCGCCGGGCCGGGGACGACAGGACGTGGTCATGCACGCGTTCAGCGAGCACGTCGTCCCACGCCCGCGCGACTGGCCGGCCACCGCGCTCACCACGGGCTACTGGTTCCTGCCCAGTCCTGAGGACTACGTTCTGCCCCAGGCACTTCAGGACTTCGCCAAGGGCACGACCGTCTACATCGGATTCGGCAGCATGACCAGGGACGACCCCGGTCGGAGGACTGAGGTCGTGCTGGAGGCCGTGCGGCTCGCCGGTGTCCGCGCGATCCTGGCGAAGGGCTGGGGCGGCCTGGCAGCCCCGGACCTGCCCGACAACGTGATGATGGTCGATCAGGTCCCCCATGACCGACTTTTCCCTTTTGTCGACGCGGTTGTGCACCACGGAGGCGCCGGAACCGCCGCCGCGGCGGCCGCCGCCGGACGACCGCAGGTCCTGTGCCCGTTCCTCGCCGACCAGCCGTACTGGGGGCGGAGGATGCACGAGCTCGGTGTGGCCCCGCCCGCGCTCCCGCAGCGCGGACTGGACAGCGGGGAGCTGGCCGCGTCGATCAAGGAGGCGCTGAGCCGGTCCGCGGCGGCGGCGGCGCTCGGCGAGCGGATCCGCGCCGAAGACGGGACCGGCAAAGCGGTTCACGCACTCGAACGGCTCTGTCCTACTTCTGGTCGATGACCGAACGGGCACGGCCGGTCTAGGTTGACGAAGGCCGTCGCGGGCACTCCGAACCGAAGGAGAACCAGCGATGAAGCATGCGCTCATCCCTGTGACGGCGGCTCTGCTCCTGGGCATGGCCCCGATGGCCAACGCCGCTCCCGTCACCTCGTTGACGGCGTTGCAAACCGCGATCGACAACGCCAAGTCCGGCGACCGCGTCGTGCTCGCGGCCGGGCGCTACGAGGCCAAGCAGCCGATCAGGATCACCCGCAAGTCCGGTGTCACCGTCGCCGCCGCCTCCGTCGGCGGGGTCGAGATCTACGGCGCGTCCGGCTTCACCTTCGACTCCTCCGAGCGCGTGACGGTGGAGGGTTTCCGCTTCACCCACACGGCGACCGTCTTGGTGCCGTCGAACTCGCACCACATCCGCTTGAGCCGCAACGTCTTCCAGCTCAAGTCCCCCGCGGAGAAGCACTGGGTGAACGTGGACGGTGACGACGTCGAGGTGGACCACAACACCTTCACCGGCAAGAGCACGCAGGGCGTCTACCTGTCGGTGTTCGGCCCCAGCAGCGGTATGGCGCAACGGATTCACGTGCACCACAACTACTTCTACAACCACTCGTTCACCGGCTCCAACGGCGGCGAGTCGATTCGGCTCGGGGTCAGTTCGAAGCAGCGGTTCTCCGCGAACGCCCTCATCGAGAACAACCTCTTCGAGAAGGCCAACGGCGACCCCGAGGCGATCTCGGTGAAGTCCTCGGACAACGTGGTGCGGTACAACACGATCCGCGACAGCAAGGGCCAGATCGTGCTGCGCCACGGCAACCGCACGCGCGTCGAGGGCAACATCATGCTGGGCGGAGCGTCCGGGATCCGGTTCTACGGCAACGACCACGTGATCGTGAACAACCTGGTCACCGGCAGCTCCGGCAACGGGATCACCGTCGGCAGCGGCGACGTCATCGACGACACCAGCAGCACCGGCAAGGACCGCCCGGACCGCGTCCTGCTCGCGTTCAACACCGTGTCCGGCAACGCGGGCGGGATCGCGGGCGAGAACCGGACGTACGGGCCCGACTCGTGCGTGATCGCCAACAACATCGTCACGGGTAGCGGCCAACTGGTGCGGCAGACGCAGTTCTCGAAGTTCACCTGGGAGGGCAACCTGCTGTGGGGCGGCTCGGCCGGTGACATCCCCGCGAGCGGCTACCGGACGGCGGACCCGAAGCTGTCCGGCGAGCTGCGCCGCCCCGCGGCCGACAGCCCCGCGGTGGACGCCTCGGCGGGTTCGTACCCGGCGGTGGAGCTCGACATCGACGGGCAGCGGCGCGAGGGCCGCAAGGACGTCGGCGCCGACGAGCGCTCCGGCTCCGGGGCCGAGCGGGCGCCGCTGACCACTGCCGACGTTGGGCCGAACGCGCACTAGGCCCCTCGTCGGAGTGACGTTGGCGAACGGCTCAATCGCGAGTTGAGCCGTTCAGTCCCTGGTCAGCGCACCAAAGATCTTCAAGGCTCCTCGCCGTGGCTCAGCCGATCGGAGGAACCCGCTCAAGCGCCGCGTCATGCCAGCTGCCCGGCGTGGTCCCTTTCTCGCATCACCGAGCGGACCAAGGCTGGAGGTCGGGGAACGTGGTTGTCCGGAGGGAGTGGGTCGTGGGTTGCCGCGATGTCGCCGGACGGCGGCGGTCGCTCACGGTGCTGGTGAACCAGGGACAGGTCGTGCTGATCTCGCCGCCGGGCGAGGCGGCCGTGCTCGCGCCCCTGGAGGTCGGTGAACTGCGGTCCGCGCTGCGCCAGGCGGCGGTGGCGGCGGTGGGTGCCGAGCTGTGAGCGAGCGGGACGGGAGAACGGCTCGGGGCCTCCCCGAGCGGGGTGAGCTGACCGTACGGAGCGGGACGGTCAGCGACGCCCACACGGTGCTCGGACTCTTCGACGACGCGGTGCGCTGGCTGACGGCCCGAGGGCAGACGGGCCAGTGGGGCACCACCTTGTTCTCGGAGAGTCCGAAGCGCGTGGTGCAGATCGAGCAGTGGTGCGACTCCGGCGGGTTGTACCTCGCGGAACGGGACGGGGAACCGGTCGGCGCGATGGTGCTGCTGCCCGTGGCCCCGGCCTACGTGCCGGTCTCCGACGAACCCGAGCTGTACGTGGTCGGCCTGGTCTCTGGGCGGCAGGCCGGAGCGCGCGGCGCGGGTCGGAAGTTGCTGGAGACGGCACGGAACAAGGCGGTGGCGGCGGGGGTGTCCCGGCTGCGGGTCGACTGCTGGGCGGGTGGTGACGGAGCGCTCGTGGACTTCTACGTCTCGGCGGGTTTCACCAGGCTGCACGGCTTCGAGGTCGGGGACTGGCCGGGCCAGGTCCTCGAACAGCGCCTGCGCCGCCACCCCTGACCCACCACTGACCAGGCCGGCACGTTGGGCCCCTGCTCCTCGCGTGCCGGCCCTCAGCTTTGCGGTGATCTACCTCACTCCAGGTCTTCCTACTCGCGGGTAGGTAGTGCCAGTATCGGCCGGGTGAGGTGAGCCATGACCACATACCTGGTGACCGGGGCGACCGGGTTCCTCGGTGTCCGACTTGTCGAGCGACTGCTCGGCCGTGCCGCGTGCGAGCGGGTGTTCGTGCTGGTCAGGCCCGGTTCGCGAACGAAGCTCGACGAGCTCGCGCAACGCTGGCCGCAGCCGGAGCGGGTGCTGCCCCTGCTCGGTGACCTCGGCGCGCCCGGCCTCGGGCTCTCCGCCGAGGACCGCGCGCGGCTCACCCGGGTGGACCACGTGGTCCACCTCGGCGCCAGCTACGACCTGACAGCGAGCGAGGCCACCGCCACCGCGGCCAACGTCGACGGCACCCGGCACGTCGTGGAGCTGGCGGCGTCGCTGCCGGGCCCGCCGAAGCTGCACCACGTGTCGTCGGTCGCGGTCGCCGGGAACCACCGCGGTGTCTTCACCGAGAACGACTTCGACCTGGGCCAGCGGTTCGGCTCGGCGTACCACGCGACGAAGTTCGCGGCCGAGCGCGTCGTCCGCGAGCAGGACGGGGTGCCGTGGCAGGTCTACCGCCCGGCCGCCGTGGTCGGCGACTCGCGCACCGGCGAGATGGACAAGATCGACGGGCCGTACTACTTCTTCGGCGCGCTCGCCGGGATCTCCCGGCTGCCCGCCGCGCTCCCGCTGGTCGCCACCGACCTCGGCTCGACCAACCTGGTGCCGGTCGACTGGGTCGTGGAGGCGCTGGACCGCCTGGTGCACCAGGACTTCGAGCCAGGCAGGACGTTCCACCTCACCGCCCCGAGGTCGCAGCCGCTGAGCGAGGTCTACAACGCGCTCGCCGACGCCGCGGGCGCGCCGAGGATCGCGGTGACCGCGCCGGGAGTCGTCCCGGTGCGCGCGCTGGCCGGGCTCGGCGGCCTGCCCGGTGTCCGCACTGTCCTGAGCCGGCTCGGCGTGCCACCGGAAGTGCTGCCGCACATGACGTTCTCGGCGACCTTCGACCGCTCGAACACCGACAGCGCGCTCGGCGACCTCCGCCAGCCAGAGTTCGGCGAGTACGCGGGACTGCTGTGGCGGTACTGGCAGCGGCGCATGGACCCGGATCGCGCGCGGCGCTCCCGTGACGGCCTCCGCGGGCGCCGCATCGTGATCACCGGCTCGTCCTCGGGCATCGGGCGGGCGACGGCGCTGCAGGTCGCCAGGATGGGCGCGGTGCCGCTGCTGGTGGCCCGCCGCGCTGAGGAGCTGGAGGCGGTGCGCGAGGAGATCGTCCGCGAGGGCGGCCAGGCGCACGTGTACCCGTGCGACCTCACCGACAGCGAGTCCGTGCGCGCGACGGTGAAGCGGATGCTCAGCGACCACGAGGGCATCGACATGCTGGTCAACAACGCCGGGCGGTCGATCCGGCGCGGCGTGCTGAACTCGCTGGACCGGCTGCACGACTACGAACGCACCATGGCGATCAACTACTTCGGCGCGGTGCGGCTGGTGCTGGCGTTGCTGCCGCACATGACCGGCAGGCGCTTCGGGCACATCGTCAACGTGTCCACGCAGGGCGTGCAGATCGGCACACCCAGGTACTCCGCCTACCTGGCGTCGAAGGCCGCACTGGACATGTTCAGCCGGGTCGTGGCGAGCGAGACGATCGCCGACGGCGTCACCTTCAGCACCGTCCACATGGGACTCGTCAGAACCCCGATGAGCCAGGCGACCTCGGCATACGACCGGCTTCCCGCGGCAACCCCGGAACAGGGCGCGAAGCTGGTGGTGCGGGCGCTGGCCGCGCGGCCGAAGCGGGTCGGCTCCACATCGGGCGCGCTCGTCCAGGCCGCGTACGCGGTCACCCCCAAGGCCGTGGACCGCGCGATGCAGCTGCTGTACCGCCTGATGCCGGAGGCACCACGGCGCACGCCTTGACCATCCACTGTGGAGGGACGCGACGATGCGGTTCACCAAGGGACTGGCCGAGCGGACGGTCACCCAGGCCAAGGGCCTGCTCGTGCTCGCCAGGAGCCGCGTGCTGATGCCGCGAAGGCCCGACCGGCTGCTCGGCGCGGTGCGCGCGCTGCTGAAGTACGAGTACAGCGCGGCGGCGGGATACGCGACCGGCGCCGCGCTGCGACCGGACCGACCGGCGATCATCGACGAGCTGGGCACGCTGACGTGGGCCGAGGTCGACGACCGGACGACCCGCCTCGCGCACGGCCTCGCCCGCCAGGGCGTTCGGGCGGGCTCCTCCGTGGGGGTGTTGTGCCGCAACCACCGCGGCTTCGTCGAGTCGGTGGTTGCGCTGGCCAAGCTGGGCGCGCACACGGTGCTGCTGAACACGGGGGCGAGCCCCGCCCAGCTCGGTGCGGTGCTCCGGGAACAGGAGGTGTGCCTGGTCGTCGCGGACACGGAGTTCCGGCCGCTGCTGGCGAACTCGCCGCGCGGGGTGAAGCGCGTGACGGCGTGGACGGACGGCCCGACCAGGAGCACCACCCTTGAGCAGCTGATCGCCTCCTCCCCCGCGCTGGACCTGCCGAAGCCCCCGGCGGGACGGCTGATCGTGCTGACTTCGGGGACAACGGGCACCCCGAAGGGGGCCCGGCGGCCGCACCCCAAGGGGCTACTGGGCTCGGCGGCGTCGTTCCTGTCGCGCATCCCGCTGAGGGCGGAAGAACCGCTGTACATCCCCGCGCCGATGTTCCACAGCTGGGGAATCGGCGCGTTGCAGATCAGCCTCGTGCTGGGCTCGACCGTGGTGCTCCGGCGGAAGTTCGAACCCGAGACCGCGCTGTCCACGATCGAGAAGCACCGGTGCACCGCCATGTTCGCGGTTCCGGTGATGCTGCAACGGATCATGGAGTTGCCGCGCTCGACGCGGGCGAGCTACGACACGTCCGCACTGCGCACGGTCGCCTGCACCGGATCGGTGCTGCCCGGCAAGCTCGCCACCGAGTTCCAGGACGCCTTCGGGCCGGTGCTCTACAACTTCTACGGCTCGACTGAGGCGTCGTGGGTGTCCGTCGCGACTCCGGAGGAGCTGCGGATCGCACCGGGCACGGCGGGAAAGCCGCCGCTCGGCACGCGGCTGGCGATCCTGGACGAGGACGGCCGAGCGGTGCCACGGGGCGAGAAGGGGCGGATCTTCGTGGTCAACGACATGCTGTTCGACGGCTACACCAACGGCTCCGGCAAACAGGTGCGCGACGGGATGCTGTCCACAGGGGACGTCGGTTACCTCGACCGGCACGGCCTGCTGTTCGTGGCGGGCCGCGACGACGACATGGTCATCTCCGGCGGCGAGAACCTCTACCCGCGTGAGGTCGAGGACGTGCTCGCGGCGTTGCCGGACGTCCGCGAGGTGGCCGTGGTCGGCGTCCCGGACGAAGAGTTCGGCCAGCGGCTGGCCGCCTACGTGGTGCCCGTCGAAGGGGTGCTGCTGGACGCCGAGGAACTCCGCAAGCACGTGCGCGCCACGCTCACGCGGTTCTGCGTGCCCAGGGACGTGACGTTCCTGGACGCACTGCCCCGCAACGCCACCGGCAAGGTGGTCAAACGCGACCTCGGCTAGGTCCTCTCCTGCACGTGCCAACACCACCTCACCACCCCCTGGCGCCTTCACCCCCCTCCCCCTCATTTCGCGTTTTGTAGCCTTCATGCGAAATTGGAGCGCTCTCTTGCGCAACAAGGTGACAAAACGCGAAAACCCCAACCACACCAACCAGCCCACGCGCACATGGGGGCACGGGGGCACGGGGGCACGGGGCGTCGGGACAACTCGCAGGACAGGCGCTAGACCAAAGTCGGCTCGGTGGGCCGGTGGCCGCTACCAAAGTCGTGGGCCACGCTCACCAAAGGCGACATTGACCGCAGAACGAACGCGGTGGCCGACACGGTCGGGCAGAGTGGGCATGTGAACACAGCAGAACCCCGCTTGCAGCTGCGTCTGCGGCCGCCGGCGAACCAGGTCAGCCGCAAGGCCATCGGCTGGTGGGCGATCCAGGCCGTGATCGAGTGGGCCGTGCTCGCCGCGGCACTCGTCGCCGGTCGCCTCCTGTTCGACTGGACGTCCTGGTGGATGACCACCGCACTGGTCGTCGTGATCGTCTTCGGTGTGGCGCACTCCGCGGTGATGCCGTTCTGGCGGTACCGGGTGCACCGCTGGGAGACCACCGACCAGGCCGTGTACGTCCAGTCCGGCTGGTTCTGGCTGGACGCGCGCGTCGCGCCGGTGTCACGGGTGCAGACCGTGGACATCAAGCGCGGGCCGCTCCAACAGGGGCTCGGGCTGGCGACCGTCGTGGTGACAACCGCCTCCGCCGCGGGACCGCTGGAGATCGCCGGGCTCGACCACGACGTCGCCACCCGCCTGGTCGACGAGCTCACCGTCGTCGCCGAGGCCGCCCAGGGTGACGCGACGTGAACCCGAACCCCACGGGACTGGACGGCCTGCCCGCCGCGCCGCCGCTGGAGGAGCCGGACACCGAGTGGCACCGGCTCAACCCGCGGGTGATGGTCGCCGACCCGCTCAACGAGATCGCCAGCGTTCTCGGTGTCGTGGTGCTGCTGCTCGTCGTGCGCGGCCGGTTCGAGCTGGAGTTCTGGGAGAGCCTGGCCGCGCTGGGCATCTCCGGGTCGCTCATCGGCTATGCCATGGTCCGCTGGCTCACCACCCGCTACCGGATCACCGACAAGCACGTGGAGCTGCACTCCGGCTGGCTGGTCCGCAAACACCGCCAGGTGGCGCGGGACCGCCTGCGCACGGTCGACCTGACCGCGTCGGTGCCGCACCGCCTCGTCGGTCTCTCGGTGGTCCGGCTCGGTACCGGGCGCCAGGACGCGGGCACAGAGGACGAGCTGACGCTCAACGCGGTGACCAAGGTCGAGGCCGAGCGGCTTCGGCTGACGTTGTTGCGGCGCACCGCGACCACCCGGACACCGGAGCGCGAACAGCCCGAACCGTCCGAACAGGACAGCACTCCGGCCGAGACCGGGCCTGGCACCGTTCTGTCCACTATGGACCCGAAGTGGCTGAGGTTCGCGCCGCTGACCCTGTTCGGCGTGATCGCGGTCGGCACCCTGTTCGGTGGTGCGATGGCACTCGCCAGGCAGATCAAGGTCGACCTCTTCCACCTCGGCCCGGTCCAGGCGGTCCTCGACTGGTTCACATCGATGCCCCTGCTCACCACCGTCCCGCTGGTCGCGGCGGGTGCGCTGGTGCTGTCGAGCGTCGCCGCCGTCGCCGCGTACGTGATCTTCTACTGGAACTACCAGCTGAGCAGGGAGGAACACGGCTCGCTGCTGGTGCGCTACGGCCTGCTCGAAGTCCGATCGGTGTCGATCGAGCAGCAGCGGATGCGCGGCGTGAAGGTCGATGAGCCGCTGTTGCTGCGCCTGGGCAAGGGCGCCAAGTGCAGCGCGGTCGCCACCGGCCTCGGCACGGGTGAAGGCAGCGGAATGCTGCTCCCCCAGGCACCGCGCGCGGAGGCGCACCGCGTCGCCGCCGCCGCGCTCCAGCTGGACGAGTCACCGACAACGGCCGCGCTGACCCGGCACCCGCGCGCCGCGTTCGCCAGGCGGGTGTTCCGCGCCGCGGCGCCGGTGCTGGTGCTGGCGGCCGCGCTCGGCGCGCTGCGGATCTACCTCTCGTTCCCGGACTGGCCGTGGATCGTGGCGCTGTGCCTGCTGCCGCTGTCGGTGCCGCTGGGCATCGACCGCTACCGCAACCTCGGCCACGCCTACACCCAGGACTACCTGGTGAGCCGGTCCGGATCGCTGATGCGGCAGACCATCGCACTGCACCAGCACGGGATCATCGGCTGGAAGATCACCAGATCGATCTTCCAGCGCCGGGTCGGACTGGTCACGCTGCACGCGACGACCGGGGCGAGCAGTGGCCGGGGCGAGACCGAGCGCGGCGCCTACGCGGTGGCCGACATCGGCGAGAGCGATGCCGTCCACCTGGCCGAAACCGCGCTGCCCGGCCTGCTCACACCGTTCCTGGAGCGCGTTCCGACGCCCTGACCGCCGTCCGCGTTCACCGTTGACCGTTGAGCGCGGACGGTAAGGGATAGGCTCACCCGCGTGACGGACCGTCTAGTGTGGATCGACTGCGAGATGACCGGCCTTGACCTGGGCAAGGACGCGCTCATCGAAATCGCGGCGCTGGTGACCGACGCCGACCTCAACGTGCTCGGCGAGGGCGTGGACATCGTGATCCACGCCGACGACAAGGTGCTGGAGAGCATGCCCGACGTCGTGCGCGACATGCACGCCAAGTCCGGGCTGACCGAGGAGGTCCGCCGCTCCGCGGTCACCCTGGACGAGGCCGAGCGCGCGGTCCTGGACTACGTCCGCGAATGGGTCCCCGACAAGCGCACCGCCCCGCTGGCCGGCAACTCCATCGCCACCGACCGCGGCTTCATCGCCCGCGACATGCCGACCCTGGACGCGCACCTGCACTACCGGATGGTCGACGTCTCCTCCATCAAGGAGCTCTGCCGCCGCTGGTACCCGAAGGTCTACTACGGCCAGCCGGCCAAGGGCCTCGCCCACCGCGCCCTCGCCGACATCCGCGAGTCCATCATGGAGCTGGCCTACTACCGGCGGGCCCTCTTCGTCGACCCGCCCGGCCCGACGACCGAAAAAGCCCAGGCCATCGCGGCCGACCTGCTCGCGAACCACGCCAAGGGGTAACCCGATTTCGTTCCCGGCGCGCGGCACGCTAGGCTGGTGCAGCTGCCTCGGCCGGACCGGCTGGGAAGGCATGGTGGGTGTAGCTCAGCTGGTAGAGCACCTGGTTGTGGTCCAGGAAGTCGCGGGTTCAAGTCCCGTCACTCACCCTCGATCGTGTTCGGGCCCCTCGCACCTCGTGCGGGGGGCCCTTCCCGTTGCCCTTGATGATGCCGCGGTGCGTTCTTGTGACCTTTTCAGCCTGGCTGGGGCGGGGACATAAGAAGGCCCCGGGCGCTCGGGCACGCCGGGGCCTTCGGTCTGTGCGGGCTACTTCTTGCCGCCCTTGAGCCACTCGTCCCAGGGGATCTGCCAGTCGCCGAAGCCGTCCCAGCTGCGCAGGTTCGGGCCGCCCGAGTTGGTGATCACCACGATGTCGCCCTTCTTCACCAGGTCGAAGTACCACTTGGCGTTCTCGGTCGACATGTTGATGCAGCCGTGGCTGACGTTGCGGCGCCCCTGGTCCTTCACCGACCACGGGGCCGCGTGCGTGAACTCGCCGCCGTTGGAGATGCGGACGGCCCAGTTGACCTTCGTGCGGTAGCCGCCCTGGTCGAGGGGCAGGCCGTAGCTGGTGGAGTCCATGACCTTGGTCGGGTGCTTCTCGGTGACCACGTGCACGCCGTTGTTCGACGGGAACCGGGCGCTGCCAAGGGAAACCGGCATCTCCTTGACCACCTGGCCGTTGACCTTGACCACCATCTGGTGCGAGCCGCCGTCGGCCTCCGCGATCACCGCGTCGCCGATGGTGATCGTGGCCTTGCGGTCCTCCTGGCCGTAGATCCCGTTGCCGAGGTCCTTGCCGTAGACCTTCACGTCGATGGCGACCTTCGTGCCCGGCTTCCAGTACTCCCGGGGCCGCCAGTGGACCTCCTTGTCGGAGAACCAGTAGAAAGCGCCCTCCGCCTTGGGCTCCGCGGTGACCTGGATGGCCTTCTCCGCCGCGTCCTTGTTCGGCGGCGCCACGTCGAAGATGAACGCCAGCGGCTGGCCGACACCGACCGTCTGCCCGTCGAGCGGGTTCATGGACACGAACGCCTGCTTGCGCGGCTTCACCGTGGCGAAGGCCGACTTGGCCGTGAGCGGTTTGCCGTCGGAGCCGGTAGCTGACGCGTTGAGCGTGTAGGACTTGTTGTAGCCCAACGACTCCGTCGAGGTCCACTTGAGACCGTCCGGCGACACCTGCCCGGCGACCGGCTTGCCCTCGGCGTTGACCAGCGTCACCGCGCCGACCTTGCCGTTGGTCACGGTGACCGTCACCGGCTCACCCGGGGCGACCCCCTGCGCGCCGTCGGCGGGCACCAGCGCGAGCGAGCCGGGTGCGGACGGGGTCTGCGGTGTGCCGCCGCCTCCGGTGGACTGACCGCCTGAAGGCGCACCGCCGGTCGCACCGCCCCCTGTGCACCCGGAGACGAATGCGGCCACAAGCCCAAGAGTCCCTACCGCGAGCGCACGGCGCCGCCCCAGCACGACTCGATCTTTCGGGCTTCTCGGCACCAACATCGACGACCGTCCGTTCCACTCGTTCCCACAGGTTGTGCACGATCCAGTGTGCTACACCACCTGGTCGGGGCGGAGTGCCCCGGCGAGGCGACGGCACGTAGTCCGCATCACTCCGACCACCTATCAAGACGTAAGTCGCACTTCGCAGGTTGCCCGTTATGGGCGATCCCACGGCCACGAACGTAACCTTGATCACTTTCCGATGCCATCCCGCCTCGAAAGCCCCGGCGCGACAACGTCTTCCCGTCCCCACCGCAGGCCCCCGGAACCCCGAAAACCGCCCCTGACCAGCCGATTGGGAACCGCGCGACCCCCTGTGCTAAGTTTTCTCCCGTCCGGAAGACGGAGCTTCCACAAGCCGGACAACGCGCCGCTAGCTCAAGTGGTAGAGCAGCTGACTCTTAATCAGCGGGTTCGGGGTTCGAGTCCCTGGCGGCGCACATCACAGAAATCCCTTCCGTTGCGACGGAAGGGATTTTTTGTTTCCCCACCGTCCACAGTGGTCTCGCTGTCCACCCCGCATCAGGTTCCTGACGGTCTCCGGGTCCCCTTTTCCGGCACCTGCCCCTGCCGCAAGCGAAACGCCGGACGGCACCGGTCGCCCCGTGCTCCACTGCCCTCCTTCCGGCGCGCTCCTGGGGAGGGGACATGGCCGAGGAACGGTGCAAACACGATCTTCCGACGGGGACCTGTGTGGACTGCCGGCCGCTGCCGCCGGGAGTACGTGCGCGGGTGTGGGTCACGAAGGGCGGGTCCGTCTTCCACAACGACCAGCAGTGCTGGATGTTGTTGGACGGCCAACGGAAGTCGGCGCGCCAGGGCAAGGAGACCCACGCAGCCGAGTCGGTGTCCTGGGCGGAGGCGATGACGCGCGGCCTGGGCAGCTGCAAGGGCTGTTGCACCGAGGCATGGCTGTCCAGGAACCGTCAACCGCCAACCGAGAAGCAGGACGAACTGAAGCCCTGCTTCGTCTTGATCGACGGGCACTGGGTGCCTGGACACCTCGTGTGGCGCGGTAGGGACGAAGCCGGGGCCTGGCAGGCCGAGGTCACCTACCAAGCTCTGGGGCGTACTCACAAGAAGGTCGTCAGCAGCCAGTTCGTCAAGCAACGCTGAACGGTGTTCCGGGGCGGGTGCGGCGGCGACCGACGCCGACGGTGCTCGGTGGAACACCGCCGACGTCAGTTTCCTTGCCACCGCACCGGAATCCGTGGTGCCGTCAGTCGGCGAACACCAGGTCGGACACGGCGATCGCACCCGTCGGGTTGACGTCGAGCGCGAACTGCACTGACTTGATCTTCGTCAGGTCGACGCCGGTGAAGGCGGCGAGCGGGACCCGAACCTGGTGGAGGTGCATCCTCGGCAGCACGTCGTACTGGTCGCCACCGGCCCTGGGGTAGTCCAGCGCCTTGCCGT
The DNA here is from genome assembly GCF_042429765.1 of Allokutzneria oryzae. NCBI lineage: Bacteria > Bacillati > Actinomycetota > Actinomycetes > Pseudonocardiales > Pseudonocardiaceae > Allokutzneria > Allokutzneria oryzae. Next base: position 486,086 of record NZ_JBHLZU010000010.1, on the reverse strand, counting down.
ACTCCGACGCCTTCACCGAGGCGGACCTGCCCGCCGTGTCGGTCAGCACGATCCGCAGGTCCTGCGGCTTCCCCTGTGGGTTGGCCGGGTCGGTGAAGTCGACACCCGCGCGGAACTGGAGCGCGGTGAACTTGTGGACGTCCCCGTACCGGGCGGGCACGTCATTGGTGATCGTGCCCCCGCTCGCGGCCCAGGTGGTCCGCCCCGAGTAGGTACCGGGGCGCCCGAAACCGCGGTGCGGCTCGGACACCACTTCCCCGGGCTTGCTGAGGCAGGAGGCCCGGGGTTCCGGGCTCGGGCCGCCGCACGGCGTCTGCTTCGCGCCGATGGCGGTGACCTCACCGCCGAGGGTGTTGGGGGTGAAGTCGTCCTGCCGGTTCAGGTCCAGGCGCTGCCCCGACGCCGACGGCGGGTGGTAGGAGACGAGCACAGTGGCCGGGGCGAGCGACGCCGGAGTGCCGACCGCGCCGCGCCACAACGGCGCGAACGCCTTCTCGCCGCCGAGGTAGTGCCGGAAGAACCCACCGATGTAGCCGATTCCGACGTTGCGCTGCTGCTGCTCGGTGAGCCGGGTCGGCTGGCTGGGGTCGCACGAGGACTTCGGCCCGCTCGGACTGCCGCGCCAGTCGTCGACCGCACCGGGCAGACCGCTGCTGGGAGACCAGTTGGTGTTGAAGTAGTTGTGGTTCGCGCCGAGCACGGTGATGTTGTTGCGGGTCGCGCGATCCGTGTGGACGTAGTAGCGGCCGCTCTCGTAGTAGTGCACACCCTGGAGGTCCCTGACGTCACCATCGCACTCCGGTTGGAGGGTGGCCATCGTGATGCCGACCGGGATGCGGCGTTCGAAGTTCGTCGCGGCCAGTGGGAGCAACGCCCGCAGACGGAACGGTTTCTCCAGCAGCGCGTTCTGCTCAACGGCGTTGACGACCCCCTCACCGCCTCTGGAGTGACCCATCAACCCGATGCGGTTGAAGTCGAACGACCGCACAGCCGTCGTCGGAATGGGCGCGCCGGGCTTGGTGCGCCACTCGTTCCACATTGCGATGTGCTTGAGTACCAGTTCGCCACGCGCGCGCTGGCCGTAGTTGATGTCCAGGTTGTCCTTGCCGTTGATGCCGTTGGCGCTGACCGAGATCACCGCGTAGCCGTGGCTGGCCAACTGGCGCGCGAGGTAGTCGTAGCCGCGGTGGTTCGGAATGGGCACGTAGCCCGGCGGGCACGGCCAGCCGAGCTTCGGTCTCGGTTCTGTCGAGGACATGCACGTGGCATGCCTGCCGTGCATGAAGAGCACGACCGGGTACGCCTCGTTGGCCACCTTGTCCGGGTAGTAGACATGTCCGGCCAGCTCGACGGGCCAGGGGAAGGCGTTCGGGAGGAACACGTCGTCGCCGAGGTTGTACGGAGCTTCGGAGACCTTGTGCGGTCCTGGGACGAGCGGATCCAGCTGGGGCGCTGCAGCCCCCGCGCCGGCCCCCGGCCCCACTCCGATCAGCGAGGCGGCGAGGACGGTGGCCGCGGTGAGGAGACCGATGCGCTTCACTTGCCCTCCGCCTTGAGCGAGCCGACAGTGGTCCGCGGACCATCGCCGTACTGGTACGACACGACGGCGCCGGTGCGCGGCTCGCCGAGGACGACCCGAATCGCGTCGAGGTTCTCGGTCTGGATGCCGCGGCCGACCGGCTGCCCGTCGACGAGAACGGTGAAGTCCAGCGACCGCACGGGGAAGTCACCGGTGATGGTCAGCCGGACCAGCGGCCCCCGGCCGGTCGGCGAGGTGATCTCGTCGGCGACCATCGCCGGCCCCTTGGCGACGACGCGGCCCTGCGGGGCGCTGCGGACCTGTTCCGCGGTCGCGGTGTCCAGAGTTGGAACGGCCTTGCGCGCGGACGGCTGCTGGGGGGCGGGCGCACGAGGGACCTCGAAGCCCGGCTCGGCGTCGGCCTGTCCGTGGGTTCCCACCCAGGACACCACGGCGATGCCCGCCACCAGCAGGGCTATGGCGAGCGCGGTTCGCATGGCCCACGCTCGTGGACGTGGTGATGAACGCACGCATTCTCCTTCAGCAAGTCGACTCATCGCACACATCAAGACGTTTCGAATACCGTGGAGTTCTACACAAACGCGCTCAATTCTCTTATGCAAGAACAGTGAGGATGGAGCGGCAATTTTTTGCGAGTTCCGGTACCATACCTCGCCCCAAAGTCAGCGGCGAGCCGAACCGTCCACGACCTGCGGATATGAACTCCGGAATCGATATCTTCGCCTGGCGCTACCGACGCATCAGCAGCTCTCCCAAGCAGGCGAAAGCCTGATGCAACCGGGTTCCCCCGCGAACCGCAAGCCGCTCACCAGGATCACTTTCCGGGCACGTCGACGAGTTCAACAAGACGCATACGCGACTCTTCCCGCTCATGAAGAAAACCGACCTCGTGGCCGGCTCGCCGTCCTGGTCGCGCCGCATCCAGGCCCCACTACGCCGAGGGCGACCCAGAAACTCATCCGCACGACTCCAGGAAATCCGCCGCTGCCACCAGAACGGGCACATGAACGTGTCGAGAGAGTTTCGACGATGGCAACGAGGCACGAAAACCCGGGACAGAAAAGATCAAAACCGGATGCGGCGAATTGGCGTCTGCCCGGGACCACGGCCCGCCCCGACTCGGGGCTGTGATCACCTGCGACGCGCTCGATCGCAGCTCAGCGCGGGGGTGTCCGCGATAGGGGTGCGGACGGCTAGGGGTGGAGTGGAGGTTAGGGGTTGGCCAGCCCCTTGGCCCCACTTAGGTTGTGCGATATGGCTGATTGTCGTATCTGCGGCGGCGTTCTCACCGAATTCTACGATTTCGGACGCCAGCCCCTCTCCGATGCTTTCCTGGAGCCGGACAACCTCGAAGGCGAGTTCTTCTTCCGCCTCGCCGTTGGCCTGTGCTCGGACTGCACCATGGTGCAGCTCATGGAGGAGGTCCCCAGGGACAAGATGTTCCACGAGGATTACCCGTACTTCTCCTCGGGCTCCTCGGTGATGCGCAAGCACTTCGAGCTGACCGCGCGGAAGTTCCTGGAGACCGAGCTCACCGGCCCGGACCCGTTCATCGTCGAGATCGGCTGCAACGACGGCATCATGCTGAAGACCGCGGCCGAGGCGGGCGTGAAGCACCTGGGCGTCGAGCCCTCCGGCGGCGTCGGGGAGGTGGCCCGCAGCAAGGGAATCCGGGTGCGCACCGCCTTCTTCGAGGAGTCCACCGCGGTCGAGGTGGCCAAGGAGGAGGGGCACGCGGACGTCATCTTCGCCGCGAACACCATCTGCCACATCCCGTACATGGACTCGATCTTCCGGGGCATCGACGCGCTGCTGAAGCCGAACGGCGTGTTCGTCTTCGAGGACCCGTACCTGGGCGACATCAACCAGCGGACCTCCTTCGACCAGATCTACGACGAGCACTACTACCTGTTCACCGCCCGCTCGGTGCAGGCGATGGCGCGCAAGTTCGGCTTCGACCTCGTCGACGTGGAGCGCTACCCGGTGCACGGCGGCGAGGTCCGCTACACGATCGCCCGCGCGGGCGCCCGTGAGGCCAGCCCGGCCGTCGCCGAGCTGATCGCCGAGGAGGACGCGGCGGGCCTGGCCACGCTGCCGACCCTGGAGGCGTTCGGCGCCAAGGTCACCAAGATCAAGGAAGACCTGGTCGCGCTGCTCACCAAGCTGCGCGAGGAGGGCAAGACCGTCGTGGCCTACGGCGCCACGGCCAAGAGCGCGACCGTGGCGAACCTCTGCGGGTTGAGCTCGGACCTGGTGTCCTTCGTCTGCGACACCACGCCGCAGAAGCAGAACCGCGTCACCCCGGGCACGCACATCCCGGTGCGCAACCCCGAGGCGTTCAGCAACCCCTACCCGGACTACGCGCTGCTGTTCGCCTGGAACCACGCCGAGGAGATCATGGCGAAGGAGAAGGCGTTCCGTGAGGCCGGCGGCAAGTGGATCCTGTACGTCCCCGAGGTCCACGTCCTCTGACACGTACTCGACATAACCGCCGGCTCGCAGCCACGACGATCAGCGGAGCTGGGACCGGCTGCCCCGAACCGGGGTGGCCGGTCCCGGCCAGAAAGGCGAGCGAGGAGAGCGCCGCGTCCACGACGTGGCGCTTGTTTTCTTTTCCGGGGCGGGACGAAAACGGACGGCCCAGTATTTCCTACCGGGCCACCCACTGTAGCCGCCTCAGCGCATGGCCTCGATCACCTTGCCGAAGTTCTCCATCGCCGGTTCCATCACCGTGATGTAGTTGATCCCATATACCTCGCGGTTGTACCGAAGCTGTTCCGCGATCTGCTCCGGAGTGCCGATCGAGATCGTCGGTGCGGCAAGGATCTGCTCGTCGTCCAAATGTGGGGCGAAACGGCGAACCTGGTCGAGACCGGACTTGCGGTCCTTGGTGAGCACAGTCGCCTTGGAGAGGATGTTGTACTCGATCTCGTCGGCCCGCACTCCGGCAGCGGCGCGCACGAACTCGGCCCGCTCAAGCATTTCCTCGGCGGTCGCGATGACCATTCGCCCGTACTCCGCCCGGAACTGCGCACCGACGAAGCTGACGATCTCCGCGTTGCGCGCCGCCAGCCGCAGCACCCGGTTTCCATGGCCTCCCACCAGCATCGGAGGGTGCGGGAGCTGCACCGACTTGGGGTGCTCCGGGTCGTTGAGCAGGCGCTGGAGCTCGCTGATCGTGGTCTCCAGCCGGTCCACCCGGCTGCCCGGCGTGCCGAACGGAATACCGGCCTTCTCGAATTCCCATTCAACGTAACCGGTGCCCAGTCCGAGTTCCAGGCGTCCTTCCACGAACTGGTCCACCGTGACGACGTCACGGGCGAGCAGCGTCGGATTGTGGAAACTGGTGTTCAGCACGTAGATGCCGATTCGTGGCCGCTCCGTCGCCTCCGCCGCGAGGATCACGGACGGGAAGGGCGAAGGGAGGTTCACGTGCTCACAGGCGGAGACGACGTCGTAACCGAGTTCTTCCGCACGGCGGCACTTCGCCACCCACTCCGCCCGCGAACACGCCTCGGAGACCAGAACCACGCCGAACCGAAACGGCGCACGTGGCGCACCCATGTCGCTCTCCTGCCTGCCGGTAGCGATTGTCGCCGAAAAATTCATCGTAACCTTCGGGTGCACGCCACTCGACCCGTCGCGGAAGAACTTTCAGTTGTTTTTCTCCAATCCGCACATGACCCTGTCCAGCTGTGCCCGCACCGCTGGTCCATGCGCCGTCATCTCCTCCGCCGTCCGGCCCGTCACACCGCTGAAGGCCATGGCGACACCGCGCGAGCCGTCAGGTGCGAACGCCTCACGACTGACGTAGCCCGCCCCGTTGCCGCCGTGCGACCAGTACTCGCCACCACAGGACAGGGCGGAGCGGGCGATCCCGAGACCGTACTCACCGAACTCCGCAGCACCGGTCGGCACGGTGCGCTTCATCTCGGCCAGCAGGTCGGGCCGGAGCACATCGCCACGCAGCAGCGCCAAGAAGAACGTGCTGAGGTCCTTGGTGGTGCTGATGATCTCGCCCGCCGAGTTGCTGGTGCTCGTGCTGTGCTCGGTGGCGTCGGTCAACGGACCGCCCGGCACCCACTGGACGTACCCCCGCGCGTGGGGGTCCGGCAGTCCCGGGTTCCGGTCGGGCACGCTGGTCTCCTTGAGCCGCAAGGGTGTGATGATGCGTTCGCGGACGTGGTCCCGCCACGACCGCCCGGTGACCTTGTCGATGACCATTCCGGCGAGGGTGTAGCCGGTGTTGGAGTACGACCAGGTGGTGCCCGGCTCGAAGTCCGGCCCCAGATCCACTGCCAGGCGCACCAGCTCCTCCGGCGAGTAGTGGCGGTACCGGTTGCGCTCGAACGCCTCCGGCCCCGACGGCAGGGCGCGGTGGTAGTTGGCGACCCCGCTGGTGTGCTGGAGCAGGTGGCGCACCGTGATGTCACGCGCGTTGGGCACCACGCCCGGCAGGTGCCGCTCCAGGCTGTCGTCGAGGCCGAGTCTGCCGTCACCCACGAGCTGGAGGACGGCGGTGGTCACGAAGGTCTTGGTGTTGCTGGCGATGCGGTAGTGGCCGCGCGGGTCGGCCGGCCGCCCGGTGCCGAGGTCGGCGAAGCCGCTCGACGCCAGGATGTCAGGACCCGATCCGGTGATGATGCGGCCGTGCACGCCGATGACGCCCGCCCGATGACGGACGTCCAGGTCGCGTTGGAACTGCGCGCGCCCGTATCCCTTGTCCGGCACGGCGTTCGCCGACACCGGCAGGACCACGGCGATCGCGAGGGCGATGACCAGGAGGAGTGCTCTTCTCATGCCCAGCACGGTCCCAGCTCGGGCGCTGTCGCGGATCGGAGCTGGGTAGGTCATACCGTGGCATGACCTCATGCCGGTCGGCCCGGGTTAGCTTCGGTGCGTGCGTATTCCCCTGAGCAGGCGCCTGCGCCCCGGTCAGCTCCTCGCGCTGGACGTCGTCGCGGCGGTGGCGGTCTCGGCCGGAGCCCTGGCGAACCTGCTCGCCGGTGTGTGGGGAGCGGAGCTGTCGCGCTGGCTGACGGTCCCGGTCGCGGTCGCCTTCGGGCTCCCGCTCGCCCTCCGTCGCAGGTGGCCGGTCGTGGCGGTGGCCACCGGACTGATCTTGTCGGTGCCCGCGGCTAGCGTCGGCGTCGGTTGGCTTCCCGCACTGGTGCTCGGCCCGGTGCTGTACTCGGCCGCGACCACGATGACGCAGTGGAAGTCGTTGGTGGCCTTGGCTTTGGCGACGACGGCGTCCGTGGTGGGCGGCCTACTCGGGGCCGGAGCCCTCACGTACGAACTGGCCACCGTGTCGTGGATGGGCGCGGGTTGGGCGCTCGGCCGCATCGCACGGGAACGGCGCGAGCACCACGCGCGCTCGACGGACCAGTCGGTGCTCCAGGCGGTCACCGAGGAACGCCTGCGCATCGCCCGCGAGCTGCACGACGTGGTCGCGCACAGCATGAGCCTGATCGCGATCAAGGCGGGAGTGGCCAACCACGTCACCGACACGAGACCGGAGGAGGCACGGGACGCGATGCGGGTCATCGAGGACACGAGCAGGGGCGCTCTGCTGGAGATGCGCCGAGTGCTGGGAGTGCTGCGCGGCGACGCGGCCGACCTCGGCCCGGCCCCGGGCGTCGCCGGACTGCCCGAGCTCGTCGGGCGCGCCGGAGCGCGGACGGACCTCGACATCCGCGGATCGGCGGACCCACCGGCCGGGGTGGGGCTGGCGGTCTACCGAATCGTGCAGGAGGCGCTGACCAACGTCGCCAAGCACGCCGGGGACGTGCCGTGCCGGGTGACGGTGGACCTGGCGGAGGACCTCGCGCGAGTGGAGGTGGTCAACGAGGGGGACGGACCGGCCGACGAGTCGCCACCGGGCAACGGGCTCGTCGGCATGCGGGAACGGGTGATGGCCCACGGCGGGACGTTCAGCGCCGGGCCACGGCCGGAAGGCGGCTTCGAGGTGCGTGCGCTGCTGCCTTATCGGCGCGGGGAGACGACGTGACCGACCCGACCCGGGTGCTCATCGTCGACGACCAGGCGTTGGTGCGCGGCAGTTTCCGCGTCCTGGTGGAGTCCGACCCCGGGCTCGTCGTGGTCGGCGAGGCCGCGACCGGGACCGAGGCCGTCGAGCTCGCCGAACGGGTCCGGCCCGACGTGGTGCTGATGGACGTGCGCATGCCGGAGCTGGACGGGATCGAGGCAACCCGGCGCATCTCCGGGTCCACCAGGATTCTCATCCTCACCACCTTCGACCTGGACGAGTACGTCTACGCGGCGCTGCGCGCGGGCGCCAGCGGCTTCCTGCTCAAGGACACCCCGCCCGGCGAGCTGCTCTCGGCGATCAAGGTCGTCGCGGCGGGGGACGCCCTGATCGCGCCCAGCGTGACGCGGCGGCTGGTCGCGGAGTTCGCCGGGCGCCCGGAGCAGCCGCCGACGCACTCCCTGTCCGGGGTGACCGAGCGCGAGCTGGACGTGCTGACCCTGATCGCGAAAGGACTGTCCAACACCGAGATCACCGAACGGCTGTACCTGAGCATGGCCACGGTGAAGACGCACGTCGGGCGGCTGCTGGCCAAGCTGCACGCGCGGGACCGGGCCCAGTTGGTGATCATCGCCTACGAGTCGGGATTGGCGCGGGCCGCGCGGCGGGGAAGATAATGTCGACATGTCAACTCGTCTACTGTGGATTATCAACATCGTGCTGGTCGCGGCGGTGCTGGTACTGATCGCGCTGGGCTACTCGATGGCCGCGACCGGGGCCGCGCTGGTGTCGGTGGTGTTCTCCGCCTTCATCGGGAACCTGGACAAGAAGCGCAAGCGCGCGGCGTTCGTGGCCGAGCACGGGTCGGTCGAGCAGATCAAGTCCACCGAGGACCTGTCCCGGTTCCGGGAGGTCCGCGACCGAACGGGTCGGGTGCACGCCGTACGCGAGGTACGGCGGACCTACCCGGGAATGGAGTTGACCGAGGCCGTGCAGCTCGTCGACGACCTCTAGCGGGAGCTCACGGACCGGGCGACCTGGCGCAGCGCGTCCACCGTGGTCCGCACGCTCGGCACCCGCATCAGGTCCGGCCACGTGTACAGGAAGACCTCGCGGCGCATCTCCGGATTCACCGGCCTGGCAACGATGTCCGGTCGCAACGCGGCGGTGAGCAGGAGCTCCGGGACGACGGCGACGCCGAGGTCCGCGGCCACCAGCGCCTGGACGGCGAGGTTGTCGTCCGTGGCGAAGCTGATGTCCGGCTCGAAGCCCACGGTCTGGCAGATCCGCACCAGGTGGCCGCGGCAGAGGGCGCAGCCGGCGATCCACTGCTCCTCGGAGAGGTCGGCCAACGACACGGTCTTGGCGGTGGCGAGGCTGTGGCCCGAGGGCAACAGCACCACGAGCGGGTCGGAGAACAGCCTTACCTGTAACAGTCCCGCAGCATTGGGCTCGTCGAGGAAGGCGAAGGTCAGCGCGAGGTCGCACTCGCCCGACCGGACCAGCTCGATCGACTCCGGCGGCTCCGCCTCGACCAGGGACATCCGGATGCCCGGGTGGTCACGACGGACCTGCGCGGCGGCGGGTGGCACGAGGGTGGCGCTGCCGCTGGGAAAAACCACCAGTCGCACCCGACCGGCGCGGCGCCCCGCGATGGCGTCGACCCGCTGCTCCGCGGCGGCGACCCCGGCGAGGATCACCTGTGCCGACCGAACGAGCTCCGAACCGGCCTCGGTGAAGTGCATGCGTCTGCCGAGGCGGACGAGCAGCGGCGTGCCGTAGACACGCTCCAACGCCTTGACCTGTTGGCTGATCGCGGGCTGCGTGTAACCGAGGTTCGTCGCCGCGGCCGAGTACGAACCGGTGCGCGCGATCTCACGCAGCATCCTCATGTGGCGTAGCTCGAGCATTCCCCAGCAGTACCACGCATGTCGAGACCTGGGCCGCTTTCATAAGCAGGGCTTGGGGAAACCCTGCGCAACCGTGATTGGACCTCTCCCCCGAGCGTCAGCACGATCAGACGGCGGAGGCGATGCCGATGCTGACTGACCACATGCGTGAGTTCATCCTTGACGTCGAACTGTTGGTGGAAGCCGATCCCCGGCCGGGGGTGCGAGCTGCGGACGTGGCGGAAGCACTGCGCGACCTGCTGCACGACGGGGATGTGCTCCGGCCGGAACACCGGGAACCGGCGCAGGACGGCTACCGCCAGCACGTGGTGCACGTCGACCCGTTGTCCCGGTTCTCCATCGTGTCCCTGGTGTGGCTGCCCGGCCAGCAAACGCCCGTGCACGACCACGTGTGCTGGTGCGTGGTCGGTGTGTTGCAGGGTCGTGAGGAGGAAATCTGTTACGAGCTCGACGAAGCCGGTGTGCCGCGGCAACGGTCGACGAGCCACAACACGGCGGGCGAGGTGTGCTGGCTCGTGCCGCCGAACCGCGACGTGCACCGGGTGCGCAACAACGGGGACGGTCTCGCGGTGTCGATCCATGTCTACGGCGCGGACATCGGCAAGCTCGGCACGAGCATCAACCGCGTCTACGCCGATCCCGTCGGTGAGCACGCACACAGCGGTTTTCCGACCAGCGACGGTTAGCGGCCTGAGGTCAGGGTAAGTATCCGGTGGCTTCGTTCTCCCGGAAGCCGGAACCGGAGGACAGATGATCACCATCCGCCCCGAGACCGCTCGGTTGCACCGCAAGTCGGAGACCCACTGGGTGATGCGGGTGGGTGAGTCGGTGGAGTTCCGGGTCGAGCACGACCCCGACGTCCCGCCGCCGATGTGGGCCCTGAGAGACACCCTGCGCTGCCACGGCTTCCACCCGTACCCCAGCGATCTCCGCGCCTGGGAGCTGTCTCCGGAGACCACCGCCGTCCGCGTGGTCCGCGAGGTGAACCAGCTGCCGCGCACCGAGCGCCCGGTCGTTCACCACTCCGGACAAGCACCGCTGTCCCGGAACCGGTCGATCCGGGCGCATCGGCAGCGACGGTGGTGACCAAGCCGTGACCGCATCGGTGCCGCGCAGTCGTTTCGTTGGCGCTTGACGCGATTGCGGCGATGTTCGGCAACTCGCCCGAGCCCGAGCCCGAGCGCGAGGACCTGCGAACGGTTTTAACGGGTCGTGGTCGTCACAGGCGGGCGCATGGTGGTCGTAGTCAATGGCGGACGCGTGGTGGTCGTCGGCCGGGCCGTGGTTGTGACCGGCCTGGGTCTCGTGGTCGGTACCGCCCGGGTGATGCCCGGCTCGGGCGGGCACGCGGAACGCGCGTCCTCCTGAGCGCTGACCAGCCAGAACCTGCTGACCGGCGTCAGCAGCACCAGGGTGACGACGTTGCCGGACACACCCAGGTGGAACCGCCCGGTGAGGCAGGCGGCCACGTTGCCCTCGATCCGCAGGGTGTACAGGTCACGAACGTCCCGGCCCGCGATCCGCTGCTGGACCACCAAGAGGTGGCCCTCCTCCTCGTCGACCGCGGGCAGGTCCGCTTCGAGCGTGATCCTGCCCAGCGGCGTGACGAAGGTCTTGTCGTAGGAGACCGACACCTCGCCCTTGTTGTTGATGCCGAAGGCGATCGGCAGGAACGGCGGTGCCAGCTTGACGGTGCCCTCCAGTCCGCAACCGCTCAGGACGAGCACGAGCAGCACGACGACGCCCCGGACTCTCCACGCCATGTGTCCCCCCTGTCCAGTCAGGAGTGACTCATGATCCGACTCGGCGGCCGCGGGGAGGGCACGGCGACGTCACGGTCAGTGGTGGATCAGGCCACGCGCTGTTCGATGAGCGCCTTCAGCCGCGCCAGGGTCTGCTCGATCGACCGCGCGTTGCGCTTGGGGTAGCCCAGCAGCTCCAGCGCCTTCGGCGAGCGCGAGGTGCCCCAGTCGAAGCTCTCGGTGACCTTGGTGCCGTCCTCGACCGGCTCCAGCCGGTAGCGCCAGCGGTGGCGCCCGGTGTGCTGCCAGGCTATCAACCGGTCCTGCTCGAACTCCACGACCTCGTTCTCGATCCGGTACGGCAGCAGGATGCGCATCCGCATGCCGAACTTGTCGCCGAGGGTGAGCCGGGTCGGTCCGTGCAACTGCCCCCGGACGCTGCCGGAACCGTCGAAGTTCGCGTGCTCGTAGGGGTTGGCGAGCACCTCGAAGACGCGCTCGGCGGGAGCCTTGATGACGACGCTGCGTGAGACGACCTGGTCGCCCTGACCTGCTGCCATGACGCCAATCTAGTTCAGCGCGGGAGTTTGACCACCGTGACGAAGAAGTCGTCGATGCGCTGGACGATCTCCACGAAGCGGTGGAAGTCCACCGGCTTGGTGACGTAGGCGTTGGCGTGCAGGTTGTAGCTGCGCAGGATGTCCTCCTCCGCCTCGGAGGTCGTCAGCACGACCACCGGGATGGTGCGCAGCGACTCGTCGGCCTTGATCTCGGCGAGGACCTCGCGGCCGTCCTTCCTCGGCAGGTTCAGGTCCAGCAGGATCAGCCCGGGCCGGGGCGCGTCGACGTAGGGTCCCGCGCGACGCAGGAAGGCCAGCGCCTCGACGCCGTCGGCGACCACGTGCAGGCTGTTGCGGATCTTGTGCAGCTCGAAGGCTTCCTGGGTCATCAGCACGTCGCCGGGGTCGTCCTCGACGAGGAGGACGTCGAACGGCGAGAACGGGTTCTGGTCAGTCATGGTCACCTTCGGTTGTCGCTGCGGTCCCGGCGGGCAGGGTGAACACGAACCGCGTGCCCTCGTGGTGGTCGGTGTCGAGCCGGATGGTGCCCCCGTGGTGCTCGATGATCTTGCGGCAGAGGGACAGGCCGATGCCCGTTCCCGCGTACGTCTCCTTGGGGTGCAGTCGCTGGAAGATCACGAAGATCCGGTCGGCGTACTGCGGTTCGATGCCGATCCCGTTGTCGGTGCAGGAGAACTCCCACATGTCGGCTACGCGCCTGGCGTCGATCCGCACCCGCGGCGGCTCCTCTCCGCGGAACTTGATCGCGTTGCCGATCAGGTTCTGGAACACCGTGGTCAGCAGCGACGCTTCGCCGTGCACTGTGGGCAGGTCCGCCGTGACGATCTCCGCGCCGGTGTCCTCGATGGCCGCGGCCAGGTTGCGTTCGGCCTGGGCGACCAGGGCCGCGCTGTCCAGCGTGGTGGCCGCGACGCTGATCCGGCCGACCCTGGAGAACGCCAGCAGGTCGTTGATCAGCACCTGCATCCGCTTGGCGCCGTCCACCGCGTAGTCGATGTACTGGTCGGCCCGCTCGTCCAGCTGACCGCGGTACCGGGTGGACAACAGCTGGCAGAACCCGGCGACCTTGCGCAGTGGCTCCTGCAGGTCGTGCGAGGCGACGTAGGCGAACTGTTCGAGCTCGGCGTTGGACCGCTGGAGTTCTTTGGCCTGCTGGTCGAGCGCGCGGTGCGCCTCCTGCAGTGCCCTGAGCTCGCGCAGGATGTGGCCGCGCATCTCGTCGACGTCATGGCCGAGGTCGTGGATCTCCTGCGGTCCACGCACCGCGAGCTTGTGGTGGAAGTCCCCGCCCGCCACCCTGCGCGCCTCGCTCCGGAGGTCGGCGAGCGGCCGCAGCACCACCCGGCGCGTGCTCACGAACAACGCGATGATCGCCAGCACCAGCAACACGGCGACGGTGACGCACACGGTGACCAGGGTCGACGCGGCATCGTCCACCTGGCGCTGTATCTTCACGCGGAGCTCGTCGAGGCTCTCGGTCTGCCGGTCCAGCGCGGCGCGGAGCACGTCGAACAACGCCTTGCCCCGCGCGGAGTTCCCGGTGTTGCCGGAGGCTCCCCTGGTGCGCACGATCTCCAGCGTCGGCTCGACGTAGCCGGTCATCCACTCCTGATGCGCCTTGCCGACGGCATCGAGGTTGGCGCGCTCCACCTCGCCGCCGTTCTTGAGCAGCTCGGTGAGCTTCGCGCGCACTCCGTCCGCCTGCCGCACACCGTTGAGGTACGGCTCCAGGAAGTCGGACCGCCCGGTCAGCACATAGCCGCGCAGGCCCGTCTCCTGGTCAAGCAGCGAGGTGGTCAGGGTCTGCGCGAGGCGAGCGGCGGGCTGGGCGTAGGTGACCCCCTCTCGGCGGGCGGAGGTGAGGTCGGTGATCGCGTAGGCGCCCATCAGGATCGCGGTCGCCGCGAACACCAACATGAACGCGGCGGCCCCCAGCAACCATCGGGACAGCGACCGCGTCCTGCCCCTTCTCATCGGGGCCGCCGGTAGTTCGACGTCAGCAACAGCACCGCGACGTCGTCGGTGAGCCGTTGGCCGTGCATCGCCTCGGTCGTCTCGATGAGGTGGTCCAGCAGCTCCCCCGGATGCGAACGCCAGCAGGGATCATCGCGGATCCGCGTGTCGACCAGCTCGTGGAGTCCTTCAACGCCAAGGCGTTGCGGCCCCGCGCCGGTCCGGCCCTCGATCAGCCCGTCGGTGTAGAGCACCAGCGCCCAGTCCGGCGGCAGGTCGATCCGCATCGGCAACCAGCTCGCCAGCGGGTCGATGCCCAGGGGCATGCCCGCGTCGTTCCTCGGCACCGGGCGCGCCCGGCCACCAGCGATCAACAGCGGCTCGGGGTGCCCGGCCAGGTGCATCGTCGCGGTCTGCTGGTCGGGGCTCACCGAGACCGTCGCGATCGTCGCGAACACGCCCCTGCGCAACCGCTCGCTCAACAGAACCTGTTGCAGCGTCCGGAGAACCACCTCGGTGCTCTGCCCGGAGAGCACCAGCGCGCGCCACGCTATCCGCAGGCACACGCCCACCGCGGCCTCATCCGGACCGTGGCCGCAGACATCGCCGATGACCACGTGCACGGTGCCGTCCTCGGTCTGCACCGCGTCGTAGAAGTCGCCGCCGACCAGCATCCTGGCCCCGCCGGCGCGATACCTGGCCACGAAGGTCGTGTTCGGGTCGCGCAACAGCGGCGACGGCAACAGGCCGCGTTCCAGGCGCGCGTTCTCCTCGCCCCGCAGCCGGGCCTCGTCGAGCTGGCGCTGGGTCTCCTCCGCGCGCAGCCGCTCGACCGCGTAGCGGATCGCCCTGCCGAGCAGTCGTCCGTCGACATCGCCCTTGATCAGGTAGTCCTGCGCGCCCGCGGCCACCGCGTGCACACCCTGCTGCTGGTCGTCGAGGCCGGTGAGCACGAGGAAGGCGACGCCGTTGGACGCCGAGCGCAGCCGCCGCAGCCCGTCGAGGCCGGTCGCGTCGGGCAGCTGGAGGTCCAGCAGCACGCAGTCGACGCGACGCTGGGCGAGCTCGGACTCGGCTTCGGCGAGCGTGCGCACCCGGCTGAGCCGGATGTGCCTGCTGTGCGCGACGAGGTGCTCTTCGACCAGGAAGGCGTCGCCGTCGTCGTCCTCCACCAGCAGGACGGTGATGTCGCTGGGACCCGGCTGGAGCGGGCGTGCCAGTTCCGCTGGTCCCCGCGCACGGCCTGGCCGCACTGGTTCCGACACCTCGGTCTCCCCACTCGCCCCCGGTGACCCGACCCTCAGCGAAGTCGCTTGCCCACCGGCAAGCACCAGTTCGTCATCGTACGGGTGGCCAGCCACGACACCGGTAGTCGTACAGGAACAGCGTCCACCCAGGTGAACGAGCAGGCTCAGCGGTATGGCCTCTGCCAGAACGCGATCCGATCGACCGCACCTTGACGTTGGCGCACAAGCGAATCGCGCGGACACGAGCCGTCCAGTGCGGAATGTGGGCCAACCGACCATGCCGTGCGGCACCGAGAACCTCGACGGCACGCCGGGCTGTGCGCCGGTTTCTCCACTACCCTCGCGCCATGGCTGCTGAGGGTGAGGTCGAGGTTGACGAGCTGTGCTCGTACGCGGTGGACGTGTGGGTGGAGGACCCGGCGATCCTCACCGACGAGGCCGCGCTGCTGCGGCTGCTCACCGAGGCGGCCGAGGCGGGCAACGCCAACGTGCTGGGTGAGTCCCGGCACATCTTCCCCAACGGCGCGGTGACCGCCGTCCTGGTGCTGTCCCAGTCGCACCTGAGCATCCACACCTGGCCGGAGTTCAACCTGGCCAACATCGACCTGCTCGCCTACGGCCGGATCAACGCCGAACGCATGATCGCCACCATCGAGGCGGGCCTGTCCCCGGTGCGCATCAACGTGTCCAGGCTGCTGCGCGCCACCAAGTGAGGACGGCAAACCCGCTGGTGAGCATCTCGGTTGCTAAGCTCGACGGACCATGTTGACCTGCAAGCGATCCGCCTCATGAACGCCGCGTCCCCGAACTCCGACATCGCGCTGCTCGCCGAGGTCGCCGAGGCCGTACGGCTCCAGGAAGGCGAGATGGGCGTCCGCGCCATCCTGCAAGCCTTCCGTCAGCTCGCCCCCGCGCCCACCCGCGCGATCAGTCGCCGCACCGGACTGCCGCTGCCCATCGTCGCCGCCGTCGGCAACGAGCTGCGCAGCCGCGGCCTGCTCGGCCAGGAACGGCCGTCCCGGCTGACCGAACGCGGCCTCGCGCTCGCCGCCGAGCTGGGTGTGGAACTCAACCTCGACCCGGACTGCTACCGCTGCGGCGGTCTGGAGATCGCCATCCCGTCGGTGCTCAACGAGGCCGTCGAGCGGCTGCGCCGGATCATGGCGGACGGGCCGAACGCGGACGTCTCGCTCGACCAGTCGCTGTGCACCGCCGAGACCAAGGTCCGCAGGGTCCTCGCGCTGATCAGGGCGGGTGTGCTGCCCGGGGGCTCGGTGCTGCTGGTCGGCGACGACGACCTGGTCTCGGTGGCGATCGGCGTCGTCGGCGACGTGCTCGGCGTTCCGCTGGCCAGCCGGGTCGGTGTGGTGGACATCTCCACCGACATCCTCGACCACATCGCCGACACGGCCTCGGCACTGGACCTGCGGGTCGATCTGGAGCAGCACGACCTTCGCGAGCCCCTGCCGCAGCGCCTGCGCGGCCAGTTCGACGCGGGCATGACCGACCCGCCCTACACCGCGGAGGGCACGCGGCTGTTCCTGTCCCGCGTGGTCGAGGGTCTCAAGCCCGGCGCGGCGCGCAACATCCTGTTCTCCTTCGGCGCCAAGGGCACCGAGGAGATGCTGGAGGTCCAGCAGGAGATCCTCGGCCTCGGCCTGGTCACCCACGGGATGATCCGCAACTTCAACTCCTACGAGGGCAGCGGGATCCTCGCCGGAACCGGCTTCCTGCAGCACCTGCTGACCACGGCATCGACCGCGTCGCTGGTCGAGGGCACCTACGAGGGCCCGCTCTACACCAGGGAGAAGCGCTCGCGGCAACGCGAGTACGAGTGCGTCTCGTGTTCGGCGCGGTTCCCCGTCGGCGCGGGCGCGCGGTGGAACTCCGTCGCCGACCTGCGCGACGCGGGCTGCCCCCAGTGCGGCGGCGGCCCGTTCCGCCCGTTGCAGCTGGTCGCGGAATGAGCGGCTACACCGTGCGCCAGGCCGAGGAGCGGGACCTGGACGCGATCGCGGACTTCGAGGTGGAGATCGCGAAGATCTCCTTCGGCGACGACGCGGTGGACGACCCCGCCACCCATCGCAAGAAGCTTGCCAACGCGATGAAGAAGCAGCCGGAGGGCATGTTCGTCGCGGCCGCCGGTGACGCGGCGCCGATCGGCTGGCTGTGGATGGCGCTGAACACCAACTTCCTCACCGGCGACCGCTACGCCAACTTCCGCTCGCTCGCCGTGGCGGAGCTGCCGGAGCGGACCGAGGTGGCCGAGCTGCTGCTGGCCGAGGGCCTGGCCTTCGCCAAGCGCAACGACATCACCGAGGTCACCGGCAAGGTGCATGTCGGCAACACCGGCATGCGCACGCTCTACCGGAAGTTCGGCTTCGAGTCGACGCACCTGTCGATGCGCCTGGACACCAGGAGATGAGCACCGGGGACCGGACGGTCAAGTGCGTCGTCTGGGACCTCGACGGCACGGTGTGGGACGAGGTCGCCATCGAGGGGGCGGAGCGGACGCTACCGACCCCGCGCCCGGAGGTGCTGAGCGCGATCGACGTGCTGGCCGGGCGCGGCATCCTGAGCAGCGTCGCCAGCCGCACCGACCCGTCGCTGCTGCCGCTGCTCAAGGCGTCGCCCGAGCTGGCGGAGCGCTTCGTCGCCCCGCAGCTGGGGTGGGGCGACAAGAGCGAGGCGCTGCGCCGGATCGCCGACGAACTGGGCATCGGCCTGAACACCCTGGCCTTCGTCGACGACACCCCGTACGAGCGCGCCGAGGTCGCCGCGCTCGCCCCCGAGGTCCTGGTGCTGTCCCCGGAGGAGCTGGCCGCGAGCCTGGACGAGCCACCGCTGCTGCCCGAGGTGCTGACCGAGGACAGCCGGGCGCGGGTGCGCCGCTACCGGGAGGACGAGCACCGCAAGGCGGCCGCGGCGACGTTCACGGGCGCGCGCGAGGACTTCCTGCGGGACTGCGACATGCGGTTGGCGGTGCGGGAGGCTCGTCCCGAGGACCTCGACCGCCTGTTGGAGCTGGCCGCGCGAACCCACCGGCTCAACTCCACCGGCGAGGTTCCCACCGCCGAGGAGCTGCGCTCGATGCTGACCTCGCCGCAGTGGTTCGTGCCCGTCGCGCGGTTGTCCGACCGCTTCGGTGACTACGGCATGATCGGCGCCGCCCTGGTGGAGCGGCGAGACACCGTGTGGCGCGTGCGGCTGCTGTCGCTGTCGTGCCGGGTCGCCGGGCGCGGCGTGGCGCTGGCGTTCCTGCGCTGGCTCATCGAGCGCTCCGGCCACGCGAGCTTCGAAGTCCTCATGCGACCCACCAGCGCGAACCTTGAACTCAGGGTGCTGTTCCGCCAATGCGGCATGCGCGTTGTGGAACAGCCCGAGCCGGACCTCGCGGTGCTGAGCTCCCCAGTGGGATCGCCGCCGCCGGACGCGCCGTCCTGGCTGACGGTCATCGAAGGAGAGGCGTCATGAGTACTGGCGACGCGGTCCGGCGCCTGATCGCCGCCGCCGTCGGGCAGGACGAAGCGGTGGTCGCCGCACTGCCCGAGGACACCCGGCTGTTCGGCCCGGAGATCGCGTTGAGCTCACTCGCGGGCGCGCGACTGCTCGACGCCGTGCACGAGAGGTTCGGCGTCGACGTGGCAGCCGAGGACCTGAACCTGGACGCGCTGGAGTCCATCGCGAGCCTGAGCGGGTTCGTCGAGCGACACCAGCGGTGAGGGCATGACTAAGCCGCCCAGCCCACGGAGGCGCGTGGCCGGGCGGCTCAGCTCAGATGTTCACCCGCGGTAATCGTCGTACCGGTCGTCGAGTTCGAGCCGGTCATCGGGCCTGCGATCGGCCGACGACCTCCCGCCCGACAACTCGTTCTGGAGGGCCTGCAGGTCAGTTGGGTGAGAGCTGTACTTGAGCTCCCGCGCCACCTTGGCCTGCTTTGCCTTGGCTCGGCCGCGCCCCATAGCTCGACCTCCCTATACGAGGACAAGCGGGCCGGTACCCGTAGGCGGCTCCGCTTGTCTGGGCATCTCTTCCTGCAAATATCGTAGCGTGCCCCGGCGACAGTGGAAGCAGACAGCCGCCCTTGCCGATCAAGGTGCGCCGACGGTCTCCGCGCGCAGCGCGCCGAGCATCCGATCAAGGAACTCGGCGCTGTCCAGCCCGGCGGCGATCTTCACCGCGGGCCGCTCGGACGTGGTGTCCACGTAACCACGCAGGTCGGCGACGGTGGTTCCCCTGGTGTGCGTGCCGCGCAACTCGACGTGCACCGGCAGCTCCCGACAGGTGGCGAGCGCGGGGTCGAGCAGGATCGCGGCGGCGAGCGGGTCGTAGAGCGTGCACTGGCGCACTCCGACGAGCGGCTCGTAGAAGCCCACGTAGTGGCCGAGAACACCGGTCGCGAACCGCGCTCGGGGGCTGTCGTGCGCGGCGAGTTCATCCAACCAGGTGGCATCCGCGATCGCGTGCGCCGTCGCTTCAAGCCCCACGAGCGTGAGGTCGAAGCCCGCGCCGAGCACCAGATCGGCGGCCTCGGGGTCGTTGAAGATGTTGGCCTCGGCGTGCGGAGTGGCGTTGCCGGGCACCCACACCGCGCCGCCCATCACCACGACACTGCGCAGCAGTTCGGGCAGATCCGGCTCGACGAGCAGCGCGATGGCGACGTTGGTCAGCGGCCCCAGCGCGAGCAGGTCGAGCTCGCCGGGGTGTTGTCGCGCCAGCCGCACGAGCTGTTCGACGGCGGACTCGGCGGTGGGCTTGCCCTTCGGCTTCGGCCCCGCGACGTTGCCGAGGCCGTCGTCGCCGTGGACGTACTCGTAGGTCTTGAGGGGCTGCGCCATCGGCCGCCGTGCGCCGACGGCGACCGGAACGTCACCCCAGCCGACCAGTTCGAGCACGCGCAGGGCGTTCTCGGCGGCGATGTCGGCGGGCACGTTGCCGTGCACAGTGCCGACGCCGACGAGCTCGACGTCCCGCTGCGCCGCGAGGTAGAGGATCGCGAGCGCGTCGTCGATCCCCGGGTCGGTGTCCAAGACGATCCGCATGGGGTGGAGTCAACCAAACTCGGCGCGGCAGGCCCGCTGCTACGTTGAGTCAGGATCCGTACACGCACCCGGGGGACGAGATGCCCGAACCGACGATCATGAGTATTGCCGCCGTGCTGGCGGGCAGGGCCGCGACGGCGCTGGCGACGACGGCGCTGGGCGGGCTCTACCGCTACGTGAAGGAGCAGTTCAGCCCCGAGGCGCAGCAGGTGCTAGAGGCCGCCGTCGAGGCGCCCGACGACACGGAGCGGGTCGAGGAGCTCGGCAGGGAGCTGGAGCGCGCCGAGCAGGCCGACCCCGAGTTCGGGCGGCGGCTGCGGGAGCAGTACGAGCAGGCCGACGTCGAGATCCACGCCGACAACGGCAGCGTGGTGAACCAGATCTCCGGGACCGTCACGGGCAAGGTCGTCCAGGCCCGCGACATCACCGGCAACATCAGCTTCTGACGACGAACGCCCCAGTGAACGTTCTGGTCGAACGTTCACCGGGGCGGTGTGTCGAGGTCAGTCCGTTGCGGGGAGTTCGAGGCGGGGGAACAGCGCCGGGGGCTTGCTGATGGCGCGACCGGCGATGCCGGACAGCCACGCCTCGGGCGCGGGGACGCCCTCCGCCTTCTCGCCGAGGGCCTCCAGGATCACCGCGCTGGGCACCGGGAGGTACGGCTGGATCAGCGCGCCGAGCTGGCGGACCGCGCCGACCAGGTGGTGCAGCGTCGTGTCGAGCAGGGCCTCCGCCTCGGGGGTGCCCTCCTTCGCCAGGTGCCACGGAGCGCGCTCGTCCACGTAGGCGTTGGTGCGGCGCACGAGGTCCCACACCTTGGTCAGGGCCTCGCGGTGGTCGTAGCGGACCATCGCCTCCATCGACTCACGGGCGCTGGCCTCGACCTGCGCGGCGAGGGACTGCTCGGGCTCGGCCACGGGACCGGACTCCGGGACGACGCCCTCGCGGTAGCGCTGGGTCATGCTGGTCACCCGGCTGACGAGGTTGCCGAGGCCGTTGGCGAGGTCGGTGTTGTAGCGCGAGACCAGCCGCTCCTCGCTGAAGTCGCCGTCGCCGAACGGCGAGAACTCGGCCAGCAGGAAGTAGCGGATCGCGTTCACACCGAACTGCTCGACCAGGGCAACCGGGTCGACCGCGTTGCCGAGGGACTTGCCGATCTTGCGGCCACCCGCGGTGATGTAGCCGTGCACCACGATCTCGGTGGGCAGCGGCAGACCCGCGGACATCAGCATCGCCGGCCAGTACACCGCGTGGAAGCGGGTAACGCCCTTGCCGACCACGTGCACGCGGTCGTCGGCGTTGACCCAGTACTTCTGGTAGTTCTCGTCGTCGCGGAACCAGCCGAGGGCGTTGGTGTAGTTGGTCAGCGCGTCGATCCAGACGTACATGACCTGGCTGTCGTCGCCGGGCACCGGGATGCCCCAGCCACGGGCGCGGGACATCGACCGGGAGACGCTGATGTCCTCGAGGCCCGCGCGGACGAAGCTGGTGACCTCGTTGCGGCGGGTCTCCGGGACGATCTTCACCTCGCCGGACTCCAGCGCGTCGAGCAGCCGGTCGCCGTACCGGGAGAGCTTGAAGAAGTAGTTGGTCTCGCTGACCAGCTCCGGCACCGTGAGGTGCTCCGGGCACTTGCCGTCGACCAGCTCGTCCTCGGCGTAGAACTGCTCGCAGCCCACGCAGTACAGGCCGGAGTACTCCTTGGTGTAGATGTCGCCGCTGGCGGCCATCCGGCGCCAGATCTCCACCGCGCCGTCGATGTGGTCCTGGTCGACGCTGGTGCGGATGAAGCGGGTCAGCCCCACTTCGAGGCGCTTCATCAGCTCCTCGAAGAACACCACGTTGCTCGCGACGAGCTCCTTGGCGGACACGCCGGCCTTCTCCGCGGCGAGCACGTTCTTGAGCGCGTTCTCGTCGGAGCCGCTGAGCACGTAGACGTCCTGGCCGCGCATGGCCATGTGCCGGGCGAACGCGTCCGTCTGGACCCACTCCAGCGCGTGGCCCAGGTGCGGGCTCGCGTTGACGTAGGGAATCGTCGTGGAGATGAAGGACGCGCCGGACATGGTCTCCCCAGCATTTGGTTGAGCAAGAGCGGGTCGAAGCCAGTTTAGTGGCTCGCCGCCCGTTCATTTTCCGCAGGTCAGGCCAGGGCGGCCAGCACCGCCTCGCTCCTGGGCGAGCGCCGGTGGCCAACGGCGGGGCCTTCCGCCGGCCCCAGCTCGCCGGGCTCGCGAACGTCCACTGTGAACAGTTGAGCCTCCCGGCCGCGCCGCCGGCGGAACACCGCCCACTGCTCCTTCCAGCTCTAGGAACCGGGGTCGCCGACCGCTACCTTGCGGCGTCATGAGGTGGCTCACCCGCAGTGCCGCGCTGCTCGCCTGCACCGCGCTCGCCGTGACGCCGGTCCCGGCCGTGGCGGCACCGGCGGACGCGTCGTGGCAGCTGACACCGACGAACACCGACGCGCGCTTCCGTGGCCTGTCCGCGGTGAGCGGGCGGGTGGCATGGGCCGGTGGCAGCGGCGGTGTCGTGCTGCGCACCGTCAACGGTGGGCGCGAGTGGCAGCGGGTCGATCCACCCGGCGCCGCGGAGCTGCAGTTCCGTGACGTCCACGCGTTCGACGAACGGCGCGCGGTGGTGCTCTCGATCGGCGAGGGCGCGGCGTCGCGGGTGTACCGGACCTCCGACGGCGGGCGCACCTGGCAGGTGGCGTTCCAGAACCCCGACCCGGAGGCGTTCTACGACTGCCTCACGTTCTTCGACTCGCGCAACGGCATCGCCTTGAGCGACCCGGTCGGCGGGAAGTTCCGCATTCTGTCCACTTCGGACGGTGGTCAGAGCTGGAAGGTGTTGTCCGACAAGGGGATGCCGCCCGCGTTGGACAAGGAGGCCGGGTTCGCCGCCAGCGGGCAGTGCCTGGTCTCCTCCGGCGGGCGGGACGCGTGGTTCGCTACCGGGGGTGGAGCGAGGTCGCGGGTCTTCCACTCCGCCGACCGAGGGAACACCTGGCGGGTAAGCGAAAGCCCGCTCGCGGCGAGCGAGAGCGCAGGCACCTTCGGGGTGGCGTTCGTCGGCAGGCGGCACGGGATCGCGGTCGGCGGCGACTTCGCCAACGTCGCCGGGCCGAGCACCGTCGCGCTGACCGGCGACGGAGGGCGCACGTGGCGTGCCGGGGCGCAGCAGCTCGGTGGGTACCGATCCGGAGTCGCCGTGCCCCCGACGCGGCCGTGGACCGCGATCGCCGTCGGGCCCACCGGCAGCGATGTCAGCCGGGACGGCGGGCGGAGCTGGACGCGCTTCGACGACGGCAGCTTCGACACGGTGGACTGCGCCTGGGACGGGGCGTGCTGGGCTTCGGGTGAACGCGGGAGAATCGCCAAACTCGGCCGCTGAGTGTTCTATATGGAGCGTGTCATCCAGCTGCCCCGCGCTTTTCGGTCCTGAGTTCGAAGCGGATCCCTATCCGGCTTACCGCTGGTTGCGCGAGCACTCTCCGGTGCACCGCGTCGACCTGCCCGGCGGGACGTGGGCCTGGCTGGTGACCGACTACGCGCTCGCCAAGCGGGCGCTGGCGGACGCGCGGCTGGCCAAGGACCCGGGCAAGGCGTGCAAGCCGTGGCAGCTGGCCGGGCTCGGGCTGCCCTTCGACCACCGGCCGACGCTCGCGCGGCACATGCTCAACGCCGACGCCCCCGACCACCAGCGGCTGCGACGGGCGGTCAGCGGCGCGTTCCAGACCCGCCGGATCGAGCCGCTGCGGGCGCGGACCGCGCAGGTCACCGAGGAGCTGCTCGACCGGGTGGCCGGCAACGGGCACGCGGACCTGATCGCCGACCTCGCCTACCCGCTGCCCATCACGATCATCTGCGACCTGATCGGTGTGCCGGAGTCCGACCGCGCGGAGTTCCACCGGTGGGCCGCGGTGATCGACTCCGCCGCGGCCGAGGCCGCCGACGACGTCTGGGTCGCCACCGACGCCCTGGAGGGCTACCTCGTCGGGCTGGTCGCCGACCGCGGCCGCTCCCCCGATGACGACCTGCTCAGCGAGCTGATCGAGCAGGAGCGCGCGGGGGTGATCACCGCGGACGAGCTGCGGTCAACGCTGTTCCTGCTGCTGGTCGCCGGGCACGAGACGACGGTCGCGCTGATCGGCAACGCCATGCTCACGCTGCTGCGCGATCCCGAGGAGCTGGCCAGGGCCGCCGCCGACCCGTCGCGGCTGCCCGCCGTCGTGGAGGAGGTCCTGCGCTACGCCGGCCCGGTCCGCAACGCGACGTGGCGCTTCGCCACCGAGGACGTCCGGCTCGGCGACGTGACCATCGGCCCTGGTGAGCCGGTGCTGGTCTCGCTGCTGGCCGCGAACCGGGACCCGGCGGCCTTCGGCGAGCCGGAGCGCTTCGACCCGGACCGGCCGCGCCGCGGCAACGAGCACCTGGCGTTCGGGCTCGGCCCGCACTTCTGCATCGGGTCGGGGCTGGCCAGGATGGAGGCCGAGATCGCGATCAGCGCCGTGCTGCGGCGGTTCCCCGGCCTAGCGCTTGCCGTGCCCCCGGACCAGCTGCGCTGGTGGCCCAGCCCGATCATGCGCGGGCTGTTCGCGCTTCCGGTCCGCTGGGGGACGCCGCAGCAGTGACGCGCCCAGCGGTGTGAGCGTGTGCAGCACCGCGCTGCCGTAGCGGCGGCTCGCGACCAAGCCCGCGTTGCGCAGCACGGTCGCGTGCTGGCTCGCCGAGGCCGGGGAGATTCCCATCCGCCGGGCCAGCTCGCTGGTGGTGTGCCCGGGTGCGACCGCTTCGAGCACTCCCGCTCGGGTGTTGCCCAGCAGCGCCGCCAGCGAGCGCTCGGTCTCGCTCTGCCCGCGCTCGGAGGTGTCGCCGAGCCACTGCACCTCGCGCTCGACCGGGTAGACCAGCACCGGCGTGAGCGTCGGGTCCATCAGCGAGACCGGGTACTGGTAGCAGAAGAACGACGGCAGCAGGAGCAAGCCCCGGCCTTCGAGGCGCAGGTCCTGGTCGACCGGGTACTCGACTTCGAGCACCGGGTAGGACCACCGCATCAACGGCCGCAGCCCGGACAGCAGCCCCTCGGAGCCCGCGTCGAGCACGGTGCGGGCGCGGACCGCGCGGTCGGAGTCGACGCACGCCTGCAACCGCGACTGGTACGGCGCGAGCGCGACCTCGTGGTAGCACAGGATCGCCGAGGTGAGGCGCTGCAGGACCTCCCGGTCGCCGTTGGCGAGCGCGCCCACCCACGACGGCAGCTGGTAGCGGTTGTCCAGCAGCTCCAGCTCGGCGCGCAGGCGCTGCTTGGGCGTGCTGAGGATCGCTTCGATGCCCGCGCGCAGTCCCTGAGCACCGTTGGCGGGCGTGAGGAAGTCCGGGAAGTAGCCGCGCGGCGGCAGCAGCGGGAGCAGCAGGCGGAGCTGGTCGAGCAGGCTGGGCTGGGTGAAGGCGGCGCGCACGCGCTGCCGCCAGCCGTCGAAGACGACGTCGCCGTCACGGGCCAGCAGGCGCTGCACGCTCAGCACCGTCTCCCACAACGGGTCCGGCGCGGCGGCGACCCGCGTCCTGCCCAGGTCCTCGGCAGTGAAGTGGATGCGCAGCATGGTCTCTCCCGTTCTCCCCGGCGAACTGGATTCTGAAGAGACTCACACGCCGCGATGCGGAGTCAACAGATGCGGACAAGACCTCGATATGGCGGCGTTCGCTTGGGCCGAACGGAGCAATTCGGGGCCGCGATCCTCCCCCGTTCTTCGATCAGCCTTGAAGGGGGGAGCAGAGAGCGGCGGCCAGACGCGAACCTGATTCTCGTGTGAGGCCACTCACACTCCGTGTTCGGATCACCCACCCTGCCCCACGGAGCACAACATGATCAGACGATTGGCCACCCTGCTGGTCGCAGCCGCATCGACCATGGCCCTCGCGGGCGGAGCCGCCTCCGCCAACCCCGCGCCGAAGTCCGCCGCCGAGCTCACCGCCGTCACGCCGATGGCCGACAGCAAGGTCCTCAACTTCAGCTGGTACGGCCAGCAGACCGGCTACTGGTGCGGCCCGGGCTCGGCGCAGATCGCCATCAGCTCAAGGCGGACGCCGCCGAGCCAGCAGCAGCTGGCGAACTACATGGGCACGCACACCGGCGGCACCGACCACGTCGGTCTGGTGCGCAACGCCCTGAACAACTTCATCGGCACCAGCTGGTTCGAGGTCAAGAACATGGCCGACCCGCCGAGCCAGGCGCAGCGCGACCTGCTGCGCCGAGACCTGGTGCTCAACATCGACAACAACTACCCGATCGTCGCCAACGTGATCAGCGGCTGGCGCCCGCCCGGCTACCCCGGCGGGACGATCTACCACTACGTCGCGGTCATGGGCTATCGCGCGGGCGGGGCCGAGGCCCTGATCGCCGACCCCGCGGCGGAGGGCCACGGTGGCGGCGGCTGGGGCAACGTGCCGCGCACCTACTGGATCAGCACGTACAACCTGGGCACGTGGATCGGCGGAAAGGGTTACACGGCCTAGGAACCGCAGTCCCTCCACAGTGTCTATCCACTGTGGAGGGACGTTATCCCCATTGGAGAAACACCATGATTCGACGATTGGCCACCCTGCTGGTCGTAGGCGCATCGACCATGGCCCTCGCGTCGGTCGGAGTGGCGGGCGCGAATCCCGCACCCACCTCCACCACCCTGGAGACGGCCAAGGCCGACAACAAGGTCCTCAACTACACCTGGCGGCGCCAGGAGACCGGCTACTGGTGCGGCCCCGGCTCCACGCAGATCGCGCTGAGCACCAGGATCTCCCCGCCGAGCCAGCAGGAGCTGGCGAACTTCATGGGCACCCACACCGGCGGCACCGACCACATCGGGCTGGTGCGCAACGCACTGAACC
Source organism: Allokutzneria oryzae (assembly GCF_042429765.1). NCBI lineage: Bacteria > Bacillati > Actinomycetota > Actinomycetes > Pseudonocardiales > Pseudonocardiaceae > Allokutzneria > Allokutzneria oryzae. The sequence goes on along the minus strand of NZ_JBHLZU010000010.1, from coordinate 459,195 downwards.
ACTACCTCGGCACCAGCTGGTTCGAGGCGAAGAACATGGCCGACCCGCCGAGCCAGGCGCAGCGCGACCTGCTGCGCAGGGACCTCGTGCTCAACATCGACAACAACTACCCGATCGTCGCGAACGTGGTGAGCGGCTGGCGCCCGCCCGGCTACCCCGGCGGCACCATCTACCACTACGTCGCCGTTGTCGGCTACCGCTCCGGCGGCGCCGAGGCGCTGATCGCCGACCCCGCCGGTGAGGGTTCCGGTGGCGGCGGCTGGGCCAACGTGCCCAGGGCCTACTGGATCAGCACCGAGAACCTGGGCACCTGGATCGGCGGCAAGGGTTACGCCGCTTAGGCGCGAGCCATCCACCGCCCCGACCGGTAACGTGGCCGCGTACCAGGGCGCACGGCGGAAGCCGGGGAGGCCCCTACTTCTCCCCGGCTTCCTGTGTGGACGGTGTGCTCAGGCCGTCGCCAGCGCCTCGGTCGGCGAGAGCCTCGCCGCCTTGCCAGCCGGGAACCACCCGGCCAGCGAGCCGATCAGCACCGAGGCCCCGACCCCGGCGGCGATCGCCACGACCGGCACCGTGACCGGCCACCCGCTGTTCACCGACCACACGATGCTGATGCCCAGCCCGAGCAGGACGCCGAAGATCCCGCCGAGCCCGGACAGCAGCACCGCCTCGGTGAGGAACTGCGCCCGGACCTGTCCCCGGCCCGCCCCGAGCGCGCGCCGCAGCCCGATCTCCGAGCGTCGTTCCAGCACCGAGACGACCATGGTGTTGGCCACCCCGACCCCGCCGACCAGCAGGGCGACCGCGCCGAGCCCGAGGAACATCGTCGCGAAGGTGTTCTGCGCGGTGATCTGCGCCTGCAACGCGTCCGAGGGCCTGCTGACGCTGACCTCGTTGGGGCTCTTGGGGTTGACCGTTCCCGCCAGCACCTCGCGGACCTGGTCGACGGCGTCGTCGTCGGAGCGCTCGTAGACGGTGCTGGGGTGACCGTCGAAGCGCAGCTTCTGCTCGGCGACCTCCCAGCCGACCAGCGCGGCGCGGTCCAGCTCCGGCGCGAGCTGCACCGGGTCCAGGATGCCGACGACGGTGAACCACTGCGCGCCCAGCCACACCTGGGTGCCCGGCCTGTCGATGCCCAGGTGCTCGGCGGCCTTGTGCCCCAGCACGACCCCGGGGTACTTGGCGATGGCCCCGTTGAGCCACGTTCCACTTCGGACGGTGCCGCCGACGGTGTCCAGCAGGTTCAGCTTCGCGGCGAGCGTGCTGATGCCGCCGGTCTCCCGCGCGTCGCTGAGGTCGGTCCGGTAGACGTTGACGTTGGGCACGGCGCCGGTCCCGCTCGCCTTCTGCACGCCGCCGATCCGCTGGACCATCTCCACCACCTCCTTCGGCAGCCTGGTCTCGTCGCCGAAGAAGGACTTGCCCGCGGTCACCTGCAACAGGTTCGTGCCGAGCTTGTCCAGCTGTGCCTTGAGCGCCGCCTGGCTGGCCGCGCTGATCCCCAGCACCGCGACCATCGCGGCGACACCGATCGCGATGCCCAGCGCGGAGAGCACGGCCCTCGTCGGTCTGCCCACCACCCCGGCGAGCCCCGCGCGGATCAGGTCGCCCAGGCCGACCCTGGCCGACTTCGGCAGCGGACGCGGCTCAGGGGCCGCGCTCGCCGGTCGGTCCACCAGCGTGGTCATGCGGCCTCCCGATGCGCGGTGTCGTGCCGGATCACGCCATCGAGCAGCTCGACCCGGCGCGGCAGTGAGCGGGCGATCTCGTGGTCGTGAGTGATCACCGCGATGGTGGTGCCCTCGGCGTTGAGCTCGTGCAGCAGCGCCAGCACCCCCGCGCCGGAGCGGGAGTCCAGCGCGCCGGTCGGTTCGTCGGCGAGCAGGATCGCGGGCCGCGCCACCAGTGCCCTGGCGATGGCCACCCGCTGCTTCTCACCGCCGGAGAGCTCGGCGGGCCGGTGTTCGACGCGGTGGCCGAGGCCGACCCGCTCCAGCGCCTCCAGCGACCTGCGCTCCCGCTCCGCCCGGCCGACGCCGTGGTAGAGCAGGCCGGTGGCCACGTTCTGCGCCGCGGTGAGGTGCGGGGTGAGGAAGAACTGCTGGAACACGAAGCCGATCCAGTTCGCCCGCACCGCCGACAGCTGCCGGTCCGACAAGGTGGCGACGTCGTGCCCGAGCAACCGCACCACGCCTTCGCTCGGCCGGTCCAGCGTGCCCATCAGCTGCAGCATCGTGGACTTGCCGGAGCCGGACGGGCCGACCACCGCGAGCAGCTCGCCCTCCACGATCCGCAGCGAGGCCTCGCGCAGCGCGCGCACCTCACCGGGATAGGTGCGCGAGACCCGCTCCATCTCGATCACGGTGCCGAGGGTGGGGTTGCCTGCCGGGTTCATGCCGCGACCCTGACCTTGGCGCCCTCGCGGATCTCCGATCCGGTCACCTCGACCTTGCCGTTGCCGAACAGGCCCAGCTCCACGCCGACCAGCTTGGTGCTGCCGTCGGGCTGCACCAGCTCGACGCCGTAGCCGCCCTCTGCCAGCCGCAGCAGCGCGTTGAGCGGCACCGCGAGCACGTTCTCCTTGCTCTCGCTGGTGAAGTAGACCGAGACCGGGGCGCCGTCGAGGGTGCCTGCCGCCCGCGGGTCGTCGAGGGTGACCTCCACCTTGACGGTGGGCGGGGAGCCGCCGAAGCCCTTGTCGTCGTCGGCCTTGGTCGCCACGGTGCCGACCGAGGTGATCCTGCCGGGCGCGCGCTTGCCACCGGGCAGCGCGACCTCGACCGCGGCGCCGACCTTGGCGATGCCCTGCTTGGTCACCGGCATGTCGACGGTGACCAGGCGGTCGGTGCTGCTGGCGGTGCCCACCTTGCCCTGTGCGCCGCCGCCGAGCGTGCCCTCGACCTTGGTCATCCGGATGTCGCTCGGCAGGATCACCACGTCACCGACGTCGATCGCGCCGGTCTGCTCGACGCCGAGCGCCTTCTGCCACTTCTTGATCGCGGCGGCGGTGGCGTCGTTGAACTTCTCGTCCGGGGTCTGCTTGAAGAAGCCGAGATCGCGCAGGTTCTGCTCGACCAGCTTGATGTCGGAGCCCTTGGTCACCCCGGAAGAGAGCTTGCGCCACAAAGGGACATCGCCCCGCCACAGCGGCACGGTCCGGTCGTTGACCGAGTAGAGCTGCTGGCCCTGCCGGATGAGCTGGCCCTCCTTCGGCAGCGCGGTGTAGATGCCGCCACCGCCACCGGCCGTGACGTCGTAGCTCCCGCCGTAGCCGAGCTTGCCGTCGACCTTCTCCTGCTGCACCAGCGTGGTCTTCTCCACCTCGGAGGCGGCCCCGGGCTTCTGCTTGGTGTCGGTGGCTGCCGCGGGGTCTCCCCCGTTGAGCAGGGCGGCCGCGGTGATGCCACCGGCCGCGAGCACCGCGGCGGCGGTGACGAACACCGCGGGCTTGCGGCCGCGGCGCACGTGCCTGTCGGTCACTTCCCCGCCTCCGGCCGAATCGCGATGGCGCCGCCCTTGCCGTCCGGGCTGCACTTCTTGAACGCCTCTTCCATCTTCTTCTGGTCCTGGTCCATGGGAATCGCCTGGGCCGCGCCACCGGCACCCGGGTCGGGCATGTCGATCCCCTGCTCCCGCATGCACTTCGCCCACTTCAACTGCTCTTCCTTGAACTTCGGGTCATCGGGGTTGAAGTCCTTCGCGCCGGAGTACTTCTCGCATGCCTTGTTGGCCTTGTCGAGCTTCCCCATGTCCGCGTCGCCCCGGCCCAGGGTGATCGACGCCCCACCCTCCCCGAACGTCGGGTCGGGCATGTCGACCCCGTTGTCCCGCATGCACTTCGCGAACTTGAGCATGCGTTCCTTCGGGTCCTTGGGCACGTCGGGGTCGTTCTCCGCCGCGGTGTTCTTCTTGTCCCCGCCCAGCGACGCGACCTTGTTGTCGGGCTGACCACCGCACCCGGCCAGCAGCAGTGCCGACATCAGGACCGCGCTCACTCCCGCAAGCCGAAGTGTTCTCATCGCCTTGTGCTCCTCGATGACTCGAATAGCTGACTTCGCCGTCTCCGGCGGTACGGCGACAGGTCTACGTGGTGAGGTGTTTCGGAATGTTTTCGTCGCCGGGAAACATCGCGGAAACACCGTCAATGGCACGGTGAGCGGGTTTACGGGTACAACCGAGCTGGTGGAGGGCCGGATGAGGGTGCTGGTGGCCGAGGACGAGAAAGTCCTGGCCGACCTGGTCGCCGCGGGACTGCGATCCGAGGCGATGGCCGTCGACGTGGCCTACGACGGGCTCACCGCGCACGAACGGCTCGCGGTGCACGACTACGACGTGGTGGTGCTCGACCGCGACTTGCCTGGCATGCACGGCGACGACATCTGCAGCGACCTCGCCCGCTCGGCGAGCCGGACCAAGGTGCTGATGCTGACCGCGGCTGGCTCGCTCGACGACCGCGTTGACGGCCTTGAGCTGGGCGCGGACGACTACCTCATCAAGCCCTTCGAGTACCCGGAACTGGTCGCGCGGGTGCGCGCGCTCGCCCGCCGCGCGGCCCCGGTACTGCCACCTGTGCTCAACGCGAAGGGCATCGAGCTGGACCCGGCGCGGCGCAGGGTCACCAGGGACGGCAAGCGGATCGAGCTGACGCCGAAGGAGTTCGCCGTGCTGGAAGTGCTGTTGCGGGCGCAGGGAACCGTGGTGAGCTCCGAACAGCTGCTGAAGCAGGCGTGGGACGAGTTCGCCGACCCGTTCACCAACGCGGTCCGGGTGGCGATGTCGAAGCTGCGGGCCAAGCTCGGCGATCCGCAGGTGATCGAGACCGTTCCCGGCGCAGGCTACCGGATCTGAGAGCGCGGCCATGACGATCCTGCGGCCCACGGTGCGCACCAAGCTCACGGCCCTCTACAGCGGACTGTTCCTGTTCTCCGGTGCCGTGCTGGTCGCGGTGGTCTACTTCCTGATGGCGCAGACCGTGACGGACCGGGTGACGCTGGCGGTCAGCGCGTCCGCTGTGCCCGCGGACGCGCTGATGCTCAGCAAGCTCGACAGCGTCGAGGAGGCTCCGGCACAGACGGTGGTGCCCGGAGTTGCGGTGACCCGGGTAAGCCCGGCACAGCCGATCACCTCGGAGCGGCTGAAGGCGCTGACGCACGACATCGCGGCCGTCAGCGCCGACGCCGCGTTGGACTCGCTGCTGCTGTACTCCGGACTGGCACTGATCGCCATCGCCGCCCTGTCGGTGGCGGCGGGCTGGTGGATCTCCGGCCGCGTGCTGCGACCGCTGCACCAGATCACCGCGACCGCGAAGCGGCTGTCCTCGGAGAACCTGCACGAGCGGATCTCGCTGTCCGGTCCCCGCGACGAGCTGACCGAGCTGGCCGGAACCTTCGACACGATGCTCGACCGGCTCCAGCACGCCTTCGACAGCCAGCGCAGGTTCATCGCCAACGCCTCGCACGAGCTCCGCACGCCCCTTGCCATTCAGCGCGCCGCGATCCAGATCGGACTGAAGAACCCGGACAAGGAGCGGCTCGCCGAGGTGAGCGAGCAGATGCTGGAGGCCAACCGCCGCAGCGAACGGCTGATCGACGGGCTGCTGTTGTTGGCTCGCAGCGACCGCGGCCTGGAGAACCGCGGCCCGGTGGAGCTGCACGACGTCGTCGCCGACGTCGTCGAACAGCACTCCGCCGCTGCGGGGGCGCGCTCGATCGAGGTCGAGGTGAGCGCGGAACCGTTGCTGGTGCTGGGAGATCGCGTCCTGCTCACGCAGCTGGTGACGAACCTGGTCGGCAATGCCGTGCGGCACAACGTCGATGGCGGTCGCATCTGGGTGCGCACCAACTCGCGCAGCGGCCTTCAGGTCGTCAACACGGGTCCGGTGATCGACCCGAGCACGGTGCCGTTGCTGTTCGAACCCTTCCGGCGGGGGAAGGAGCGCACCGGCTCGGCGGACGGCGGCGCGGGCCTCGGACTGTCGATCGTGCAGTCGATCGCGCAGGCCCACGACGGGGAGGTCGTCGCGGAGGCACGGGCCAAGGGTGGCCTGCACGTGCGGGTGAGCCTCCCGCTCTCCAGCTGAGTCCCAGGGACGCTTGGCGTTGGGCCGGCGCGGACAGCCCGTCGGTGCGAGCGAGCTGGCCGCCGAACCGACCGGAGCTGCGCGCGTGGGTGAACGTCCAATTGGTACGGCTGGGTGGCGAATACGGGGCACAGCCCGAGTGACGATGCGAGGACGTCGGCGTGTGACAAGAATGTGTGCATGATCCGCAGTCTGGTTGCGGTCCTCGTGCTCATGGTGATGGCCGGGTGCGCCGCGCCACCGCCCGCCCCGTCCGGCCCGAAGCCGATCGGCCTAGGCATCTCGGTGTACTTCGGCCAGGGTGAGCTCGCCAAGGACGACGCGCTGCGCCGCAGAGTGACCGACCTGCTGGTGAACTGGCGCGCACCGGTTCCTGACGGTGACGTGGACGTGTCCCTGTCGCGGCTGCTGTGGGCGGGACGGCTCGACGGCACCGTTCTCGCGGTCACGGCGGCCAAGCTGAACAGAGGCGACTCGTACTGGATAGTCGAGGCGAGTGGCGCCTCGGTCGAACAGCTCGTGGTCACGGCCGACACGTCGTACGTCGGCGGGCTGCTCGGCCGCGGCCGGGACCTGGTGCCCATCCGTTCTGGCTGCTGCGGGCCGCGCTACCTCACCTCCGGCGGTGCGTTCGAGGTCGTGGTCGTCGGCGGCCAGCGGTTGAAGGTGGCAGGCAACATGAGCGAGCGGGCCACCACGCGGCGCTGCCAGGTGTCCGCGCTGGACGTGCCCGCGGGCGGCGAAGTCGCCAGCTACCTCGACCTCGGTGCCGGCGTCGCCCCGGTGACCTCGCCGGTCCTGCGCGACGACCAGGCGGCTGCCGTCGCCGACGCTCTGAAGGACCTGGACACCTGCCGAGCTTCGACCGACCCGGGTGGCGTGATCAGATCGGCCGCGCAGAACGGGCCACTGAACACCGTGACGGCTTCGGCTCCCGCGCGGATCACTGTGCCGGGCACCGGTTTCGGGACGCTGACGGTGTTGCGCTGGCAGCTCGTCTCCGGGGCACTGACCACGAGCATGGTGTGGCGGCCGGACAAGGGCGCTCCGGCCTTCTCCGCCGCCGAGGCCAAGCGGCCGCTCCACGTGTTCCCGGCCGGCAGGACGAGCGTGCTCGTGTGGGACCCGCAGGACGGCGAGCTGAACCTGCCGTCTGGAACGCGACCGACGGCCAGTGGCGAGGGCTTCGCCGTGTTGCCGCAGAACACCAAGGCGCGGGTGTCACTGGTCAAGGACGACAAGACCGTGGAGTCACGCGACGTCAGCTGACACACGTGCCCTGCGACACGGGTGCTCACGCGGGTCGGAGCGCGGCGGCGATCTCCGCGCCGTCCAGGGTGACTCCCGCGGGTTCGACCCCGGCGGTGAACCACTCGACCAGGAACTCGAAGGGCTGCTCCGGGGGCAACGGCCACATCCACAGCATCGCGTACGTCCGCACGCTGTCCGCGCTGACGGTGGCGTCGGCCCAGGTCACGGTGAACGACGGTTCGAGCCGCCACGCGCCGTCGGAGCGCCGGTAGCTCGGCCAGCCGCCACCGTGCTCCACGGCCAAGGTGTCGTCGGCGAACCGCACGGCGAAGCGGGGCGGTTTCGCCTCGCCCGTCAGGCTCGCCCGGATCTCGTCCCACTCCGCCTTGCCGAGCCCCTCGGCCCTGGCGGTCACGCCGACCTCCAGGTGACAGCCCTGCGGGTAGGCCCACACCGCGGTGACCCCGACAGTCACGTTGTCGGTGCTGGCCATGGTCCGGCCGACGGGCACGACAGTGCTGCCGGAGGCCTGCGGCGGACCCGCCAACGGCCGCGCTCCGGGCGCCAGCGCGAGCTCCGGCCTGCGGTGCGCCTCGTCGAAGGAGCAGAACGATTCCATGCCATGAACGGTAGCCGCGAACCACCTGTTCAAAGCCGTCGCGAAGGTGATCTGGGGGTGTTTTCAGGGTTCCCCCCTGCGGAACCGGCGACGGTCCCCGGAAGACCGTTCCGGGGACCGTCGCCGTCGCAAGGCCTAACGCGTGGGAACGAGCGCCATCGCGCTGCCACCGCCACGGCGTTCCGGCTCGGCGGCGAACTGGATCCGGCCGTGGCCGAGGAACTCCAGCGCCGTGACCGATCCGATCTCCGGCTTCGGTGCGAAGTTGCTCGGAGCGAGGGTGAACTCATGTCCCTTCCGCTCCAGCACCGGCCGCAGCCGTCCGTCCATGAAACCCGGCTCGGCCTCGGTCTTGGCCGCGTTGCGCTGCGAGATCCGGGGCGCGGCGACCGCCTGCGGCAGCGACTTGCCGAGGTCGAGCCGGTTCACCAGCGTCTGGAGCACGGTGGTGATGATCGTGGCTCCCCCGGGGGAGCCCACGGCCAGCAGCGGCTTGCCGTCGTTGAGCACGATCGTCGGCGACATGCTGCTGCGCGGCCGCTTGCCGCCCGCGGGCGCGTTCGCCGGGAGCGGCGCGCCGGGGGCAGGCGGGGTGATGTCGAAGTCGGTGAGCTCGTTGTTGAGCAGGAAACCCCTGCCGGGAACGGTGATCGCGCTACCGCCGGTCTGCTCGATGGTCAACGTGTAGGACACGACGTTGCCCCACCGGTCGGCCGTGACCAGGTGTGTTGTCGAAGGGCCCTCGTAGGTCTGCGGGGCAGCGGGCATCGTCGGCGAGGGGCAGGGCTGGCCGGGAACCACCTTGCTCGGGTCGCCGGCGAGCGCGGGATGGCCCATCGTCTTGTCGGGCTTGATGAAACACGCGCGCTGCTTGGCGAAGTCGTCGGACAGCAGCCCGGACACCGGAACGTCCACAAAGGACGGATCACCGACCCACCGGTTCCGGTCGGCGTAGGCCAGCCGGGAGGCTTCGAGGTAGTAGTGCAGGGCCTGCGCCTCGTCCTTGCCGGAAAGGCGGTGGTTCTCCAGGATGTTCAGCGCCTCGCCGACCGTGGTGCCACCGGAGGACGGCGGAGCCATGCTGTACACGTCGAGACCGCGGTAGCCGGTCCTGGTCGGCTTGCGCTCGGCGACCTGGTACGCGGCGAGGTCGGACGGCTTCATCAGCCCCGGTGCGACGGTCAGCCCCGCGGCCGGATCGACGGGCGGCTTCTCGGCGGTGCGGGCGACGTCACGCCCGAGCTCTCCCTTGTACAGCCAGTCGACGCCCTTGCGCCCGAGCTGCTCGTAGGTGTCGGCGAGGTCGGGATTGCGCAGCGTCGTCCCGACTTCCGGCAGCTTTCCGCCCGGCAGGTAGAGCTCTGCCGTCGCGGGGAAGGCGTGAAAGCGCTTCTCGTTCAGCGCCGTCTGACCGCGGAACTCCTCGTCCACGACGAAACCCTTGCGCGCCAGCTCGATCGCCGGGCGGAGGTTCTGCCGGAGGTCGAACCTGCCCCACTTGCGCAGCGCCCGGTCCCACGTCGCCGGAGTGCCGGGCACGCCGACGGACAAGCCGGAGGTGACCGCCTGGTCGAAGGGCATCGCCTTGCCGGTCTTGGGGTCCACGAAGGAGTCGGGGCGCATCGCCGCGGGCGCGGTCTCCCGCCCGTCCAGCGTGTGCACCTTCTTCGTGCGAGCGTCGTAGTAGACGAAGAAGCCACCTCCGCCGATACCAGCGGAGTACGCCTCGGTAACCCCTAGTGCGGCAGCAGCAGCGACAGCGGCGTCCACCGCGGTACCGCCCCTGGCGAGGACCTCGATGCCAGCCTTGGTGGCGTCGTGGTCGACGGTGGCGACGCCACCTCCGTAGCCGGTCGCGGTCGCGCGCTTGGCCGTGCCAGGCCACCCCGCGCGCTCGTCCGGTCCTGCGCTGGCGGGCGCGGTGGAGACCACACCGGCCAGCATCGGGAGCAGGGCGAGGACGGCCAGGCCGCGCCGGGTTCGCGAGCCCGGTCGCGCGCCGGCCGGAGCAGGGGCCTGTCGCGTGCTCGGAGTTCTCATCGGCCCTTCCTACACGGCGCCCCCGACAGATGGCAGTCCGTACCGACGAGTACTGGGATCAGTGATGATGATGTGATCCCTTCGTCCGGTGCGCGGCGTTCCGCGACCTGGGTACGCTGTGTTCCGTGCGACACGAAACGGCCACGATGAGTGACCGAAGCCGCTTCCTGGCCTTCGTGTTTCTCGCCGTTTACGTGACGCTGCACCTGTCGGTCTGCTGCGGCCACCCGGACGGCACCAGCCACTCCGCACCAGTCGTCGCGGCCGACCACGTGTCGCACGGGCACTCGCACGACCTGCCGTGCGACCCGCACGCGCACTCCGCCGATGACGTGGCGTGCAGCGCCCCGCCCCGCGCGAAGAGCGACCTGCCACCGCTCACCGACGCGGCCGTGGTGCTGCCGTTCCTCGGCCTCGTCGTCCCGCCCACCGCCGTCCGGCGACGGCGGAACCATCCACGCAGCACAGTCCACAGCGGACGAACACTGCTGCTCACCATCTGCGTGGCGCGGAACTGACAGCCCCACCGCCCCGCCTCCGCGGGGACGGACCGCTGTCACACACGCTCCCCGGCCCGACGCGCACCGCGCGCCGAGCGGTTGACGCACGGCCGGGAATCCCCAAAGGGACAACGCACATGGACACCATCACGTACTCGCCCGCCGCGCTGGTCAGCTCGGCCGCCCGCTGCCAGGACCTGACCGCCACCGTCGGCAACACCCCGGTGCTGTGGGTCGACGAGCCGTTCGCCCCGGCCGGGCGCGGGTTCTGGGCGAAGCTGGAGGGCAGCAACCCCGGTGGCATGAAGGACCGCCCCGCGCTGCACATGATCGCCAAGGCCAGGGAACGCGGCGACCTCGCACCCGGCGGCATGATCGTCGAGTCCACCAGCGGCACGCTCGGGCTCGGCCTCGCGCTGGCCGGGATCGCCTTCGACCACCCGGTCACCCTGGTCACCGACCCGGGCCTGGAGCCGATCATGCACCGGCTGCTCGCCGCCTACGGCGCGCGGGTCGAACTGGTGCGGCAACCGCACCCCACCGGTGGCTGGCAGGAGGCCCGCAGGCAGCGCGTGACGGAACTGCTCGCGCTCAACCCCGGCTCGTACTGCCCCGACCAGTACCACAACCCCGACAACGTCGACGGCTACGCGCCACTGGCGCACGAGCTGATCGCGCAGCTGGGCCGAGTGGACACGCTGGTGTGCTCGGTGGGCACCGGCGGCCATTCGGCGGGAGTCTCCCGCGTGCTCCGGCGGTACTTCCCCACCCTGCGGCTGGTCGGAGTCGACACCGTCGGCTCGACCATCTTCGGCCAGCCCGCGCGCCCCCGGCTGATGCGCGGCCTCGGCTCCAGCATCTACCCGCGCAACGTGGCCTACGAACACTTCGACGAGGTGCACTGGGTCGCACCCGCCGAGGCCGTGTGGGCCTGCCGCGAACTGGCGGCTACCCGCTTCGCCAGCGGCGGATGGAGTGTCGGCGCGGTGTCACTCGTCGCGGGCTGGCTGGCGCGGACGTCGAGCACATGCACGCGAATCGCCGCCGTGTTCCCCGATGGGCCGCAACGCTATTACGACACCGTGTTCAACGACGAGTTCTGCGCGGAGCACGGCCTGCTGGACGGCCGACCGGCAGAGCACCCCGATGAGGTCGCAAGTCCTGCCGAACGCGAGATCCACCGCTGGACCCGCTGCACCAGCGTGATCGACCCGGTGCGTGCGTGATGCGGGAAACCCTTGCGCAGTACCGGTCCTTCAACCGCCCCGCGCGGATGTTGGTGATCAACCAGTTCGCCATCAACGTCGCCTTCTACATGCTGATGCCGTACCTGGCCGCCCACCTGTCCGGCACACTCGGCCTCGCGGGCTGGCTCGTCGGACTCGTCCTCGGCGTGCGCAACCTCTCGCAGCAGGGCATGTTCCTGCTCGGCGGCGCGCTCGCGGACCGGTTCGGCTACAAGCCGCTGATCGTCGCGGGCTGCACCCTCCGCACCGGGGGCTTCGCCCTGCTCGGATTGGTGGACTCACTGCCGGCGCTGATCATCGCGTCGTTCGCGACCGGGTTCGCCGGAGCCTTGTTCAACCCGGCGGTCCGCGCTTACCTGGCCGCCGACGCCGGAGAACGGCGGGTCGAGGCGTTCGCGCTGTTCAACGTCTTCTACCAGGCGGGAATCCTGGTCGGCCCGCTCGTCGGGCTCGCGTTGACCGGCCTGGACTTCCGGCTCACGTGCCTGACGGCGGCGGTGGTCTTCCTTGGCCTGACCGTGGCCCAGATCCGCGCACTGCCCGCGCACGAGGCCGTCGCCGAAGAGCGCGCCACCTCATGGCGCACCGTGCTCACCAACCGGCCGTTCCTGCTGTTCTCCGCGGCCATGATCGGCTCGTACGTGCTGTCGTTCCAGGTCTACCTGCTCCTGCCGTTGCACGTCCGCGAGGTCGCGGGAACCGAGCTGGGCGGCACCATCGCCGTGGGCGCGTTGTTCGCGGTCTCCGCGCTCGTGGCGATCTTCGGCCAGGTCCGGATCACGGCCTGGTGCAAGCGGAAACTGGCACCAGGCCGCTGCCTCGTGCTCGGCATCGGGCTGATGTCGCTCGCCTTCGCGGTGCTGTTGGCCGCGTCGTCGCTCGGCTTCGACGAGTCCGGCTCGGTGCTCGCGCTCGCTCCCGCGATGATCGCCGCGGCGGTGCTGACGATGGGCACGATGGTCGGCTACCCGTTCGAGATGGACACGATCGTCTCGCTGGCCGGAGGACGCCTCGTGGCAACGCACTACGGGCTGTACAACACGATCTCCGGCATCGGTATCACTCTGGGCAACCTGCTCACCGGCGCCGCGCTGGACATCGCGGAGCAGGCAGGCGCGCGGTACCTGCCGTGGCTGGCGCTGACCCTGGTCGGCGTGGTCTGCACGCTCGCCGTGCACCGGCTCGACCGGTCGAGCCGACTGCAACCGGCGTGAGCCGTGGGCCGGGGTGGCGGCCGACCGCCGCCCCGGCTCAGTCCCGGACGATCCGCACCGCGACCGCGCCGACTCCGGCGACGGCCAGCAGCGCCAAGCCGATGGCGAGCGTGGGAGCCGGTTCGCCGCGGTCGCGGTCGACGGGCGGCGCGGACAACGTGGTGACCGTCTCCACCTCGGAGGTGGCCGACCCGGAGGTGAAGTCGTCGCTGACGAAGTACTGGGCGACCGTTGACGACGTCGGCGGGCACGCGGTCTTCGGCATCGGCACGGACGGCTGAGCGGGCTGGCACTCCGCAGAACCGAGACCGAGGACCGCGGCGACACCACAGTCCGGGCTCTGCGCGGCGCCCGCGAAGGCCGGGGTCGCACACGCGAGAACGAAGGCGACCACCACCGAACCCAGTAGGCGCACGCCGACCCTCCTGACCAACTCCGCGCAGAACGGACCCCTGCTACCTGGAATGTCCGTTTAGGGGCCGAAGTCGTTACGGGCCGCCAAGAACTCACACACGTTCGTGACTGAGCGGTCCGTCCGAGTGACATCTCGGCCGATCTCGTCATGCGGAGTCGCCAACCCTCTCGCACCATGGGACCAGGCCCACGGGGAGGCGCACATGGACAGCACACCGATCACGATCAACTACGTTCCCGACGGTGACGACTGGACCATCACAGTCGACGCGGGCCCGGAGAGCACGACCGCGCACGCGCCGGGTCTGATCGCGGCACGGGACAGCGCGGACCAGATCGTCGAGAAGATCCTCACCGGCAAGAAGCAGCGGACCGTCGTGCACCTTCTCGAAGGCGACGCCTTCGCCTTCACCACCGCCTATCTGACCGCCCGGCACGGCATGACCACGAGCTACTCGGCCGGCCCCGCCGAGGCAGGCGCGCCCGACTCGGCCCCTACGGAAGCCGGGACCGACCCCGAGGAACCCGCGAGCGCCGCAGGCTGAGCACCGCCCCCGCACGGGCAATGCGCCGCGCCTAGGATTGGTGGGCGGGCACACGGCCGCACCGGTCACAGGGAGGCATGGTGGCCACAGCGCCCCAGGCGGGAGAGCCCAGGACAGCCCAGCGGGGAAGACCCCGCGACGCCAGCCGGGACGACGCGCTGCGCAGGGCGACGCTGGAGGTCATGGCGGATGTCGGATACCGCGCGTTGACCATGGACGCCGTCGCCGCACGTGCACGTGCGGGCAAGGCGACCATCTACCGCCGCTGGGAGTCCAAGCTCGAACTGGTCATCGACACCTGTCATGAGCTGGTCAGCCGCAACATCCCGCAGCCGGACACCGGAACTGTCGCCGGCGACCTGCGCGAGTTCCTCTCCACCTACGCCACGCTGCTGACCGGACCGATCGGCAAGGCGGCACAGGCTCTGGTCGGCGAGCTGCCGCACGAGCCCGAGCTGGCAACTGCCTTCCGCGCCGGGTTCCTCAGCTCACAGCGGGCGATGCTGCGCAGGATCCTGGAGGCGGGCACCGTGCGTGGCGAGGTCCGGGCCGACGCCCCGCACGGAATCGTCGTCGAGCTGGCCGGAGCGGCGCTCACCCATCGGCTGATGCTGATCGGTGAGCCCGCGGATCCGACCTACATCGACCGACTGGTCGACGAGGCCCTGATGCCCCTGCTGCGCTGACAGCCCGCCGTTTAGCGGAACAGCCTGCGCACCAGCGTCAACGCGACGAGCACGCCGAACCCGATCAAGGGCAGCTTGATCTTGGGGTCGTCGAGCTTGTGACGCACGGCCTCCGAGCCGGTCTCCACGAAGCGCTTCGGGTGCGCACGCACACTCAGCTGGTCCAACGTGGTAGCGAGCGCGTCTCGCGCCTGCTCGATCTCGCGCTCAATGGTGTCCGGGTCGCGGGCCACGGCTCCTCCTCGCTCACGACACACTCCGGCCCAACACGGTAGTCAGCGTCTCGGGGCAACCCGACACCGGCACGCCCAACAGCCGGTCGAATTTTTGGTAACGACGTTTCCGAACAGCCCGCGATCGAGCCCGACGACGCCCTATAGGCTGTGCACCCTGGGGGCCGTAGCCCAATTGGCAGAGGCACACGGTTTAGGTCCGTGCCAGTGTGGGTTCGAGTCCCACCGGCCCCACGCAGGTCACTCTCCAGCGTTTTCATGATCGAAATGTGACGCAGCCCGAACCACCCCGGTGCCTGATCGTGCCAAGCGCGGTCGGGTCCGGTCATCGAAGGTGCCGCTGCGCAGCGCTCGCTCAGCGGCTACTTCGCCGCCGGGCAACCCAGCACTGCCGCCGAGCGTCTTGACGGATGCCGTCTCCCGCAGGACGAGCGTCAGACGGTGATCCGGCCAGGTGGGGGGAGATCGAGTTCATGACGACGACATCGTCGACTGTGTCCGCCGTGGGAGTCGAGCCGGACCGGCTGGTCCAGGCCCGCGGCACCCAACAGGCTCTTGCCGTCGCCGCCCTGCGCTCGGTCCGCGTCTCATGACCGGCGAACGCGCCGCCCCGGCAGCGTGGCGGATCGACGTGACGCGCCTGCCCGAGGACGTCGTGGAACTCATCGACGCCCTCGCGCCCGGCGAGGACCTGATCATCACGCGGGACGGCGATCCGGTCGCGGCGATCTCCAGCACGCGCGGCGCGCTATCTGGGGCCATCATTGAGCCCGGCTCGCCAGACGAGACCGCCGAACAACCACTGATGGACTACGACAACGTGACAGTCGTCGCCACCGCGATGAAGCTGTCGGCCTCGGCCCGGGCGTCGCTGTCCGCCGAGCTCGGTGCGGATTACATCGTGCTGGACCTGCACGCGGCGCCGACGACCGCCGAGGTGCTGCTGGTGCCGCCGACCAGCCCGCAGTTGATCGGAAGCCTCCGGTTGATGTTCCCGAAGGCCCGCGTCATCATCGCCGAGATCGAGGACGACGTCCTCGGGGTCAGCTATCACGGCCCGGTTCGCCGCATGCTCGACGCGGGCGCCGACAACTATCTGAGCTCGACCACCATCCCGCGGCTGGCCAAGCAGCTCGACCACGCCATCACCCAGCGCCACCAGATCACCGGGGGCGCAACCGCACGACTTGAGATCGAACCCTCCCGAGGCCGCCAGTACCCGGAATGAACGCACGCTATTCGGCTATGAGCGGACATTGTGGTCAGGTCCTTCTCCGAAGTCCGACCGCCTTGATCACCAACTCTTGTCCCTGAGTGGTCACTTCCTGGTTCTTGTGCTGACGCGTTAGGTCCACAGCGCGTCACACCGGTTCTCGGCCGGCCGTGGCGACAAGTACTCGTGGTTGAAGCGCAGCCCGAGCCTGGCTGGCTCATCACGCCACTCATCGCCGTTGTCCTGACGGCCAGTTGTGCCCGCTGAGCTCCCCACGCTTATCCGGGATGTCGAGCGCGTGCTCCAAAGGCCGAAGAGCGACCTTGCGTCCTGAAGTTCGTCATAAGCCTCCTGTTCTCACTCCGTCGAGCGATGCGACCGCTGTCCCTCGCAGACGTTTACCCGGTGGTGAGCCGGCATTGAGTGCCGACTCCTTAGATGACCACCGCCACATGCGGTGACAGGTCGGGAGATCTCCGCACAATGCGGAGAACCGCGTACTCACTGCTCTCGCCCTCGGCGTGCTGACCTTGAGTGGCAGCCCGGTCAACGCGTCTGCTGCCACTGCCGCTCCCCTTGAGCAGGGTTCTGAGCACACCGCGCGAATGAACTGTGGCGTTGGCGTCGTGACGGTTACGCCAAGTACAACCACTGCGGTCCCGGATCCACCACCATCCGTGTCCGCTGGGTCATCGCCAGCCGTGCGGAGAAGGACCGTTGCGTTGGTCCGGGCGTGACCAATCTTGAGGACGGCTCTGTGGCCGACCGGTTCATCAGCAACGCCTGGTAGGTCAGGCCAGGTTGCTGAGTACTTCTCTCAGGAGGTGTGCGGTTCGTGATCCGCGCGCCACACACCTCTGCTTCGCGGTCAGATTTTTGAAGGGGAGCCAGTAGTCCGCCACCGAGACCATCCGCTCTTGCTCCTTGCTCAGTCTGACTGGGCAAGGCTCGGGACGCACTGAGGTCTTCTTCAAGGTTTTACTGCGGTCGTCCACCTCGAAGTAGCTGGTCTTCCTCAGCGACGCGAGACCGCCGGGTACCTAACGTCGTCATCGTGATCGACGAAGTCATGGAGTTGGCGACCAGCCCCGACCCCGACGGCATCACCGGTTGGGCCATCGGTCTGATGGAGGCGCTGGGCGGACCAGGCGCCGGCCTGGCCATCGCGCTGGAAAATCTGTTCCCGCCGTTACCCAGCGAGGTGATCCTGCCGCTGGCGGGCTTCACCGCGAGCAAGGGGAGCCTCAGCCTGCTGGGCGCGATCCTGTGGACCACCCTGGGGTCTGTGGTCGGCGCCGTGGTCCTCTACGCGGTGGGGGCGCTGCTCGGCCGTGAGCGCACCCGCGCGATCGCCGCGAAGCTCCCGCTGGTCAAGGTCTCCGACATCGACCGCACCGAGGCGTGGTTCGCGCGGCACGGGGTGAAGGCGGTGTTCTTCGGACGGATGATCCCGATCTTTCGCAGCTTCATCTCTGTCCCAGCCGGGGTCGAACGGATGCGGATTCCCACCTTCCTGCTTTTCACCACCCTGGGCAGCCTGATCTGGAACACCGCGTTCGTGCTCGCCGGATACGCACTCGGCGAGAACTGGAGTCTGGTCGAGCAGTACGCGGGAATCCTGTCCAAGGGCGTGGCCGGTGCCGTCGTGCTCGCAGTGATCTGGTTCGTGGTGACGCGGACGATGAAGCGCAGACGGGTTCAGGAGCCCAGGTAACGCAGCACGGCGAGCACGCGGCGGCTGTAGCCCGTCGCGTGCGAGAGGTCCAGCTTCTCGAAAATGGCGTTGACGTGCTTCTCCACCGCGCTCCGGGAAACGTGTAGCTGCTCGGCGATCGTATTGTTCGTGTGTCCCTGCGCCATCCTGCCGAGCACGTCACGTTCCCTGGTCGTCAACCGCCCCAACGGATCGACGTGGGTGGTCCGGGACAGCAGCTGCCGGACCACCTCCGGGTCGAACGCAGCGCCACCTTCGGCGACGCGCTGCAACGCGTCAAGGAACTCGCCTACCTGGACCACCCGGTCCTTCAACAGGTATCCGACTCCTTCGGAATCGGCGCTGAGCAGTTCGGTGGCGTACCGCTTCTCCACGTACTGCGACAGCACGAGAACACCCACTGAGGGCCAGGTCCGCCGAATTTCCAACGCGGCGCGCAACCCCTCGTCGGTGTGTGTCGGGGGCATTCGGACATCCACCACGACAACGTCCGGTTGCTCGCGCCGGACATAGGCGAGGAGCTCGGCGGCGTCTCCAACCGCTGCCAGCACTTCGTGGCCCTCCTCGGCCAGCAGGCGGACAAGTCCTTCCCGCAACAACGCCGAGTCCTCGGCGAGGATCACGCGCACGGCAGCATCACCCGGATCTCCGTCGGCCCTCCTGCGGGACTGCGCAACACGAACTCGCCGTCCAGTGCGGCGACCCGACCGGCAAGACCGCTCAACCCGCGGCCGGCCGGATCGGCTCCACCCGTTCCGTCGTCACCGACGATGACCACGATCTCATCCCCAATTCGTCCAATGTGGACCTCGATGCAGGAGGCAGTCGAATGCTTGACGGCGTTGGTCACCGCCTCGAACACGACGAAGTACACGACCGCCTCGACCGGGGAGACGAGCCGTTCCTCCAACCGGTAGTGCATCCGCACGGGCACCTCGGACCGCTCGGCGAGCGCGGTGAGCACCTCCTCGAGGCCCAAGTCGTCGAGGGCGCTCGGGTACACCCGCCACGCCACTTCGCGCAGGTCGGTCAACGCCTGCTGCGACTCCTCATGCGCCTGGCGCAGCAGCTCCTGCGCGTTGTCCGGGTCCGTGCCACGACGAACCCTGCCCAGCAACATTCCGAGCGCGACGAGGCGTTGTTGAACACCGTCGTGCAGGTCTCGTTCGATGCGACGGCGCTCGTCGTTGACGGCCTTCACAATCTCGGCGCGACTCGCCGAGAGCTGAGTGACCCGGCGTTCCAGCACCTCGACCGCGCTCGGGCCGAGAAGCCTCCGCAACAACCACCGCTCGACGGCGGCCTGGGCGAAAGTGAACAGGGCAGTGACATACATACCGGCGAGCCCCAACAAGGCCAGGGCGATCATGTAAAACGCGTTGGTGGCGTCGCGGGGGTCTGCTTTCACAGCCCAGCCGACACTGCCTTCCAACGGAGAACCCGGTGGGACGTACAGGTACAGCAGCAGGAAGCTGAGGCCGTACCAATAACCGATAATCACAACGAGGCCGCCGAGCAGGCCGATGGGGGCACGCGCGATGAGGTAGCGCAGGGCCCTCGGACCGTCGTTGTCCCTTCCCGGTTCCGCTGCGCACCACAGCACCAGCCGTCGGCGCTCCAGCCGCACCAGGGCACGTGCCTGGGCAAGGACCATTCTTCTGGTTGTGCGCCGGGCCCCCTGCCACACCAGCCCGGGCAAGGACACGACCAAAGCCCACAGCAGGAACCCGAGGTCCACCAACGCCATCGGCAGCCCAAGCAGCACGCCGACCGTCACCGGTCCCCACGCGCGGATCCCTTCGGGCTTCGCCCTCCAGCCGATCGAGTCAACCCCCACGCACCGAGGCTAACCGAGCCCGGGTTCGCCTGCTCCTCTTGCGTCGAGGCCATGCCGGTAGGCGTACCGCACGGCGTCCGCTCGATTGCGCGCACCGATCTTCGCGAACGCGTTGTTGATGTGCGTTTTCACTGTGGCTTCACCGATGTACAGCTCCTTCGCGATCTCGCTGTTGCTCAGTCCGCGCGCGATCAGAGCGAGCACCTCAGCCTCACGAGGGGTCAGTCCGTCCGCGGGCCGCCTGGTCGCCGCTGCCTCGGTGCCTCCGGCGAACGCGGCCACCAACCGCTTGGACACCGCAACGTCGAAAGTGGACTGTCCCGCTGTCACCGCGCGGAGAGCAGTCGCGATCTCGGCGCGACCGGCTTCCTTGGTGAGGTACCCACGTGCACCCGCGCTCAGGGCGGAGGCAATCGATTCGTCGTCGTCATAGGTAGTGAGCACCAGCACGGCGACGTCGGGATGCCGTTCGGTGATGAGGCGTGTCGCCTCGGCACCGTTCATGACCGGCATCCGCAGGTCCATCAGCACGACGTCGGCGGAGGTCTCGTTCAGCAGCTCCAACGCCTGGCGACCGTTGCCCGCGTTCCCCACCACCTCAACGTCGTCAAGGAGGTCCAGCAACGCCACCAATCCCTCGCGCATGATCTGCTGGTCGTCGACCACGACCACCCGGATCGGCTCACTCACTCCGGGACCTCCACTGTCACCAGCCAACCGCCGTCGTCCGTCGGCGTCGTTGCGAGAGTGCCACCGACCAAAGCGACTCGCTCACGCATTCCGGTGAGGCCGAAGCCACCCACCTCGTCACCGGCAACGACCACCCGATTCGGTGGTGCGTTGCGCACGTCGACCCGAATACCCGTGACCTGGTAGCTCAGGGCGAGTGTGACGGATGCGCCCGGCGCATGCTTGGCCGCATTGGTCAATGCCTCACGCACCGTACCCAGCAGGGCGACAGTGGCAGCCGAGGAGATGAATCGTGGCTCACCTTCGGTGATCACGTCGATGTCCACGGCGTGGTTCGTGCGGTGCTGCTCCGCGAGCTCGGCCACCGCCTCGGCCAGTGGAGCCACATCGGCTCGCAGTGCAGCGACCGCACGGCGGGCCTCGGCGAGCCCTTCCGCGGCCAGCCGACGGGACCGGCGCACGCGCTCCACCGCGCCCGCGACGTCGCCCTTGTCGGTGAGCAGAACCTCGGCCACCTCCAACTGAACGCCAAGCGCCCCAAGGGAATGCGCGAGAACGTCGTGCAGCTCCCTGGCGATGCGGGCACGTTCGTCCAGAGCGGCCGCGCGGGCGTGCTCCTGCTGGGCGAGGCGGGTCTGCTCCAACAGCTCGCGGGAGCGGACGGCTTGGAGCTCGTAGTGACGAGGGTGCATGCCCACCAACATCACGAACACGCAGGCGACCGCACTACCGAAGGCCAGGCTCGCCGAGCCACCGAAGGCGAGCGAGCTGGCGACGACCACAACGGCGTTGAGGAAGGTCACCGCAACGATCACGGCGGCGCTCACCGTGGACAGCGTGGCCAACCGCCCCAGGACCACGCACAGCATGATCAAGGCGGTGCTGTCGGTGCTCGCACCGACAGCCAAGGCGGGCAGCGCCGACGCCGCCACCAACAACAGGAGGGAGGTTCGCGGCAACCACGAATCCACCACCAGCCACAGCAGCCAGCAGGCGAGGCTCGACACGTACAGCAGCCACACCCACATCGGCGTCGGCTTCGCGGTGCCGACCGTCGCGATCAGCACCAATGTGCCCAGCACCTGGACGACGAGCCAACCGGGTGCGAGCCGCTCAGCAAGCCGTAGTCGTGCCACCAGCCCAGCCATCAGCACACACCTCCGCTTCCGGCCAGTATCACCGGCCACGCGGTTGGCGGCTCGCCGCGGCTACCGACGGTGGGAGTCATCGAGGCGGTCGAGCACCACCTTGGCCACCGCGCCCTTGACGCCGGTGTCACGGGTGCTTCGCCGCAACACCGGCTCGACAACGGACTTCGCCTGCCCCAGCAACCCCAGCTTCTTCAACACCACCAGGAGGACGATGCCCAGAATCACCAGCCCTACGACAACTGCGGCGATGATGCCGACCCGCATCAGGTAGAACTCCATCACGTGCTCCATCTCTTCCCCTTTCTCCGGTGAGAAAGCTAGGGCGGGAGCACTGTGGAGTTGGACCTCCCACGGGTGGAGACACGGGTGGAGATCCGTGACGACGCCAGCGCTAGACGGGTGTGGGCTCGAGGATGTCGAATCCGGCGTCCACCAGGATGACCTGGCCGGTCACCGCCGCGAATCCGTCATCCAGGACAAGCCCGACAACGCGGGCGATGTCCTCGGGAGCCATCATGCGGCCGAGTACTGACCGACCGGCGAGATGCTGACGGTATTCAGCCGGGAGCACCCCGACCGTGGCGTCGGTGTCGACCGCTCCGGGCGCGACCGCGTTCACCGTGATGCCCGACCGGCCCGCGTCGGCGGCGACGTTGCGCATCAACGCCTCCAGTGCGGTCTTGGCAGCGCCGTGCGCGAGCAAGGTTGGTCCGGCCTTACTCGTGACACTGCTGGAGATGTACACGATCCGACCCCGACCGCGCTCCCGCATCGACGGGAGAACCTGCTGGGTGGCGTGAAAGGCACTCGCCAGCTCGCCACCCACCTTGTCCAGGAACACCTGCCACGACAGCGATTGGAGGTCCAGGAACGGCGGCTGGATGTTGGCGTTGCACACCAACGCGTCGACTCGACCCGCCTCGGCGAGAACCGTCTCCACCAACGCGGTCACCTGGTCCGCGTCGCGGATGTCCGCCGCGATCGCCTGCGCGGTGCCACCGGCGTCGGTGATCGAGCGCACCGTGACCCTGGCTGCCTCCGCGTCGCTGCGGTAGTTGACCACGACGTGGTAGCCGCGGGAGCCGAGATCGCGGGCGATGGCCGCGCCGATTCCCCTTCCGGCTCCGGTGATCAAGGCGACCGGGCGTGACTCGACCATGGTGCTCCCCTTCGAACGGGACTCGGTGTCGAGCGCACGCTAGCCGCCAGGCTTACTGCTGGTAAGTACATACCTTGGCGTTAGCCCAGGACGTCCGGGTAGGTGCGCAGCTAGCGGGGCCGGAGCGAGCCGTTGAGGTAGGCGAGGACCGCCAGCACGCGGCGGTTGTCGTCGTCGGAGGGTGTGAGGCCGAGCTTGGTGAAGATGCTCGCGGTGTGCTTGCCGATGGCGCCTTCACTGATGAACAACCGCTGCGCGATGGCGGCGTTGGAGCGGCCCTCGGCCATCAGTTCCAGCACCTCCCGTTCGCGGGCGGTCAGCTGACCGATGGGTTCGTTGCGGGCGTTGCTGGCCAACAGCTTCGAGATGACCTCTGGGTCCATCACCGTGCCGCCCCTGGCGACCCGGCGGACGGCGTCGACGAACTGCTCGGCGTTGAACACCCTGTCCTTCAACAGGTATCCGATGGCGCCCGTGCCGTCCGCGAGCAGCTCTCTGGCGTAGAGCTGCTCGACGTGTTGGGACAGTACGAGAACGGGCAAGCCGGGGACGGCGCGGCGGGCGGTCAGCGCCGCCTGGAGGCCCTCGTCGGTGAAGGTCGGCGGCAGCCGGACGTCCACGACGGCCACGTCCGGGCGGAGTTCGGTGAGCGCGTGCTGAAGCTCCGGGCCGCTCTCCACCGCCGCCACGATCTCGAACCCGTGCGCCTGCAACAGGTGCGTCAGGCCGTCTCGAAGGAGGTAGAGGTCTTCAGCGAGGACAACACGCACGGCAGCTCCATCATCACCTTGGTCGGCCCGCCCCTCGGGCTGTCGACGGTGAACGTACCGTCGAATGTCGCCAACCTGCGTTCGATTCCCCGCATCCCGCTACCCCGCTCCGGGTCCGCTCCGCCGTGCCCGTCATCGGTGACGGTGATCCGGAGTCGGTCGCCGTCGTGGTCGAGTGCGATCGACACGCGGACCGCGTCGGCGTGCTTGGCGACGTTGGCCAACGTCTCGGACACGCCGAAGTACGCCGCGGACTCGACCGGCGCCTCCAGCCGGCCGGTGAGCGTGCCGCTGACCTCGACGTCGAGCGCGCTGTCCAGGGCCAGCGCACGGACGGCGTCGACCAGGCCGCGTTCGGCGAGCACCGGTGGATGGATGCCGCGGACGAGGTCGCGGAGTTCGCGCAGGGCCACCGAGGACGCCTCGCGGACCTGGGCGACCAGGGCTTTGGCCGCGGCGGGGTCCCGTTCGATCAGGGCTTCGGCTGCACCGAGCTTCAGGCCCATCGCGACCAGACGGGCCTGGGCGCCGTCGTGCAGGTCCCGCTCGATGCGGCGCAGTTCGGCCGCCTGGGCGTCGGACGCCTCGGCCCTGGACGTCGTCAGCGCCTGGACCCGCTTGGCGAGCAGCGCCGCCTGGGTGGGAGCGAGCAGCACCCCGTTCCACCTCGCGTAGGTCCGGACGAACCACGGGGCGATCACCAGGGCGAGCGTCGTCAGCAGCACGCCGAGGACCGGCTCGACGACACCGGGCAGGTGACCGAGCAGGGTCGCCTTCGGCGCGAGCAGGTCGGCGACGGTGTACCCGGGTTTCGGTGTCGCGTCGAAGAAGTAGGCGATCAGCGGCTCCCAGAACCACGGGAACACCAGACCGAACACGCCGATGCAGGCGAGGATCGCAGGCAGGAGCGGCAGCAGGCTCACCACGGTGTTCGCCGCCATCCACGCGATGTCCCTCCAGGTGGCTCGGTCGGACATGACCCATTTCCAGCGCTCGTGACGGATCACCGGGCCCGCGCTGCGGTGCAGGGTGCGACCGGCCAGGTACATGCCGTCGGGGCGCGGCCGGGGCAGGCCGGGCTCCGGAAGGTAGGGATCGGGGATCGGCTCGCCGAGCACCTCCTTGACCTTGGTGCGGACGAGGTTGGGCAGGGAACGACCGGCCTCCACCAACGGCGCCCACGCCAGACCGCTGAGACCGAGGAAGGTGAAGAGCACGATCCCGAGGAGGTGGGCGAGGAACAGCAGGAAGCCCAGCACGCCGAACGCGGTGATGACCGCTCCGTGACCGATCGCGGTGAGCCGGTCGGCCAGCCACACGCGAGGCTTCGACCTGGGGCCGCGCTCGCGACGGCGGCCGAGCAGCACCTTGGTCCACCTGCCGTGCAGCCGGACCAGCCAGGGCGCGACGAGCACTCCGGTCGCCGCGATCGCGAGGCCGGCCGGGACCGAGGCCCACTGGAGAGAGCCGAGCGGAATGCCTGCGTACCAATGGGTTCCGGACGGCAGCCAGGGCGCGGCGATGCCGAACAGCCCGTAGCCGAACGCGGCGGCCGGCAGCAGACCGAGCACCAGTCCGACGACTCCGTTGGTGAGCATCCAGAGCCAGTCGCGCCCAGTGGCGGGGTCCTCGGCGTACCACGTCAGCCTGCGCTGGTAGTTCAGCCACCAACCGGTCTTGTAGAGCTGGTTCCCGTCGCGGTACCAGCCGTCCTCGCCGGGCTGGGCGGGTTCCGGTTCGGGCCGGTACGGATCCGGTATGTCCACTGTGGACCACCTGCCCGCGAGGCGCCTGGCGAGCCGGGGCACGAAGCGGGTGTGCTTCACGGCGGGCATGTACGTGATGACAAGACCGACCATGAGCGTGAGCAGCGCCAGCAGTGTCACGATCCACGCCGCCAACCCGAGCAGCGCGACGCCCGCGAGCGCGACTCCTCGTGCCATCGCGACGGCGTACCTGCGCACCATGGACCGCTCCTGACTGTTCGACACCAACCACAACGCGGACAAGTCTGCGGCCCGGCACCTCATCCGCGCACTGCGCCCAGGGCCCCGGTGGGGTGGTGCTAGGCCCACCCCCACTCGGGAGCCAGACGGATTCTGGCAAGGCGTCGCGGTCCATAGCGTTCTTCCCGTCACCGCAGCACAGTCGAAAGGGGCGGGCGAGATGCCGGTCATCGAGGTCACCAACCTGCACAAGCGCTATCCCGGCAAGGTAGCCGTGCACGACGTGTCCTTCAGCGTCGAGCGGGGCGAGATCTTCGGCATCCTCGGCCCGAACGGCGCGGGGAAGACCACCACCGTGGAGTCCGTGATCGGCCTGCGCCGGCCCGACGGCGGCACGATCTCCGTGCTGGGCCTGGACCCGGTCCGGGACCGTGACCGGCTCACGGCGCGGGTCGGCGTGCAGTTGCAGCAGAGCGAGCTGCCGGAGCGGATGCGGGTGCGCGAGGCGCTGGAGCTCTACAGCTCCTTCTACCCCGACCCCGCCGACTGGCGGGAGCTGCTGGACCAGCTCGGTATCGCGGACAAGGCCGACACCGCCTTCCGCAAGCTCTCCGGCGGCCAGAAGCAGCGGTTGTCCATCGCCCTGGCGCTGGTCGGCAACCCCGAGGTCGCCGTGCTCGACGAGCTGACGACCGGACTGGACCCGCAGGCCCGCCGGGACACCTGGGAGGTGGTCCAGCGCGTCCGGGACCGCGGCGTGACCGTCCTGCTGGTCACCCACTTCATGGAGGAAGCCGAGTACCTCTGCGACCGGCTCTCGCTGATCGACGCGGGCCGGGTGGTCGCCACCGACAGCCCCACCGGGCTGATCGCGCGGGTCGACGCGGAGCTGCGGCTGCGGTTCCGGGTGTCCGGCCCGCTGGACACCGCCGTGCTCACCGCGCTGCCCTGCGTGACATCGGCGCGCAGGACCGGCCCCCAGGTGCTGGTCACCGGCACCGGCGACCTGCTCACCCAGGTCTCCTCCGCGCTCAGCGCGGTCGGCGTCACCCCCACCGACCTGCGCGTGGAGCACACCACCCTCGACGACGCCTTCCTGGCGCTGACCGGCCGCAAGCTGGTCGGCTGAGAAACCGGAGAGAACACCATGACCCGCCTCGCCCGCATCACCGTCGTCGAGCTCCGGCTCTTCCTGCGCGAGCCCATGACCGTGCTTTTCGGCATCGCGCTGCCGACCCTGCTCCTGGTGATCTTCGGATCGATCCCGTCCTTCGCCGCGCCCAACCCGGACCTCGACGGGGAACGCTTCATCGACGTGTACGTGCCCGCCCTGATCGCCACCTCGCTGGCGATGCTGGCGCTGAGCTCGTTACCGACTGTGCTGGCCTCCTACCGCGAGAAGGGAGTGCTGCGCAGGCTGGCCACGACGCCCGTGCGGCCCGGACTGCTGCTGACCGCGCAGCTCGTGACGCACCTGTTGATGGCGCTGGTCGCCGTCGGCCTGCTGCTGGCCGTTGGCGGCATCGGGTTCGCGTTGCCGATGCCAGCCAACGCGCTCGGGTTCGCGCTTGCGCTGCTGCTCGCGACGACCTCGGTGTTCGCGATCGGGCTCATGATCGCCGCGCTCGCCAGGACCGGCCGTCTCGCCTCCGGGATCGGCTCGCTGTTGTTCTTCCCGGTGGCGTTCCTGGCCGGTCTGTGGACGCCGGGGCCGGTCATGCCGGAGCTCCTGCGTGGGATCGCCTCGTTCAGCCCGCTCGGCGCGGGCAGCCAGGCGATCAAGGCGGCCTGGGAGGGGGCGTGGCCGCAGCCGCTGCACCTGCTGGTGATGCTGGGCTTCACGGTGCTCGCCGGCTTGGTGGCGGCCCGCTGGTTCCGCTGGGAGTAGCGGAGCCCGCGTGAACCCCGGCCCGCGCTCGGGCCGGGGTTCGGCCTGTCTACGGTGGCGGCATGTCCGAGCTCGCCGAACTCTCCGCACGCCTGCGCGCCTTCGCCGCCGCCAGGAACTGGGAACCGTTCCACACGCCGAAGAACCTCGCGATGGCGTTGGCCGGCGAGGCGGGTGAGGTCGTCGCCGAGCTGCAGTGGCTCAGCGACGCGGAGATCACCGAAGGCCTCGCGGAGGGCCCGCTGAAGCAGCGGCTCGCCGACGAGGCCGCCGACGTCTTCCTCTACCTGATGCAGCTGGCGAACGCGAGCGGCATCGATCTGCTCGCCGCCGCGCACGCCAAGATGGACCGGAACGAGCAGCGGTTCCCCGCCTGATCAGGCACTGCCGAGGTGGCGGTCGAAAACCAGCTGCTGCGCTTTGCTGAGCCCGACCGCGATCGCCCCGGAGAGCACGGCGTCCTCACCGAGCTCGCCCTCGACGATGGAGGGCACCAACGGGGTGAAGCCGTGCAGCGCCCGCTGGAGCGGTTCGAGCAGCAGGTCGCCGTTGCGGCCGACGCCGCCGCCGAGCACCACCAGCTCCGGGTCGATCACGGCGGTCACCGCCGCGACCCCGAAGGCCAGCCGGACCGCGACCAGCTCCACCGCGCGCAGTGCCTGGCCGTCTCCGGCGCGGGCGGCGTCGAAGACCTCGCGGGCGCTGTCCGGCTCGGCCATGCCGAAGGCCGCCGCGAGCTCGACCACCGAGCTCGCCGCGGAGACCCGTTCGAGCATGCCGCCCGGCGGCGGGGTGAGCCCGCCCTTCAGCAGCATCGCCTCGTCGAAGCGGCCGTAGGGCAGGTAGCCGATCTCGCCCGCGGCTCCGTGCGCGCCGCGGAACAGCTTGCCGTCCACCACGATGCCCATGCCGAGGCCGGTGCCCACGGTGATCAGCACGAAGGAGTTCGCACCGCGCGCCGCGCCCTGCTCGCGTTCGCCCAGCGCCGCGAGGTTGGCGTCGTTCTCCACCATCAGGCCCGCGCCGAGCTCCGCTTCCAGCTCGTCGAGCAGGCCTTTGCGCCCCCAGCCCGGCAGGTTCGGGGCGTGTTGCAGTGCTCGGTTGCCGCTGTCGGGGACGCCGGGGCTGCCGACGACCTTGGTGATAACGGAGTCCAGCGACAGCCCGGCCCCGTCGAGCAGCTCCTCCGCGAGCTGGCGGACCGTGCGCACCAGCGAACTGGCTGAGCGGCAACGGTTTCGCTCGTCGCGGCGGGCGACGACGGCGCCGGTGAGGTCGACCGCGGCCAGCCGCAACCGCTGGCGGCCGATGTCCACGACGAGCACGTGCCCCGCGGTGGGGTCGGCCTCGTAGACCACGGCCGAGCGGCCCGGTCCGGCCGAGGTGCGCCCGGCGGCGCGGACGAGTCCCGCCTCCTCCAGGCCGAGCAGGGCCTGACCGACCGTCGGCTTCGACAGCCCGGTGTCCTTCGCGATCTGCGGCCTGGTGGCCGGTCCGACGTGACGCAGCCGGTCCAGCACGGCTCGCTGGTTGAGCGTGCGCATGCTCGACGGGGTGCCGAGGGGAGGGGTCAAGGCGACCTGCCTTCGTCCGAGAACCACGGAAGTCTATTCAGCGCGGCGGCCGAGCAGAGGATTCCCTTCACCCCCAGCCTATGTTAAGAAGTTTTCCAAATTCGACCAGGAGGTTCCCGTGGCCGGTGTCACCCCACCCGCACCCTCCCCGGACGGAGGCTTCGAGCGCCGGATCGGACTGCTCCAGGCCACCGGGATCAACATGACCCAGATGTGCGGCATCGGGCCGTTCATCACCATCCCCGGCATGATCGCGGCGATGAACGGCCCGCAGGCCATGTTCGGCTGGCTGATCGGCGCGGTGATCGTGCTGGCCGACGGGCTGGTCTGGGCGGAGCTCGGCGCGGCCATGCCCGGCGCCGGCGGGACCTACCTCTACCTGCGCGAGGCGTTCCAGTACCGCACCGGCAGGCTGATGCCGTTCCTGTTCGCGTGGACGGCGATGCTGTTCATCCCGTTGATCATGTCCACCGGGGTGATCGGCCTCGTCACCTACCTCGGGTACCTGGTGCCAGGCCTGGTCGACGCGGACGGCGCCACCACCTTCACCGGTCACGCCGTCGGCATCGGTGTCGTGGCGCTGGTCGTGCTGATGCTCTACCGCAGGATCGGCGAGATCACCCGGCTCACCACGGTCCTGTTCGGCGTCATGCTCGTCTCGGTGTTCGCCGTGATCATCGCCGCGTACTCGAACTGGCACCCGGAACTGGCCTTCACCTTCACCCCGGGGACGTTCTCCCTGGACGGCGGCTCGTTCTGGCTCGGCCTCGGCGCGGGCCTGATGATCGCCATCTACGACTACCTCGGCTACAACACCAGCGCCTACCTCGGCGCGGAGATCAGCGACCCCGGCCGCAACATCCCGCGCTCCATCGTGCTGTCGATCCTGGGCATCATGGCGCTGTACTTCGTGCTGCAGGTGGGCATCCTCGGCGTGCTGCCGTGGGAGGAGGCCGCCAAGCCCGGCCCGATCGCCTCCACCGTCGTCGAGCACAACTGGGGTGCCGCCGCCGCGCAGGTGCTCACCGTGCTCGTGGTGGTGACCGCGTTCGCGTCGATCTTCGCCGGGCTGCTCGGCGGCTCCCGGGTGCCCTACAACGCCGCGAAGGACGGGGTGTTCCTGTCGTGGTTCGGCAAGCTGCACCCGCGGCTGCACTTCCCGCACGTCGGCCTGCTGGCGATGGGCGTGGTCACCGCGCTCGGCTCGCTGTTCGACCTCACCACCGTGATCGCGATGCTGACGGCGGTGTTCGTGCTGGTGCAGTCGATCGCCCAGGTGCTCGCGCTGATCGTGCTGCGGCGGCGGCAGCCGGACCTCGCGCGGCCGTACCGCCAGTGGCTCTACCCGATCCCGTGCGTCATCGCCCTGCTCGGCTGGGGCTTCGTCTACCTGCACTCCGGCCAGCAGGAGATCCCGGGCACCGGCATCAACCAGTTCATGCTGTCCCTCGGCTGGGTGGCGCTCGGCGTGGTCGCGTTCCTGGTCTGGGCCCGTCGCGAGGGCTCGTGGCCGTTCGGCCCCAAGGAGATCCGCGAGGAGTTCCTGACCGAGCCGTAGGCGCCCAGGAAGTCGTGACGATGTCCTGCCCCATTCGGGACACCTACTCCCGTGACCGGGGCAGGGTATCGACGGCACACTGAGCGGGTGGTCGCCCTCGACGATCGGGGGGATCGGAAAAGCACCGTGCCGCTGGCGGCCGCTTCCCTGGTCCTGCTCGTGCTCAGCGTGCTGTGCTTCTGGTCCCGGACCGCGGCACCGTCGGACGGCACCGTCGTCAACGTCGGCGACGTGGCGTTCAGCGGTGGAAAGGTCGTCGTGCAGCAGGGGCGCGCCGACGGACTGCTGCGCGCGGGCGACGAGGTGGTCTCGATCGGCGGCAGGGTGCTGGCCGAGGACATCCGGCCCGGCGCACTCTCCCCCGCCGTCGGGGACCGGCTGACCTACGTGGTGCTGCGCGGCGGCGAGCGCGTCGAGGTCTCGGTCCCGCTCGTGCGCTTCCCCGTGGTGGCCGCGCTCGCCCACCAGTGGCCGATGGTGCTGCTCATCTCGATCATCATCAGCGTCGCGCTGTTCGTCTTCGCCAACCGGCCACGGGACCCGGCCGCCCGCGCGTCCCTGCTGATCGCGATGACCTCGCACTTCTGCAGCGCGGGCAGCGGCTACTTCAAGCTGGAGGCGCTCGACCTCGTCGCGGGAACGCAGTTCTGGCGCTGGTACCTCGCACAGGCCGGGTTCGCGCTGCTGTGGAGCTCGATCCTGCACTTCGCGCTGTCCTTCCCGACGGCGCTGACCGGGCCGATGCGACCGCGCTGGGTGGTGCTCGCCTACCTCGGCCCGGTGCTGTTGTACGCGGCGGACGTCGCGATGCGGCTGCCGTGGGCGGTGACGCCGCTCGCCCGTTGGGAGCTGGTCGGAGCACCGGTGCGGCTACTGGTCTTCTTTTACCCCGCAATGGTCTTCGGCATGCTGCTGTACCGCTATCGCACCTGCGAGGACGCGCTCGCACAACAGCGACTGCGATGGCTGGCCGCGACTCTCGGCGGCGCGTCGCTGCTGTACGTGCTGCTCTGGGTGCTCCCGGAGATGGCGCAGGGAACCCCGCTGCTGCCACGGGAGCTGTACCCGGTCGCGTTCATGCCCGCGCCGCTCGCTCTCGCCGCCGCGGTTCTGCGCTACCACGCGCTGAACATCGAGGTCGTCGTCAGCCGGTCACTGGCGTACGCGAGCTTGTCCGCCTGTGTCGGCGCGGGCTACGCGGTGATCGTCGGCATGCTGTCGGCGACGTTGCCAGGGCTGAACAGCTTGTGGCACCAGGCGATTGCGGCGGGTGTGGCCGCCGCGCTGATCCTGCCGCTGCGCGACCGGGTGCACGCGGTGATCAACCAGCGGTTGTTCGGCGCGCGCCAGGACCCCTATCGCGTTGTCTCGGTGCTCTCCGACCGGCTCCAGGGCACGAAGACACCGCAGGAGACCGTGCAGGCCGTGGTGGAGACGGTCGGCCAGGCACTACGGCTCCCCTATGCGGCGATCGAGCTACGGCGTGGCGAGGACTCCGAGCAGGTCGCCGTGTTCGGCACGCCGGTGGGCCAGTTGACGCGGCTTCCCCTGAGATACCAGGGCGAAG
The DNA here is from genome assembly GCF_042429765.1 of Allokutzneria oryzae. Taxonomy (NCBI): domain Bacteria; kingdom Bacillati; phylum Actinomycetota; class Actinomycetes; order Pseudonocardiales; family Pseudonocardiaceae; genus Allokutzneria; species Allokutzneria oryzae. Next base: position 427,300 of record NZ_JBHLZU010000010.1, on the reverse strand, counting down.
TGCTCGGTGATCTTGTCGTGGCGCAGGCTCCTCGCGAACGGTTCAACCGCAAGGACCGCGGGGTGCTCGCGGACATCGCGCGGCACGCGGGAGCGATCGTGCACACCGCGCGCCTGACCACCGACCTGGCCCGCAGCCGCGCGCAGATCGTGCAGGCGCGCGAGGAGGAGCGACGGCGGCTGCTGCACGACCTGCACGACGGGGTCGGCCCGACGCTCGCCGCGGCCACGTTGGGCCTCCAGGCGTCACGGCGGTTGCTGGCCACGAATCCCCCTGCCGCCAAGGAGATGCTGCACCGCCTCGAAGACGACCTGCAGAACGCCATCGGTGAGATCCGCCGCGTCGCCAACGAGCTGAGGCCGCCCGTGCTGGACCAGCTGGGGCTGGTGACGGCGGTGCGGGAGCACGCGAACACGCTCGCGGGGCGCCTCGGGCCGTTGCGCGTGGAGATCGACCTGCCACCGGAGCTGCCCGCTCTGCCCGCCGCTGTCGAGGTCGCCGCGTACCGGATCGTGTGCGAGGCGCTGACCAACGTGGCGCGACACTCCAGGGCACGGCGCTGCTCGGTCCGGCTGGGGCTGGACGGTCACCTCGCCTTGGAGGTCACCGACGACGGGGTCGGGCTGCCGTCCCGCTACCGCGACGGGGTCGGGCTGCACTCGATGCGGGAGCGCGCCCTGGAGCTGGGCGGGAGCTGCGTTGTGGAGCCGGCGGAGGGACGCGGGACCCGCGTGCTCGCCCGCCTGCCGTTGTCAGAAGGGGGAGCCTGAGGATGGAGCCGATGCGCGTCCTGGTTGTCGATGATCATCCGCTGTTCCGGTACGGGCTGTGCGCGATGTTGTCGACGGTGCCGGAGATCGAGGTGGTCGGCGAAGCCGCGACGGGAACGGCCGCGGTGTCGCTCGCGGCGTCGCTGCAGCCGGACGTGGTGGTGATGGACCTGAACATGCCCGACTTCAACGGGGTCGAGGCGAGCAGGCGGATCACCCGTACCAGCCCGCACATCGGGGTGCTGGTGCTGACCATGTTCGACGACGACCAGTCGGTGTTCGCGGCGATGCGCGCGGGCGCCCGCGGCTACCTGCTCAAGGGCGCGGGTGAGGACGAGATCGTCCGGGCGATCCGCGCGGTCGGCCAGGGCGAGGCGATCTTCGGCCCGGCGGTGGCGACCCGGCTGCTCGGGTTCTTCGGCAGCACCCCGGCCCAGCCGGTGGAGGCGTTCCCGGAGCTGACCTCGCGGGAGCGCGAGGTGCTGTCGCTGATCGCGCAGGGCGAGAGCAACCCCGCGATCGCGCGGCAGCTGGTGATCAGCCCGAAGACGGTGCGCAACCACGTGTCCAACATCTTCAGCAAGCTGCACGTGGCCGACCGGGCGCAGGCGATCATGCGCGCCCGCGAGGCCGGGCTGTAGCGGCCCCTCCGGGCAAAGACGGGACTCGCGGTCCCATGTGCCCGGGACACCCTCCGGTCCACTCTGGTGAGGCGAACCAAGGCAGGGTCGATCTAGGGGGATCGAAGAAGTGAGCACGTTGATGACCGAACGGCTATCGCTGCTGCTGCATGCGACGGACGGCATCTCCCGCGCGGGTGTGGCCGCCGCGCTGGGCCCACGACAGGAGGTCCGGTTCGTCAGCGTCGAGGAAGCGCGGCCGGACGCGGTGGCCATGGTGGTCACCGACCGCACGGACGCACGCAGCTCGCAGGTGCTGCGGGAGCTGAGGTACCGGGGGCTCACCAAGCTGGTGCTGGTGGCGTCGGAGTTCGACGAGGCGGAGTTGCTGACGGCGGTCGAGGTCGGGGTCTGCGGGGTGCTCCGAAGGGCCGAGGCGACCCCGGAGGCGTTGCTGCGCCTGGTGGTGGCGGCGGCGAGCGGGGAGAGCACCCTGCCGCCGGAGCTGCTCGGCAGGCTGATCCAGCGGATGTCCCGGTTGCGGCGGCCGGGGTCCCGGAGGGGCGGGACGGTCACCGGGATGACGCCGAGGGAGACGGAGGTGCTGCGCATGGTGGCCGACGGGCTGGACACCAGGGAGATCTCCGAGCGGCTGAACTACTCGCAGCGGACGGTGAAGAGCATCCTGCACGACATCATCAGCCGCTTCCAGCTGCGCAACCGCCCGCACGCGGTCGCGTTCGCGTTGCGGGAGGGGCTGATTTGACCGCCGGCCGGCTCGGGGCGGGGGTCCCCGGGTGATCAGCGAAGTGGACGAGGCGCTCCGCGCGGCGCTGCGGGAGACCTTGTCGCGCGGGACCCTCGTGCGTTTCGACCCGCCGACCCCGAGCTGGCTGGCCGAACCCCATCCCCGGCCCACCGTGCACCTGTTCCTCTTCCAGCTGCGCGACGACCCCTCCCTGCCCGGGGTGGGGCGTCGCGAACTCAGCTACCTGGTGACCGCGCGGGCGGAGGACATCGAACGAGAACACCGCCTCCTCGACCGCGCGCTGCGGACTCTGACCGCGTCACCGGAGCTGGCCGCCGACACCGTTGTGCGCCTTGCCGATCCAGGCGGTGGCGACCTGTGGAGCGCCCTGGGCATGCCCGCCCGCGCGGCCTTCGTGATCGCGGTCAGCGCGCCGGGTTCACCAAGCTAGTTCCCGGCACGGCGTCGCGCAGTCCGCGGGCTCGACCTGAAGCGTGGCGTGCTCGATGTGGTAGTTCTCGGCCAGCAGCCGCTGCGCGGCGAGCAACACCTCGGTGTGCTCCATGCCGGGCTCGGTGATCAGGTGCGCCGAGGCCACCTCCATGCCGGAGGTCAGCGTCCACACGTGCAGGTCGTGCACCTCGACGACCCCGGGCAGCTTCACCAGGTCCGCCTGCACCGAGGCGACGTCGACCCGCTCCGGCGCGTGCTGGAAGAGGATGCGCAGCGCGTTGCGGCCGAGCACGTAGGCCCGCGGCAGCACGAACAGCCCGATCGCGACGCCGATCACCGGGTCGGCGTACCGCCAGCCGAAGAAGATCGTGACCAGGCCGCTCACCAGCACCCCGATCGATCCGATCATGTCCGCCATGACCTCCAGGTAGGCGCCGCGGACGTTGATGCTCTCCTTCGCCCCTGCCTGGAGCAGGAAGAACGCGATCACGTTCGCCGCGAGCCCGACGAGCGCGACGAGGGTGACCGGCAGCCCCGGCACCTCCGGCGGCGCGCCCAACCGGTCGATCGCCTCGATCAGCACCCCGATCGCCACTCCGAACAGCAACAGCGTGTTGGCCAGCGCGGCGAGCACCTCGGCGCGGTACATGCCGAAGGTGCGGCTGGCGGAGCTGCGGGCCCCGCGGGCGAGCAGGATGGCGACGACGGCGAGGATGATGCCCAGGACGTCGGTGAACACGTGCGCGGAGTCCGACAGCAGCGCGAGCGAAGACGTGCTCAGTCCCACCACCACCTGCGCGACCAGGGTGAACAGGCCGAGCCCCGCCGCGACCAGCAGCCGGTTGAGGTGCTTGGCCGACGCGCTCTCGGGGTTGTTCGCCGCGATGCCGTGCCCATGTCCGTGTCCCATCGGACCTCCTCTCACCACGAACATATAGCGAGATGCGCATATGAGCAATCGTGCCCTGGGGCACACCGGGGGTGCCCGCACGAGCATCGCCGGGGCATGCGCTAAGCTTCAGCAGTCGCAAGCGCGATGGGCCCCCGTAGCTCAGGGGATAGAGCACCGCCCTCCGGAGGCGGGAGCGCAGGTTCGAATCCTGCCGGGGGCACCCGATTGGCCCGATCTTGTTCGCGAACCACGCTCACAAGATCGGGCTTTTGTGTTTTCTGGGGGCCGAGCCCCCAGGCCCCGCGCCGGGGGCACGCCCCCGGACCCCAGTGGTCGATTTGGGGCGAGCACGGACCACCGTCACCGGGTGGGAGCGAGCACCGGACCCCAGCCGCCGGGTGGGGGCGAGCACCGGACCGCAGTGGTCGGGTGGGGCGGCAACGGGACGAAGAAGTCCTGTTGTGAGGGGCTCATAGGTTGGTCGGCTATGGGTGAGGTGACGCGGACGCGTCGGAGTTACGACTTGGTGGCCGACCACTATGCCGCTGCGCTCGGCGACGAGTTGCGGCACAAGCCGCTGGACCGGGCGATGCTGGACGCCTTCGCTGAGCTCACGAGCGGCGGGGTTGTCGCCGATGTCGGATGCGGTCCTGGGCACGTGGCCGCTTACCTCTCAGCCGGTGGGGTCCGAGTGGTTGGCATGGACCTGTCGCCCGGGATGTGCGACGTCGCGAAGCGGGGCACGTCGCTCCCGTTCTGCGCGGCCGACATGACGGCGCTACCCGTGCGATCGCGGACGTTGGCCGGGTTGGTGTGCGTGTACGCGGTCATCCATCTCGGCACCGCACAACGCGCCGCCGCCTACGCGGAGTTCGCCCGCGTGCTTCGGCCTGGCGGGCACGCGCTGGTCTCGTTCCACATCAGTGACGCCGACGTCCCGATGGGCGGCGAGAAGGTGCTGAGCGACTGATGGGGCCACGACGTGGACCTGACCTTCCGGTTCCTCGCCCCCGTCGCGGAGATCCAGGCGCTGGGCTCGGTCGGCCTGGAGGTCGTCGCGCGGCTCGACCGCGGTCCGCATCCCGGTGTCGAGCACGCCAGTCAGCGCTGTTCCTTGCTCGTCCGGCGCCCCTGACAGACGCAACCCGGTGGTCGACAGGAATGTCGACCACCGGGTTCCTGAGGCCCTTGGTCAGCCGAAGTAGCCGCTGAACAGGATCTCGCTGATCTTCGTCGTGGTTTCCTTGCCCACGTCGTAGCCATCCTTGATCACCTTGGTGTTGCTCATGATCGCCACGGTGTAGCGCTGGTGCGGGCCGACGAACCCGACCGAGTTCATGATCCAGGAGCCGTCGTCGTTGTCGTCGGACCAGCCGTTCTTGTTGCCCGGCTTGGCCTTCGCGCCCGCGCCCCACACGCCCCACTGCTGGTTGGCGTCCACCGCGCTCATCTCCTTGACGATGTACTCGCGGTGCTTGGCCGGCAGTTTCTCCAGCACGTAGTTGATCAGGCGGTCCAGGTCGTTCGGCGTGGTGAGGATCCAGCCCCAGTGGTGCTTGTGCTGGTCGGTGAACTTCATGTCCGTCATGCCGTAGGACGGGAAGCGCTTGGCGAACTCGGCCTCGCCGCCGTAGCGGTTCCACAGCGTGTGGGCCGCGTCGTCGTCGCTGGAGTTGAGCATCTTGTGCATCAGCTCGCGGTCCTCAGCCGTCAGCTTCACCGCACCGGAGTCGTTGCGCAGCAACAGATCCACGACCATCGCCAGTTTCGGCGTCGAACACGCCCACGCGTGGGTGCCCGCCGCGTTGTTGCGCCAGACCGCGCCGGTGAGGCGGTCCCGGACGACGATACCGGTGAGTCCGGGACGGCTCTCGGCGTACTTCTGCGCCTTGGCGATCCGGACCTTGAGCGCGCCGGGGAACGCGACCTGGCCGACAGCGTCGGCGGAGACCTCCGGCAGTGCCGCGCGTGAAGTGGCCATCGCGGCGGGGGCGCCCATGACCAACGCGATCGACGTCGCGGCGGCAGCGCACAGGGCGAGACGCTTGTTCATTCGTTTCTCCTGATGAACACGTGAAAAATGGCGACGGGCCGCGGAGTTAGCAGCCGCCGCGGTCGTTGGACTCCAGGCTGAAGTCATCGACGATGTCGTTGAGCACCACGAACTTGTACTTCGCGTCCTTGTTTCCAGGAACGGGCGAGGTGTAAAGCCAGTCGGCTTCCGGGTCCCTGGTCAGGTCCGGGTACACGCGCTTGGCGTCGGCCAGCTTCGAGCCGCGGCCGACTCCCTCGTTCGTCCGCATCCTGGAGGTGCCGCCGATGAGCGTGACGCCCCGACTACCGGAGATGAACACTCCGCTGGCCCTCGGCATGGTGCCCTCGGTCGGCGCGAAGTAGTACCTGCGGCAGAACTCGCCGCCCTCACCGTCCACGAGCAGGCCGGTCGCGACGGCCTGTGCCTCGCTCGCGCCGAGCTCGATTCCCTTGTAGCCGGTCGGACCGAGGATGTTGCGTTCGGACGCCTGAGCGACACCGGTCATGCATCCGACAGCCACAGCCGCGACAAGCGCAGCACCAACGAAACGCGTCTTCATGCCTTCTCCCCCGGAGCACAACGAGTTCGGTTGTCCGAACTACTTGTTAAGACCACACAGGGGCATCTCAGGTTGTCCACCATTCAGGAACAGGAGGGGCTTTCGTGCGACGCCGAAGGGACAGTCAGCTGCTCGGCGGGCACTTGGTACCCGCTCACCAGGATCGGCGCGGTCGGCCTGAGCGGGGAGATCGCGCCACAGCCTCATCACCCCCTGGCACCCTCACCCGCGCACCCCTCATTTCGCGTTATGTAGGCTTAACGCGAAATGAGAGCGCTCTTTCGCGCATCAAGGTGACAAAACGCGAAGACCCCGACCACGCCAGCCAGCCCACGGGGGCACGGGGGCGGCGCGCCCCCTCGGGGCATCGGGGTGACGTGCAGGACAGCGCTAGGGGGACTCAGCACCCGGGGAAGCGCCCTGCGCACTGGCAGGCGTCGGCTTGAAGTAGGGGGCCGCGCCCTCGTGGAGCGCGCGACCCACCGTCGTCGTCGCCGGGTCTCCCTGGGAGAAGCTACTGACCAGCACTTCGTCGTCGAGCGTTTTTCCTTGCTGTCGTGGGATCTCCCGAGTCGCACGGAGACCGTCCACTGTGGCCGTAGCAATGGCATCGGGGTGTCCGTAGGTCACTGTTCTCGATCGGGAGCGCGACCAGTTTGGCTCGCAGTGGTGGTTGCGATCGTCAGCATCAAGGCTGCGACAACTGCGGCTACTCGACTGAACATGGTTCTCACGGTGCCGGGCTGCGCGCCCCCGCCGGCGTCATGTACCGCCCCGTCTCGCGATGGGGCCAGCCCTACCCCTGAGGCGCCGGCCCCATTGCGTTGAGGGCGGTGACGATCGTCTTCTCCTCGTAGGCGAAGTGATCCTCCAACTCCGTTGCCAGGCGTTCGAGGTCCCCGCGCAGCCGGACCGGATCGCTCTCGCCCGGCGTGTAGTCGTCAACGAGTTGGCGGATCTCCGCCTGGAGCCGCGCCACGACCTCGTGGTCCTCACCGAGCTTCGTCAGCGCTGGGGCCAGGGCGGGAAACCGTTGCGCCAGCATCGGAAACGCGCCATAGTCCTCCCCCGTGTGGTGTTTCGTCAACGCGCCACAGAACTCCAGGCAGTGCGAGCGCATCTGCCTGGCGAGGTCGGAAGGTGAGCGGTCGACGGTTACGGAGTCCGCGCGCCCGTCGATGATCTCGTCCACCTCGCGGCGCAGCTCGACGAGTTCCTTGCGCAGCCAGTCGTGGACTTCCACCACGAAGTCGCCGAGCCCCCTGACGCGGTCGGCCCCCGGGGTCGGCTCGACGCGGTGCAGCGTGACCACCGGGATCACGCGGGTCGTTTTCTGTTGGTACTCCCTGTATCCCGGCGCTTGCTCAACCACCTTGGCGAAAAGCTGGTCCCGCTCGTCACCTGTCGGGATGCCCGCGATCGCCTCGTAGGTCTCGGTGCCGGTCTCCACCGTGACCACCGGGTTCGAGCGGATGTTGTGGTACCAGGCCGGATGCGTTGGCGCACCCATCGCGGATGCGATCACCACGTGCTGCCCGTCGATTTCCAGATAGCCCAACGGGCTCGTGCGGGGCAGTCCGGTCCTGGCTCCGGTGGTGGTCAGCAGCGCGAGGGTCGCGCCCTCGAACATCCCGCCGACCTTGCCACCGCTGGCGCGGAACTCGGTGATGACCTGCCGCTGGAAGTCGGCGAAGTCGAAGTCGTCGTACGTATCGGTCATGTGGTCCTTTCCTTGTCGATCCACGGGATCGGAGGACGGAGAACCACCAGGAGACGGCACGAGAAAACCCCGCATGCTGGCTACGCGTTGAAGAACGACGTCATGACCCCAGGACAAGGGATGCCATGTGCGAGAGAACGGACTCCTGCCGGTCTCTTAGTGGCTCAGAAAGCCGCTACCTCCATGCGTAGGCCCATCCGGGGCACGGCACGACAGTAACACGACGACTGCCGCGGACCGCAAGAACCGACCATGGCCGGGACAACACCGCTGGAGACCGAAGTACACCCGCTCGGCGGTTGAGGAAATACGGCATCGAGCAGGGGGCGCAGGTACCCGATGCGGGTTCATATTTGCCTTGGAGGACCGGATCACCGGAGAGGCAAGATTTCGTCACCGATGCCGACGATCGACGCAGACCCTGGCACATGGTAGACACGGCGCAGGGGTGAGCCTTCACAGAATGAACAGGGCCATCACAGGAAGGGGTTCCCGCAACTCGATCCGGCAGGGGGCGAAGCGTTTCCTCGCAGATTGTCGAGCCGGAAGGAATCACGATGACCGCCGAAAGCGTTCCCTTCGCGAAGTTGGCTCCTCCGCACACCCCCGCACGGGGATCGGACCGGTCGGGGCACGCGGCTTCGAGCCGATCGCTCGTGGCCCGCATCGACGCGGCGCTCGCGGCGTCGATGGACCAGTTCCGGCAGGTAACCGGTCAGAGCGCGCGCGAGACGACCGACCTGGTCACTGCCGCGGCACGGTTGACCGAGGCGGGCGGCAAGCGCATCCGGCCGCAGTTGTTCTACTGGGGCTTCCGCGCCGGTGGCGAGCCGGACAGCGACGGAGTGATCGAGCTGGCGGTCGCGATCGAGCTGTTCCATGTGTTCGCGCTCGTGCATGATGACCTGATGGACCGCGCGGACACCCGACGCGGTGTTCCGACCGCGCACAAGCAGCTCGCGACCCTGCACCGGGAACGCGCGTGGGATGGTGACGCTGATCATTTCGGCCTTTCCGCCGGAATCCTTCTCGGTGACGCGCTGATGGTCTGGGCGGACCGCGTCGTCAACGCGAACCCGCTTCCGGAAGATCGTCGGGAACGGTTCCGTCTCGCTTACGACGACATGCGGCTGGAGCTCATTTCCGGCCAGTACCTCGACATTGTCTCCGGGCACTCCGGCGACTCGTCGATGAGCGCGGCGCTGCGGCTGGCCCGGCTGAAGTCGGGCAACTACTCGATCAGCCACCCACTGCGGCTCGGCGCCATCGCGGGCGGCGTCGGCCAGGACACCATCCGGGCGTTCGAGGAGTTCGGCGCCGCACTGGGCGAGGCGTTCCAGATGCACGACGACGTCCTCGGCGTCTTCGGCAGCGCGGCGGAGGTCGGCAAGCCGGTCGGCGAGGACATCCGCCAGGGCAAGCGGACCACGCTGATCGCCGCGACGCTGGCGCGCGCGACGCGGGCGTCCACCGACAGGTTGCTGGAGCTGGCGGGCGACCCCGGCCTGAGCGAGTCCGATGTGGACGAAGCTCGGAGGATCATCGAATCCTCCGGCGCTCTGGAGGAGGTCCGCGCGATGCTGCGCGAGCGGGTCCGCGCAGCCAGGCGGACGCTGGCATCGATGACGCTCGACCAGCGGGTGCGGCAGGCGCTGCACGACCTGATCGGCGTGGTGGCCAGGCACTACTGAGAACCCCAGCGTCGTTGACCGCCTCCGCCCGGCCGCGCTGGTGCTTGGTCGATCGACACAGAACAGTCGAGCGGAGGCACCGCCACCCCTTGCCCTCCAGGACGTTCCCGAACCCGTCTCGGCGCGGGCTGGCTGGGCCCGGAGGCGCTGGCGTTCGGTTCGAAGGAAGCGCTGTTCCGGGAGTCCATCGAACTCCACGAGCGGGAGGAGGTTGCGCGACGCGGTGAAGACCTTTGTCGCACAAGGAGAACTGCGTCCTGACGCTGATGCGCAAGCCCTCAGTGACGTGCTCTGGAAGCGTCTGCTGGCCGTGTTCGGCGCTCAGCGCGAGTAGACCTCCAGCTCCACGATCCGCGAGTAGGCGTGGTCATTGGAGTCCAACGCCACGATCCGCACCGCGTCCGCTGTCACAGCGGGGAATGTGGACTTCACCCTGCCGAGGACGTTGCCGCGCACCTGGCTGACGGTCGCCCAGGAGCCAGCACTCCGCACCTGCACGTCCCAGTCACGCAAACCGTTCTGCGCGGCGGGATACTTCGCGGAGTCGAGCGTCTGGAGCTCCACTCTGCCGATTGTCGTCGGCGCGACCAGGGTTACCGTGTAGTCGTCGGGGAAAGCCCCACGGGTGGCGTCGTTCCACCCGGTGCTGGTGGACCAGTTCTCCGGGTTCGCGTCGCCATCGACAGCGCCACAGGTGCGGAAGCTGCCGTGCGTAGACGAGGATCTGGCCTGTTCTCCGACCGCGAGGTTGTCGCCTTCTCCCTTGGACGGCAACGGAAGCACCTTCACCGGCACGGTGCGCCGTGTCCGGTCGACGCTCAGGTTCAGCTCGTAGTCGCCGGGTTTAGCGTTGCGCGGAACGGTGATCCCGATCGCCGTGCTCACCGTGTGGTCGGGGTCCCACGCGGGCAGCCACGTGGAGATGATCCTGCGGTCCGGGGTCACCGGCGCCTGTGCGCCGATCTCCAGGTCGACGTAGCGGTCCGCGGTGCCGGTGTTGGTCAGGCCGACCTTCACCGAACTCGGCAGGCAGGGCATGCCGACAACCTGCACGCGCTCCGGGTTCACGGTCAGGGCGACGAAACTGGCCGGCGCCGCCGCTGAACCGAACATCACCGCCGCGGCGGTCACGGCGAGAACTCTGCGCTGCATGGACTGTCCTCTCCGGGGTTCAGGTGGCGTGGATGGCCGGGTTGCCGTCCTCGACGACGAGCCGGGAGCGCGAGGTCACCGTGCCGTTGGGCACCGTCACCCGGTCCGCGACGCGGTAGTCGGCGACCCACTGGGTGGCGTTGACCTCGCACCGGACGTAGCCGCGCTGGAAGTTGTGGAACTTCACGTGCGGGTTCTCCGCGAGGATGGTGAGACCGTCCGCGTCGTGGTCCATACCGTCGCGACCGGAGGAGATCGAGGTGCCGACGAACTCCGTTCCCACCACAGGAGAGGACGCGTCGGCGTAGTCCGGTCGCAGCTCGGAGGCGACGCTGCGGTGCAGGTCGCCCGCGATGCTGACCAGGTTGCGGACGCCGCGTTCCCTTGCGCCGCCGAGGATTCGCTTCCGCGAGGCGTCGTAGCCGTCCCAGGTGTCCATCGGAACCAGCAACCCTTGGCCGCGCTGGAGGTCGAGCTGTGCGATGGCGGTCTGGTGCGCGAGCACCTCCCACCGCGCGGACTTCTCCGCCAAGCCGTCGAGCAGCCACTTCTCCTGCGCCGCCCCGGTAATTGTCCGGTTCGGGTCGAGCGAGCCGGGGTTGGGCGGCTTCATCCCGTCGCCCGCTGCCTGGTCGTCGCGGTACTGGCGGGTGTCGAGCAGGTTGAACCGGATGAGGTCGCCGTACTGGAACCGGCGGTACAGCTGGACGCCCGGCCCGTTCGGAGCCTGGGCGATCCGCACCGGCATGTGCTCGTACCAGGCGCGGAACGCGTTGGCCATCCGGACCAGGAACTCGTTGCGCGGCGCGTTGTTCTCCGAGATCGGCCCGGCCCAGTTGTTCTCGACCTCGTGGTCGTCGACGGTGACGATCCACGGCGCGACGGCGTGCGCGGCTTGCAGGTCGGGGTCGGTCTTGTAGAGCGCGTAGCGGCCCCGGTACTCGTCGAGCGTCATGGTCTCGCGGGTGAAGTCCACCGGGACCGGTTGCTGGCGAACACCGGAGTCCGCGCCGACGCCGTACTCGTAGATGTAGTCGCCGAGGTGGAAGACGACGTCGTGTTCCTTGCGGGCCATGTCGCGGTAGGCGGTGTAGAACCCCTCCCACCACGCCTGGCACGAGGCGAACGCGAACGCCATGCCCGGCACCGACTGGCGGGGCGCGGGAGCCGTGCGCGTGCGGCCGACGGGGCTGATGTGCCCGCCCACGATGAAGCGGTAGTAGTAGTGCCGCCACGGTCGCAGTCCGCGAACGTCGACGTGGACGCTGTGCGAGGACTCGCGCCTGGCGAACTCGACGCCGCTGCGGACGATCCGGCGGAACCGGTCGTCCTCGGCCACCTGCCAGACCACGGCGACGGGACGGTCGTTCATCCCGCCGAACGGGTCGAGCGGCTTGGGCGCGAGCCTGGTCCAGATCACCACGGCATCGGGCAACGGGTCGCCGGAGGCGATGCCGAGCGCGAAGGGGTAGTCGCGGAGCCGGTTCACCTCGACGGTGGAGGCGTTGGAGGTCCCGATGCCGGGTAGCGCACCGGTGAACGCGAGTCCCGCAGCCATTCCGGTGGCTGTCAGGAACTTTCGCCGAGTGGGGTTACCTGCGTTGGCCTGGTCGAACGGGCTGCGGGTCACACGGCGGACAGTATGAGCGGCCTTCACGACCAACAACGGTCATGGCCTTATCCGGCCGAGCTTTCGCTTGAGCCGGAAGGGTTCCCGGCCTCACTCCCCCGCTCGGCCGAACACCAGCGCATGCCTGGCGAGCTCGACCCACCGCAGCCGCGCGGCCTTCGGCGTCTCCTCTCCCGGCGAGGTGGTCAGGGTCTTCGCGTTTTGTAGGCTTAATGCGCAAGAGAGCGCTCCCATTTCGCATTAAGGCTACAAAACGCGAGATGAGGGGTGCGTGCGGTGGGCTTGGGGTGACGGGGTGGGCGGGCCCAGTGACGGGGCGGCTGGCCGGGGTCACATATCGAAGGATTCGAGGAGCTTGCGGAGGAGTTCGGCCAACTGCTCCCGTTCGGCCGACGTCAGTCCACTGAGGACTCTGTGCTCGGTGTCGACGTGATCGGGCAACGCTCGGTCGATCAGCGCCCGGCCGTCCTCGGTGAGCGCGACCAGCACGACACGGCCGTCCGACTCGCTCGGCGTGCGGGTGATCAGGCCGCGCGCCTGGAGGCGGTCGAGCCGCTGGGTGATCGCGCCGGAGGTGACCATGGCCGACCGCATCAGCTCGGCGGGGGTCAGGCAGCGCTGCGGCCCGTTGCGGCGCAGTGTGGCCAGCACGTCGAACGACGCGGTGTCCAGGTCGTGCTCGGCGAACGTGCGCTTCAGCTCCGCGCTGATCCGGGTGGACACCCTGCTGAGGCGGCCGATCACCGCCATCGGTGAGACATCGAGGTCGGGACGCTGCTCCGCCCACTGCGCCAGCACGAGGTCGACGTGGTCCGCCATCGGCTCAGCCTAGCCAGCGCCTCGACCGTGAGGCGGATCTCCCTCGACAGATAACTTAGCACTAAGCTAGTTTGTCTTAGTGCTAAGCAATCGGGTCGGACTGGTCGCGGTGACCGCCCTGGCACCGGCCATCTGGGGAACCACCTACCTCGTCACCACGGAGCTGCTGCCTCCCGGCAGGCCGCTCCTGGCGGCGGTGCTGCGCGCGTTGCCGGCCGGCCTGCTGCTGGTCGCGCTCACCAGGCGGCTGCCGACGGGAGCCTGGTGGTGGCGCGCGGCGGTGCTCGGCGCCCTCAACATCGGGGCGTTCTTCGCGCTGCTGTTCGTCGCCGCCTACCGGCTGCCCGGCGGTGTCGCCGCCACCATCGGCGCCCTGCAACCGCTCCTGGTCGCCGGGCTCGCGGCCGGCCTGCTGGGCGAGCGCCTGACCACGCGGACCGTGCTCGCTGCGGCGGCCGGTGTCGTCGGAGTCAGCCTGCTCGTGCTCCGTGCGGACGCGCGGCTCGACGCGCTCGGGATCGCGGCCGCGGTCGGCAGCGCGGTCGTCATGGCCACCGGGGTCGTCCTCAGCAAGCGGTGGACGTCGCCCGCTCCGCTGCTGGCGACCACGGGGTGGCAGCTCGTGGCGGGCGGAGTCCTGCTGGTCCCGGTCGCACTCGTCGTCGAAGGACTGCCACCGGCGACGCTGAGCACGGAGAACCTGTTCGGCTACGGCTACCTGGCGATCATCGGCGCGGCGCTCGCGTATGCACTGTGGTTCAGGGGAATCCGAGCGCTCTCCCCCACCGATGTCACGTTCCTCGGCCTTCTCAGCCCTGTGGTCGCGACCACGCTGGGCTGGCTCGTCCTGCACCAGGAACTCACCGCGTCCCAGGCCGTCGGCGGGCTCGTCGTGCTCGCGGCGCTTGTCATCGTGCAGCTCAGAAAGCGCTGAAACCCATGCGCGTCAAACAGCGACCATCGTGGTGCGCGTGCGGGTTGGCTGGCGCGGTCAGAGCTTTCGCGTTTTGTCACCTTGTTGCGCGAAAGAGCGCTCCCATGTCGCGTTAAGGCTCCACAACGCGAAACAGGGGGTCGCGAACCGCTAGCTCAGCGGGAGGTCGTAGACAACGAACCCGCGGAAGCGAGCCACCTTGTCGTACAACGTGCGCGCGGTCGCGTTGTCCTGCTTGGTTTGCCAGTACAAACGAGGCACACCACGGTCTCGCGCCACCTGGGCCACTCGGCCGATGAGGGCACGTGCCACTCCCTCACCGCGTGCCGCCTCATCGACGTAGAGGTCCTGGAGGTAGCAGGAACCATCCGTCCACACGGCGGCATGGAAGAGGAAGTGCGCGATGCCCACCACTTTCCCGTTGAGCAGCGCGGCAAATCCGTGCAGCTCGTCACCTTTCAGCAACCGCTGCCATGTTCTCTCGTATGACTCATCGGATTCGACTGTCTCGTAGAACTTCTTGTAGCCGCGCGCCAGGGTCTCCCACCTCGCGCGGTCCTGCGGACCCAACGGCCTGACCTCGATCACGCCCACAGATTGACACCGTCAACTTAACGGTGTCAACATGGCCGCGTGGAAGCCAGACGGGTCCGCGCCCGCGCGGGCGACGGAGCACACCTGCGTGAGGAGATCCTCCGCAACGCGGAACAGCTGCTCGTGGAGACCGGCAACGAGGACGCTCTGACCCTGCGCGCGGTCGCCCAGCGCACCAGGGTCACGACGCCCTCGGTGTACCTGCACTTCACCGGCAAAGAAGCGCTGGTGGAAGCGGTCTGCCTACGTGTGTGGGATGAGCTGGGCCGCCGTATCACCGACGCCGTCGGCCGTGTCACCGATCCGTTCATCGCGCTCGGTGAGTGCGGGCGCGCCTATGTGCACTTCGCACTCGACCACCCGGTGCAGTACCGGCTGTTGATGATGCGGCCCGCCACCTCCGCAGAGGTCCCACCGGCCTCCGCAGCGTGCTTCGGCTACATGGTGGACGCGGTCACGGCGTGTGTGGAAAGCGGTGTGCTGCAAGGAAATCCGGAAACCTTGGCGCTGACCATGTGGACGGCCGTGCACGGCTGCGCCGCACTGCTCATCACCCAGCCCGCGCTGCCGTGGCCGGACGACGTCAACGAGATCATCGACGCCACCATCCGCATGGCCGGTTTCGGCACCGCGCTCAACTCCCAGCTCCCCCGGCGGCGAGCACCCCGCAGCGTGGAGCTGCTCGAAGGCATTGGTGCGGCCGCGGAGCGGCTCCGAGCATCGGGACGGAAGAAGTGATGACCGGCAGAGTGGTGCTCGTGACCGGTGCCTCGCGCGGTGTCGGCGCGGAGACCGCCCGGCTGCTCGCCACCTCGGGCGCGCACGTGTACGTCAACTACCGCGACAAGGCGAAGCGCGCCGAACGGGTTGTCGCCGAGATCGTCGCGGCGGGCGGCAGAGCTTGGCCGCTCAAGGCCGATCTCACCGATCCGATCGCCGTCACCGCGATGCTCGACGAGGTGCGCGAACGCAGCGGAAGGCTGGACGCGTTGGTGCTCAACGCTTCTGGCGGCATGGAACGGGATCGCGACCTCGGCTACGCGATGCGGCTCAACCGGGATGCCCAGGTGCGGGTGCTGGAGACTGCGCTGCCGTTGATGCCCGCGCTCTCGCGGGTGGTGTTCGTGACCAGCCACCAGGCGCACTTCCACGGCAGGCGGCCCGGGTACGCGGCCTACGAGGCGGTCGCCGAGAGCAAGCGAGCCGGGGAGGACGCGCTGCGGGCCAAGATCCCGGAGCTGCGCGAGCGGGGTGTCGGCCTGGTCGTGGTGTCGGGCGACATGATCGAGGGGACGATCACGGTCACGCTGCTCGACCGCGCCGAACCCGGCATCGTCGACGCCCGCCGGGCCGAGGCGCGGAGCCTGCCCACCGTCGGCGAGTTCGCCGCCGAGGTGGCCAAGGCCGTGGTGGAGCCGCTCGAAACGGGACACACCGTCTACGTCGGCGGCGCCGACTACCTCACGCTGACGGCACCGGGTCGAGGGTGATCTCGATCCCCACCGCCGCGCCGTCGAAGTCTGAGGGCGCGACCTCGCTCCGGGGATCGCGACGGTGCGCTTGACCTTCCCCGTGCGGCTGGGCGGGTAGCCGTGGAGGCGGTCCCTACGGATGCATCGACGCGGCCAGCAACAACAACGAGAGCAGTGCCTGGGCGAGCGCTACGCAGATGCCCGCGACAGCGGTCCAGTCGACGCTGTACCACTTCCTGGTGGCGATCGAGACGACGCCGCAGACGCACGCCGCGACGACGAAGACGAGGTTTCCCCCGGGCACGATCCAGCTGACTGTTCCGAGCCCCAGCGAGAGCGGTCCGAGCCATGCCTGGACACCGGGGCGGTCCTTCGCTGGCAGCTGCTTCATCGCTCCGTCTGCTTCACGGCTCAGAATGACTAGTCTCCGCCGAGCCTACTGCGATCGGCGGTCACCGGTTCTCGTCCGAACCGCCACCGCTGTTGCCGGACTCGTTCTGCCGCGGGGCGTCCACCGGCACGCACGCCCCGACCGGCCCCTCGGCGAAGCTCACCCGGAGCCCTGCGGCATCCCCGCCGCCCGAGGTCTCGATCACCACGGTGCGGTCCCCGGTGAAGTCGGCGGGGTCACGCCCTGTTCGCGCGCAGTCGTCGGCTGCTCATCCGCTCACCCGTCTCCCAGATGTTCATGACGACAGTTCTTGGCCTCGGTCGTCATCCGCGTTACGAACACCCGGCAGCGGGCTCCGGTCAGCCTCGGAGCGCGGCGGTCATCTCAGCGGCCCATTCCCAGGGGCGGGCGGTCCCGCCGGGGAGGGAGTTGAAGTACTCCCAGCCGTCCACGCCGCCGAACGTCGGGTACTTCCTGACCAGCTCGGTGACCGTGCTCCGCAACCGTGGCACGTCCACGAAGCCTTGGCAGCCCGACGGGTTGGTGAGCGCGCCCGCCACCACCTTGGCGGGCGGGACCAGGTTGCGGGCGATGATCCGGTCGTAGCCCGCCGTGCTCGCCAGGCTTCCCCAGCCGCAGTAGAACTGCGCGTTGAACCAGTCGATCTTCGAGCCGTGGCTGCGGTAGAGGTCCTCGTAGCTGAAGCCGGAGAGGTTGCCGCCACCGGAGAGCGCGGTGGCGACCGGGGCCATGGTGATCACGAAGGAGCTGCCGAAGTCCGCGCGCAGCCGGTCGATGAGCTTCTGGATCGCCGCCAGTGACATGCGTTCCTCGACGTCGAGGTCGACACCGCTCAACCCGTAGGTGGTGATCACGTTGCGCAGCAACGGGTAGTAGGTGTCGAACTCGCGCTCCAACCGCTGGTAGCTGCCCTGGGCCGCGCCGCCGACCATGCCGATCACGTTGACGCCCTTGGACTTCATCTCCCGCAGGTCACGCCACATCCGGTTGTAGCGCTCGTGCGCGGGCGGGTGGTCGTTGAGGTGCACGATCTTGTTGTCGTTGAGGTGGATCGCGCCGACGATCACGTCCGTCACACCGGTGTTGTTGGTCAGCAACGGCAGCGGGGAGACGTAGTCTCCGGTGCTGCCGTTGCTGTACTGGGTCTGGTAGTAGACGACGACCCGCTTGTTCGGCGCGGCGTTCGCCACGGGCGCGAGCACCACCGCCACGAGCACGGCCAGCACTGCCGCGAGCTTGTTCATGCACGCTCTCCTTCGCACCACAGCACGGGGAACCGGGATGGCGGCGGAGAACCCTCAGCGGCCGAATCTACGCGGTCACCACACCGGCAACAAGATCCGTGAGTCGTGCTGGACGTGGTTGGCGACCGGCGCCGTCGTGGTGCCGACCCCGCCGTACTCTGCCGTGCCGAGGTTGCGGGCGAAGCGCGGATGCGCGCCGCCGGAGACCTGGCGTGATCGAGGGTGTGCGCGTTTTGTCACCTTAATGCGCGAAAGAGCGCTCCCATTTCGCATCAAGGTGACAAAACGCGAAACGGGGGTCGCGTGAGGTGGGCTCCGGCGAGGTGGTGGCCGATGACCGGCCGGTGCCGCTGTGTGCGGAGCGCGAGTGACCGGCCGGTGCCGCTGCGTGCGGAGCGCGAGCTAGTGGTGCAGGCGTTGGTGGAGCGACTCCATGCGGGCGTCGAGCTGGGCGGCGATCGCGGCCGTGCTGGCCAGCTCGTCGGCGAAGTCGGCGGGCACGTGGTCGTCGTACTTGTAGAACAGCTTGTGCTCCAGCGTGGCCCAGAAGTCCATCGCGATGGTGCGCATCTGGACCTCGACCTTGACGTGCTCGACGCGGTCGGAGAGGAACACCGGGATCTGCACGATCAGGTGCAGGCTGCGGTAGCCGTTGGGCTTCGGGCTGGCGATGTAGTCCTTGGTGCGCAGGATCTTCACGTCGTGCTGGCGGCGCAGCATCTCCTCGACGCCGTAGACGTCGGAGACGAACGGGCACACCACCCGCACGCCCGCGACGTCGTCGAGGTGCTCGGCGATCACGTCGAGGTCGGGCTCCAGCCCCTTGCGGCGCAGCTTCTCCATGATCGCTTCCGGCCGCTTGACCCGGTTGGTGATGTGCTCGATCGGGTCGTGCCGGTGGACGAAGTCGAACTCCTCGCTGAGGATCCGCAGCTTCGTCATCAGCTCCTCGACGGCGAACTTGTACACCAGCAGGAACTGCGAGAGCTGCCGGTAGACCTCCAGCGCGGGCGGGCCGATGTCCCTGCCGACGACCTCGGAGCGCGAACGGCGCACCAGTGAGTTCTCCCCGCTCGTGGCGGCTCGCGAGCCGTCGTCCATCACCATTCCCGTCCCCCACCAGCAGCGCTGCCACAAGGTGAACGAGCGTACAAGCAGCCGAGTTCCCCAGTCCGGTTAGGACAGTCGCCCCGGTCAGGAGCACGAGCTCAGGAGAGCACGGGCACCGAGGCGAACACCCGGCCGAGCCCCAGGTCCGCGCCCGCGACGCGCCACCACGCGAGCTGGTCGACGGTGTCGATGCCGTCGACCACCACCGTCACGCCGGCGGCGTGCGCGAGCCCGACCAGCTCGGTCAGCGTGCGGTCCACCATCGAGCTCGTGCCCGCGCGCCTGGCCTGGAGCTCGACCACCGACCTGGCGATGCGGATCGCGCTCACCGGCAGGTCCTCCATGCAGGCGAGGTCGGCGGCCGCCGTGCCGAAGCCGTCGAGCACGACGCCGATGCCCGCCTCGGCCAGCACCCCGAGGTTGTCGGAGGCCTCCTCGCCGCAGTCGGCGAGCAGCGCGCGGACCGGGAAGCCGAGCTGGAGCCTGCCGGGGTCGAGGCCGGTGTCGTCGAGCACCTGGAGGATCTCGCCGACCAGGTCGGGGTCGGTCGCCTGGTTCGGGGTGAGTGCGACGCCGAGCGGCACCTCGTGGTCAGCCATGCTCCCGCACGCCGACCTCAGCAGCCAGGTGCCCAGCGGCATGATCAGGCCGATCTGCTCGGCAAGCTCCAGGCACCGCTCGTGCGGCAGCAGCCCCAGCTCCGGGTGCTGCCAGCGCAGCAACGCCTCCACCGCGACGGTCCTGCCGTCGTCGAGGCGGATGAGCGGCCGCGACAACACGCCGACCTCGCCGCTCTCCCACGCGCCGGGCATGGTCGCGGCGAGGCTGAACCGCGAGCGGTCGAGCTCGTTGCGCTCCGGGTCGTACAGGCCCCACTGGCGCAGGCCGTTGCGCTTCGCCCTGCGCAGCGTCATGTCCGCGACCCGCAGCAGCTCGCTCGGTTCGATGTCCGACGGCGGGCGGTGCACCACGCCGATGCTCACCGAGGCCGCGACGCCGTTGCCGTCGACGTACAACGGCTCAGCGAGGGCCTCGTTGATGCGCTCGATGGTGCTCACCACGTCCGGTGTGCCCACCTCGTTCTGCACCAGGACACCGAACTCGTCGCCGCCGAGCCTGGCCACCATGGCGCTCTCGCCCGCGAAGATCGAGAGCAGTCGCTCGGCGACGTTCTTCAGCAGCGCCTCGGCCACGTGACCGCCGAGCCCGTTGGCGATGACCGAGAACGCGTCGAGGTCCAGGTGGTACATGGTCACGCCGAAGGTCTCGTCGGCGTGCCGCAGCACCCGCTCCAGCCTGGTGGTGAAGAACTGCCGGTTCGGCAGGCCGGTCAGCACGTCGTGCAGCGACTGGTGGCTGAGCTGGCCCTGCAACAGAGTCAGCTCGGTGTCGTCGCCCACGATGGTGACGTAGTGGTTGGGGTTGCCGTCGTTGTCGCGCAGCAGCGAGATCGTCAGCTGCGCCTGCACGGTCTCGCCGTCCTTGCCGAGCATGCTGCGGCGCTGGCGCAGCCGCTGGACCTTGCCGTCGTGCAGGTCGCGGAAGGCGTTGCGGACGAACGGCACGTCCTCCGGCGCGATCACGTCGAACAGCGTCAGCGTGCCGAGCTCCGCGACGGTGTAGTCGAGGATCTCGCCGAGCGCGGCGTTGGTGCGCACGAACTTGCCGTCGGGGTCGGTGATGGCGATGCCGCTGCTGGAGGAGGTGAAGACCTCGTCGAAGCGCGCCTCGCTGGCTTCGGTGTCGCGCTGCGCGTCCTGCGCGGCCTTGATCAACGCGCGGTTGAGGTTCTCCTGCTGCTCGAAGAGGGACAGCCGGACGGCCTCGACGTACCCGGACGTGAGCGCGCCGAGCAGGCCGATGACCCGTTCCGGCAGCCGCTCGACGGGCAGCAGGTCGGCCATGCCGAGCAGCGACTTGCCCACGACCTCAACGGTCCGCCGCAGGCTGGTCCGGCCCGCGAAGTTCAGCGCGACCAGCCGGGCGCCCACCGCGCTGGCGTCGTCGGCGGAGAACGGCTCGCTGCCCACCACCTCGAACAGGACGTCGACCAGTTCCAGCAGCGTGCGCTCGATGTCCTGCTGCGCCATCGGGATGTAGGTGGTCGTGCTGACCAGGTACGCCCACTTCCTGGCGAGCTTGGCGCGGGCGCGCCGCACCGACTCGGCGGAGGACTTGGTCTCCGCCGAGTGCAACGGCCGGTCCGGGAGCGGAACTGTCATCGCACCCGGTCACCGGAGCGGACGCCGGCCAGGACTTCGGACAGCGCGGGGATGAGTGACGCCACGGTTTCCTCGCTGATTCCTTTGCGCGCAGAGCAAGCAGCCTAGCGACTCCAGTAAGCGACCGGCTACACGTCGTGATCGCCCAAACGAGTTTCCACAACAGCATGAGTTGTCCCGAGAACGGTGGACATGCTGGTCAATGGCGTGTGATCAACTGAAGAATCGGACAGAAGGTCAACCGCCGATCGGGGAATTCCCCCTTCGACGACTCTAGGCATTTGCCAAGCTCGCAAAATGCACATCGGAAATCGAGCGGAATTCGGCCTAGAATTCGGGCTCAGCCGACGCTTCCCGGCACCCGAGTCAAGGGGGAATGCGTGCTCGACGGTCTCCACCGCCTCGCCACCCTCATCCACCCCGTTCATCCGGCGGTCCTGCGCGGTGTTCTTCTCCAGTGGCTCACCGACGCCCACTACGAGGCCGGAACCCTTCAGCAGCGGCGGGAGGTGAGTTCCCGCGGCGATTGGGTCAACCAGAACAGTTTCGGCACAGATCGGTATCAGTTCTTGCTTCGCACGGCCGACACGCTCGTCAGGGAACTGCCTGATTTGGTCGTCGCGCGCCCGCACGGCTCGCTGGTGCTGAACCTCAACGGTGCCGCCATCTACCAGTTCCGGATGGAGAACCCACCGCACGGACTCGTGCGCGCCGGCGACTTCCGGGAGGAACTGCTCAGCGACGAGCCGGCGGACACCGGGCAGCTGGAACTGCTCACCGGGGCCTTTCTCCACCTCGGCGGGCGCGAGCTGGTGCTGCTCCCGTGGGCGGGAACCGACACCGGCGGCCTGCGCGAGGCGTGGATCGGGTCCGGCGCGCTCAACGCCGAGAAGAAGATCGACTGGGACTGGTGCCTGTCGTTCGACCACCTGGTCACCGGCTCACCTGACGGCCCACCGGGAACGCACCTGGCGACCGGCTTCGACGGACCCGAGCCGAAGGTGGATCTGCGGCCGAGAACGGACGAGGCGGGCACGGAGGCTGGCTGAACCCGACCGGCCGGTGCGCCGACCCGATCGGGTGGTGGGAGATGATGCTCGGGCCAGTCGCTGCTGGCGATGACCCGAGGAGACGACGTCGTGACGACGGATGCCCACGCAGCAGCGCGGGCCTTCGACCCGGCGCGGTTGTCGATGGCCCGCGAGCTCGCGGGCCTGCGCAGGCACGACCTCGCCGAGGCGATCGCCGGGCACGCCGCGACGATCTCGCAGTACGAGCTGGGCCAGGCACGCCCGACCGCGGAGACGCTGGAGCGGTGCGCGGAGCGGCTCGGCGTCGGCGTCGGGTTCTTCTCCTCCGGCAGGCCGCACCTGCGGCTGGACACCGCGCACGCGCACTTCCGCTCCCTGCGTGCCACCACGGCCGCGCAGCGCGGGCGGGCCCTCGCGCACGTCGAGCTGCTGTGGGAGGTGGCCAACGCGCTCGACGGCGTCGTGGAGCTGCCTCGGATCGATCTTGGTCTCCCGCTCGGCCTTCAGCACGGTGACGCCGCGCACAACGCCCGTGCCGTCCGCAAGGCGTGGGGTGTGCACAGCGGTCCCGTCGCGCACCTGGTGCGCAACCTCGAATCGCGCGGCGTGGTGGTCAGCCGGTTGCCGAGCACGATCGGCACGAGCGTCGAGGCGTTCTCCTCCGCGCTGCACGGCAGGCCGATGATCGTGCTGACGGAGCAGCAGGACGCTCTGCGCCAACGGTTCTCCGTCGCGCACGAGCTCGGTCATCTGCTGTTGCACCCCGACGCGGCGCCCGGCAGCCGCAAGCACGAGTCGGAGGCGGACGCGTTCGCCGCCGAGTTCCTGATGCCGGCCGAGGAGATCACCGAGACGTTCCCGGCACGCGCCGACCTCACCGCGCTGAAGGAGCTCAGCGACTCCTACGGCGTCTCCGTCTCCGCGCTCGCCGCGCGGGGCAGGAGCCTCGGGCTGCTGACGGACGCGGCACACCGGCGGCTGTTGACGACCATCACCAAACTCGGGTGGCGAACCGCTGAACCGGTCGACAGGGAGCACTCCGGCGAGCGACCCGAGTTGCTCTCTCGCGCGGCGGATCTCGCTGGGGAGCACGGACTTCCGCTGTCGGCACTCGCCGTTTGCCTGCACGTCGACGTCGCGACGCTGCGCGGTCTCGTCGGGTTCACCGAGGCACGGCCGAGGCTCCGGCTGGTGTGACTCCTCGCACGGCTCACACCTCGTGTGCGGCGGTTCTTCCGGCTCCGAGGTAAGCTCGGCGGTCGCGCCCATCGGATTTTCCTTGCACAGAACCGAATCACAGAGCCGGAAAGCGCGTCCACACCTCACGCAGCGGAGAGCGCCAGATGGTTCGGAGGACCGCATGACCTCGGTGCAGACGCTGGTTCCGGCCTTGTTCGCGGGTTCCTCCGCACCGCCGGAGCGCACCCTTCTCGACATCATCACCGAGACGGCCCGCCTGCACCCGACGGCACACGCGCTCCGCGCCGGCTCGACCGTGCTGAGCTACCGCGCGCTGCTGGCGGAGGTCGAGGCCCTTCGGGCTTCCCTTGCCGCGGCGGGGATCGGCGTCGGCGACCGGGTCGGCGTGCGTGTTCCTTCCGGCACGACGGACCTCTACGTCAGCATCCTTGCGGTGCTCGCCGCGGGCGCCGCCTACGTGCCCGTGGACGCCGAGGACCCCGAAGAACGCGCCGAGCTCGTCTTCTCCGAGGCGGGGGTCTGCGCTGTCCTCGGCGAGCGGCGGCAGCTGGCCCTCCGCGGCACTCCGATGCGCGTCGCCGGTGAGCCCGGCCCGGACGACGACGCGTGGATCATCTTCACCTCGGGTTCGACCGGCAGGCCCAAGGGAGTCGCGGTCAGTCACCGCTGCGCCGCCGCGTTCGTCGACGCCGAGGCGCGGATGTTCCTTGTGGACGAACCGATCGGACCGGGCGACCGCGTGCTCGCCGGGCTGTCGGTCGCCTTCGACGCCTCGTGCGAGGAGATGTGGCTGGCGTGGCGGCACGGCGCGTGCCTCGTCGCCGCGCCGAGGGCGTTGGTGCGCACGGGAATGGACCTCGGTCCCTGGCTGGTCGAGCACGAGATCACTGTGGTCTCGACCGTGCCGACGCTGGCCGCGCTGTGGCCGTCGGAGGCACTGGACGAGGTGCGGCTGCTCATCTTCGGCGGCGAGGCCTGCCCGCCGGAGCTGGCCGAGCGGGTCGCCGTCGAGGGCCGCGAGGTCTGGAACACCTACGGCCCCACCGAGGCCACGGTGGTCGCGTGCGGTGCGCAGATGACCGGCGAGGGCCCGGTGCGCATCGGGCTGCCGCTGGACGGCTGGGAACTGGCCGTCGTGGACGCGGCGGGAGAGCTCGTGCCGATGGGCGGCTCCGGCGAGCTGGTGATCGGCGGTGTCGGCCTGGCGCGCTACCTGGACCCGGCCAAGGACGCGGAGAAGTACGCGCCGCTGCCGTCGCTGGGCTGGGACCGCGCCTACCGCAGCGGCGACCTCGTGCGCGCCGAGCCCGAGGGCCTGGTGTTCCTCGGCAGAGCGGACGAACAGGTCAAACTGGGCGGTCGGCGAATCGAGCTCGGTGAGGTCGACGCGGCGCTCCAGGCACTGCCGGATGTCGCTGGCGCGGCGGCGGCGGTGCGCAGGACCAAGGGCGGCAACCAGATCCTGGTCGGCTACCTGGTGTCCACAGTGGACGAGTTTGACCAGGCGGCGGCGCTCGAACGCCTGCGTGCCGCGCTGCCCGCCGCGCTGGTGCCGTTGCTCGCGGTCGTGGACACGCTCCCGACCCGCACCTCCGGCAAGGTCGATCGCAACGCGTTGCCGTGGCCGCTGCCCGGCTCCGCCGAGCAGACCGCCGACCTGGACGGCACCGAGGCATGGCTTGCCGAGCAGTGGGCGGAAGTCCTCGGCCGTCCACCGGCGGGCGAGGACGCGGACTTCTTCGCCAGTGGCGGCGGCAGTCTCGCCGCGGCGCAACTGGTCTCGCTGATCCGGCAGCGCTATCCGAGCTGCTCGGTCAACGACGTCTACCAACGCTCGACGGTCCGCGAACTGGGCGCACGGCTCGACGAGCTCAAGACCACCGAGGCCACCGAGCGTGTTGTCCTGCCGACACGGGTGGGCACGGGGCTCGCGCAGGTCGCGTTGCTCCTGCCGCTGCTGACCCTGGTGGCGCTGCGGTGGATCGTCGTGCTCGCCGCTGCGAACAACGTGCTGTCGTGGTTCGGCTCCTACGCATGGGCACCGACGGTGTCGTGGTGGTGGGTGGCGCTGGGCTGGTTGTTGGTCATCAGCCCGGTCGGCCGTCTGTGCATCGCGGTCGGCGGAGCCCGATTGCTGCTGCGCGGTCTGCGGCCCGGCGACTACCCCAGGGGCGGCAGCGTCCACTTGAGACTGTGGACGGCCGAGAAGCTGGCCGCGCTGAGCGGCGCGACCAAGCTGTCCGGCGCCTGGACGACCTACTACGCGAAGGCGCTGGGAGCGCGGATCGGCGCCGGCGCGGACCTGCACTCGATGCCGCCGGTGACCGGGATGCTCAAGCTGGGCAAGGGAAGCGCGGTCGAACCCGAGGTCGACCTTGCCGGTCACTGGCTCGACGGCGATGTGCTGCACGTCGGCAAGATCCGTATCGGCGCGGGCGCGACGATCGGCGCGCGGAGC
Organism: Allokutzneria oryzae; assembly: GCF_042429765.1. NCBI lineage: Bacteria > Bacillati > Actinomycetota > Actinomycetes > Pseudonocardiales > Pseudonocardiaceae > Allokutzneria > Allokutzneria oryzae. The sequence goes on along the minus strand of NZ_JBHLZU010000010.1, from coordinate 401,534 downwards.
ACGCTGCTGCCGGGCGCGCGGATCGGCAAGCGCGCGCAGATCGCGCCGGGCTCGTGCGTGATGGGTTCGGTGCCCGCCGGACAACGCTGGGCCGGTGTTCCGGCCGCGCGCTCCGGCAAGGCAGCGCAACGCTGGCCTGACGAGCGGCCGGAGCACAGCCGTCGGTGGGCGGTCACCTACAACCTCACCTCGCTGGCGCTGGAGCTGCTGCCGGTGGCGGCAGCGGTCCCGAGCCTGTTCGTGCTGGGCGTGTTCCTCGGCGGCCCGGCGCCGCTGACCGGGGCGCTCGCGGCGGTTCCCCTGGTGACCGTGCTGTTCATGCTGACCTACGCGGTGCTGGTGCTGGTCAGCGTGCGGGTGCTCAGCATCGGTCTGCGCGAGGGCTACCACCCCGTCCACGGGCGGATCGCGTGGCAGGCCTGGGCGACCGAGCGTCTGATGAGCTCCTCTCGGGTAGCTCTGTTTCCCTTCTACGCCAGCCTGTTCACGCCGGTGTGGCTTCGCGCGCTTGGGATGCGGGTCGGGCGGCGCGTGGAAGCGTCAACCGTGCTGGCGCTGCCGTCGATGACGACCGTCGGCGACGGCGCGTTCCTGGCCGACGACACGATGGTCGGCACCTACGAGCTCGGCGGCGGTTGGCTGCGCATCGCGGCGGCGCGGGTCGGGAAGCGGGCTTTCCTCGGCAACTCGGGCATGACCGCGCCGGGTCGTTCGGTGCCGAACCGGGGACTCGTCGGCGTGCTGTCGGCGGCTCCGAAGCGGGCGAAGGCGGGGAGCTCCTGGCTCGGCATGCCGCCGATGAAGCTGCCCCGGACCGTGGAGACCGGCGACCAGAGCCGGACGTTCGACCCGCCGCGCAAGCTGGTGGTCGCGCGGGCACTGGTCGAGCTGTGCCGGGTCCTTCCCGTGATGTGCACGGTGGCGCTCGCGGTGGCGGTGCTCGCGGTGTTCCAGACTGTGGGGCTCGCCGTCGCGGTGGCGGTGGGCGGCCTGGTCCTGCTGGGCGCGGGCGTGATGGCCTGCCTGGTGGCGTGTCTGGCGAAGTGGCTCCTGGTGGGCAGGTTCCGCAAGATCGAGCGTCCACTGTGGAGTTCCTTCGTGTGGCGCAACGAGCTGGCTGACACTTTCGTCGAGGTCCTGGCCGTGCCATGGCTGGTGGGCTTCGTCGGCGGCACACCGCTGATGAACCTGTGGCTGCGCGGGCTCGGCGCACGCGTCGGTCGTGGCGCCTGGTGTGAGTCCTACTGGCTGCCCGAGGCCGACCTCGTGCGGGTCGGCTCCGGTGCGACCGTCAACCGGGGGTGTGTCGTCCAGACCCATCTGTTCCATGATCGGATCATGCGGATGGACTCGGTCACCCTCGACGACGGAGCGACGCTGGGGCCGCACGGCATCGCGCTGCCCGGCACGACGATCGGCGCGCGGGCGACGGTCGGCCCGGCCTCGCTGGTGATGAGCGGGGAGAGCGTGCCACAGGACACCCGGTGGCTCGGCAACCCGATCACGGCGTGGCGGGCCGGGAAGGCCCGCAGGGGATGAAGCAGCTCCCCTACCTCGACGCGCACGGGGACGACGGCTACCAGGTCCTGCGCTACGACCTCGACCTCAGCTACCACCCGGGCTCCAACCGGCTCGCGGGGCGGGCGCTGGTCACGGCGGTGGCCCGCTCGGCGCTCAACGGCGTGAGCCTCGACCTCGGCGCGTTCCGAGTGGACCGGGTGCTCTTCGACGGCAGGCAGGTCCGGTTCGCGCACCGGCTCGGCAAGCTGCGCGTCCGGCCGGGGCGTGAGCTCGCGCCGGGCACGGAGTTCACCGTGGAGGTCCGCTACTCGGGCATCCCCCGGCCGATCCGCGGCCACTGGGGTGAGATCGGCTGGAACCAGCTCGACGACGGAGCGCTGGTGGCGAGCCAGCCGACGGGTGCGCCGTCGTGGTTCCCGTGCAACGACCGGCCTGCGGACAAGGCCGCCTACCGGATCGCGGTGACGACCGCGCCCGCGTACGCGGTGGTGGCCAACGGGGTCCTGGTCTCGCGGACCTCGGGGCGCGCCGGGACGACGTGGGTCTACGACCAGCCGGAGCCGACGTCGACTTACCTCGTGACTGTCCAAATCGGACGGTACGAGCTGCTGGAGATCGCCTCGGGACCGGTGCGGCAGCCCGCCGCCGTTCCCGCGCGCCTGCTACGGGCGTTCCGGCACGACTTCGCCGACCAGCCCCGGATGGTGCGGGCGTTCGAGCGGTTCTTCGGGCCGTACCCGTTCGCGGAGTACGGGATCGTGGTGGTGGACGAGGACCTGGACGTTCCGGTCGAGGCACAGGGGATGTCGATCTTCGGGGCCAACCACGTCGACGGCCGCGGGGGCGCGGAGCACCTGGTGGCGCACGAGCTGGCGCACCAGTGGTTCGGCAACAGCGTGACCGTGGCCGACTGGCGGGACATCTGGCTGCACGAGGGGTTCGCGAACTACGCGGAGTGGCTGTGGGCCGAGGAGGCCGGGCGGTCCTGCCACGAGCTGGCCCAGCGGTCGCGGGCCGGGTTGGCGCGGCTGCCGCAGGACATCAGCATCGGGGCTCCGGGGGTTCGGCGGATCTTCGACGACCGCGTGTACCAGCGGGGAGCGCTCACGCTGCACGCGCTCCGGCTGACGCTGGGGGACGAGCGGTTCTTCCCCCTGCTGCGGGAGTGGACGAGGCGGTACCGGCACTCCGTCGCTTCCAGCGCGGACTTCGTGGGTCTTGCCCAGCGGTACTCCGATGCGGACCTGGCTCCGCTGTTCCAGTCCTGGTTGTCCGAGACCGCACTGCCGCACCTGCCGGACTATTAACTGGCTGGGGTGGTTGTGGCTGCCGCCCCGACCTCGTCGGGTTGCCCCCTGGAATTCTTCCGGACTCGGGCGCGGATTTCCTTGACCACCCACCACCGCCAGCCCGCTGGGGTTGTCGGCGGCGGAGATCGGTCGACGGTGCCTCGGGAGTTGGCTCGGGCCGGGAAGTGGGTCAACCGTCGTGACTGGTGAACCGGGCGGTGCCAGCGCAGCGGGACGCGGGCGCGGCCGGGCAAGCTGGAGCCCCAGGGGTGGGTTGCGGTGCTGTTGGGGACGGGCTGGTCACCGCAGCAGATCAGCGCCATGCTGAAGCGGATGTTCGGCGACGATGAGAGCATGCGAGCCTCGCACGAGACGATCTACCTCGGGGTCTACGAGGGACTGTTCGTCCAGGGCCGGGGTGAGGTGCGCAAAGACCTGGCCCGGTTCCTGCGCACCGGCCGCACACCGCAGGGCCGTCTGGACGATCGCGGGAAGATCCCGGGGATGGTCAACATCAGCGAGCGACCGCCCGAGCCCGAGGACCGAGCGGTCCCCGGGCACTGGGAAAGCGATCTGCTGCTGGGTGCCACCGGCAAGGGCGCGGTGATCACCCTCGTCGAACGGGCCTCCCGGTTCGCACTCCTGGCGCCCCTGCCGGGACAGCGCACCACCGAGATCGTCACGGGCGAACTGGCCCGCATGATCACCGCCCTGGCCGAGGTCCTGCGCCGGTCACTGACCTGGGACCAGGGCAAGGAGATAAGCAAACACGCCCAGTTCACCCTCGCCCGCGGCCTGCCCGTCTACTTCTGCGACCCCCGCTCACCCTGGCAGCGCGGCAGCAACGAGAACACCAACGGTCTGCTGCGCCGGTACTGGCCCAAGGGCAGCGACCTGCGGTCCCTGCCCCAGGCCGACTGCGACCAGGTGGCCTGGCTGCTCAACACCCGGCCCCGCCAGACCCTGGACTGGTACAACCCGGCCGAGGCGTTGAACAATGCCCTCGTTGCAACCACCCCCAGGGGCAGCTGATCGCGGCATGGCTTGCGATCGGCCCGCGCCTCACCGAGGACCGAACTCGGCGGCATGGCGCGTCGCCCATGCGCGGAACGTGCTGCCCGGCCGTCCGACCACGTTCTCCACCGTCTTCAGCGGCTCCGTCACCGCGTCCTCCAGCGTCAGGAACCAGTCGATCATGTCTTGGGGCACGCCGAAGCCCTGCCAGTAGCGCTGGGTCTCCTCGCGCGAGAGGGCCTCGAAGGGGATCTCGCGGCCGAGCACCTCGCCGAGCACGCGGACCTGCTCGGCTGGGGTGATCAGCTCCGGGCCGGTCACCTCGTGGACCGCACCCGCGTGCCCGTCATTGAGCAGTGCCGTCACCGCGACCGCTGCCGTGTCGATCTCGTCGACCGGCACGCCCGCCACGTCGCCAGAGGGCGCCCGGACCACGTCACCAGCGCGGATCACGTCGGCCCAGCCCAAGGCGTTCGCCATGAACTCCCCCGGGCGCACGATCGTCCACTCCACCGTCGAAGCCCGGAGCGCGCGCTCCGCGGCGAGCTCGTTCGCGTGGTGGTAGCCCGCCAGGTCCGTCTCGTCGGTGGCATCACCCACGGCGATGGAGGACAGTGCGACGATGCGCCGCACGCCCGCGCTCTCCGCTGCCGCGACCACTTCCGGGGCGTCGGAGGGGAACAGGAACATGCGTTCCACTCCGGTGAAGGCCGCTGACCACGACGTGACATCGCCGAGGTCCCCGCGCACCACGTCGACCGCCGAGGGCAGGTTCGCCGTCGCCGGGTTCCTCGTCAGCGCCCGAACCCCCTGACCCGCTTCGAGCAGCTGGCTGACGACGTTGCGCCCCACGTTGCCCGTCGCGCCTGTCACCAGGATCGTCACCGCGCCCCCTAAAACTTCGTACCGCATACGGAGTTATTACTTCGTACAAGCTACGGAGTTTTAGGATGGGGCGTCAAGCGACCGGGACGAGGAGCCAGAGTGAGCCCATCCGAGTACAGCGGCCTCGGCGACCCGCACCGCAGCATCGCCCTGCTCTGGGGCACGGCCGAGCCACCGAGCCGAGGCCCCAAGCAGCGGCTCACCGTCGACCGGGTGGTCGCCACCGCCATCGAGGTCGCCGACGCCGACGGGCTCGACGGGCTGTCCATGCGCAAGGTCGCCGAGCGGCTCGGCGTCGGCACGATGTCGCTCTACACCTACGTTCCCGCCAAGGCCGAGCTGGTCGATCTCATGCTCGACCGCGCGACCGCCGAGGTGCGACGCCCCGAGGAGGGCATGGGCTGGCGGGAACGCCTGGAGCTGTTCGCCCGCGAGCACTGGCGGCTCTACCACCGGCATCCGTGGATGCTCCAGGTCACCGGGCACCGGCCGGTGCTCGGGCCCAACGAGCTTCGCGCCTACGACGACGCGCTCGGTGCGCTGGCGCACGCGGGGCTCGACGAGCGGGACATGGTCGCCTTCGTCGATCTCGTGGAGGGGTACGTGCGCGGCAAGGCGCGCCACTCCGTCGACTCCGCGCAGGCCGAGAAGCGGACCGGGATCAGCGACGACCAGTGGTGGTCCTCGCGGCAGTTCTTCTGGGAGAAGCACTTCACGCGCGCCGACTACCCGAATCTGACCAGGGTTCTCGACACCGACGCCTTCAGCGAGCAGGGTGGCTCGTTCGAGTTCGGGCTGGCCAGGACGCTGGACGGCATCGAGGGCTTCCTGCGGGCCCTCGACTGACTCAGTGTTTTTGTGAATTCCGCTCCGCACGGGCGAATGGGACGCTTCGGGCCAACCCCGAGGAGGACCACTGTGGTTCGTTTACCGACGAGATCGGCGGGGCGGATCGCCCTGCTGGTCACGGCGTTGACGCTGTCCGCGGCGCCCGCGGTCGCGGCGGTGCCCGCGCCGACCGGCTCCATCGCCTGGGGCCCCTGCCCGGAGGACGTCCTCGCACTGGTGCCGCCGGAGCACCGTTTCCGTTACGGCTGCGGCAAACAGGCCGTTCCGCTCGACCACGCCGAGCCGAGCGCGGGCAGCATCGACCTGATGCTGGTGCGCAGGGCCGCCTCCAAGCCGGCCGAGCGCATCGGCTCCATCCTGATCAACCCCGGCGGCCCCGGGGCGGACGGCCTGCTGCTCGCGACCATCCCGAGCGTGGTGTTCCCCTCGTCCGTTCCCGACCACTTCGACCTGGTCGGCTTCGATCCACGCGGCGTTGGCCGCAGCAACCCGCTGAAGTGCTTCACCACCCAGGAGAGCGCGGACGCGGTGCGGGCCAGGATGATCCCGGTCCCGGTCACCACGTCGGAGATTAAGTCCACTGTGGACGCTTACGCCGAGTACGGGCGGGGCTGCGGCACCGTCGGCGGGCCGATCATCAAGCACATGTCCACTGAGGACACCGCACGTGATCTCGATGTGCTGCGCGGCGCACTCGGCGAGCAGAAGCTGAACTACGTCGGCCTGTCCTACGGAACCCTGCTCGGCGCTACCTACGCCAACCTGTTCCCGGACAAGGTCCGGGCGATGATCCTCGACGGCGCGGTCGATCCCGCCTTGCGCACCAACGACGCCCTGCGCTACGACCGGGAGCGGGCGTTGGCCTTCGAGCGCGCGCTGTCGGCCTTTCTCAAGCGCTGCAAGGACGAGGGCCCGAAGTGCGCGTTCAGCGAGGGTGACCCACGGGCGAAGTTCGACGCGATCCGCGAGCGGCTGCGGAAGGGACCGCTGAACCTGCCCGGCGGCGGCACCATCACGCTGAGCCAGTTCACCGCCAAGGTCGGCGACGTGCTGGAGTCCATCGCGATGCTGGGCCAGACCGACCTCGCCAAGCTGGCGATCGAGCTCCAGGAGCTGCACACGGTCCCGGCCCCGCGGACCACGGGCACGGACGCGCCCTACACCGGGCACGACGCGTTCTACGGCGTGAACTGCTCGGACAAGCCCTTCCCGAGGACGCCGGCGATCGTGCCCTCGGTCGCGGCCGCGTGGGAACGCGAGGCTCCGACCTTCGGGCGGCGGCAGGCGTTCACCGACTTCGCCGGGTGCGCGAACTGGCCGGTGACGGCGAAGGAGGTCTATCGGGGGCCGTGGAACGCCAGGACCTCGGCACCGGTGCTGGTCGTCGGGATCTACAACGACCCGGCGACGCCGTACTCGTTCTCGAAGCGGATGGCCGCCCAACTCGGCAATGCGCGGCTGCTGGACGTGGACGCGTTCGGGCACACCAGCATCGGGTCCAGCGCGTGCGTGGACTCCGCGGTGGAGAAGTACCTGACCAAGCTGGCACTGCCCGCGGCAGGACTGGTCTGCAAGCCCAACAAGCAGCCCTTCTGACCGGGGCCGATCTCGACTTGACCTCAACCAAGGTTCGGTTTCTACCGTCGCTCCTGACGATCCACCCCCGAAGCAGGAGACGACGATGCACGCGATCCGCCAGCACGAGTTCGGTCCAGCGGAAACCCTTGTCCACCAAGAGGTTCCCGATCCACAGCCGGGAAGCGGCCAGGTCCGGATCGCGGTCGCGGCCGCCGGCGTGCACCTGCTGGACACCACGATCCGGGCCGGGACCGACGGCGGCCCGATGCCCTTGCCGGAGCTGCCGATGACCCCGGGCCGCGAGGTCGCCGGAGTCGTCGACGCGCTCGGCGAGGACGTCGACCCGGCCTGGCTGGGCCGCCGCGTCGTCGCGCACCTCGGCATGGCCAGCGGTGGCTACGCGGAGCTGGCTGTGGCGAACGTGACCGCGTTGCACGAGATCCCGGACGGCGTCGACGACGGCGCGGCGGTCGCGATGATCGGCACCGGCCGCACGACCATGGCGGTCCTGCACGTCGCCGCGATCACCGAGGGCGACGTCGTGCTGGTGACCGCGGCGGCGGGCGGCATCGGCAACCTGCTGGTGCAGCACGCGCGCAACGTGGGCGCCACCGTGGTCGGCCTGGCAGGCAGCGCCGCCAAGGTCGATCTGGTGCGCGGCCTCGGCGCAGAGATCGCCGTGGACTACACCAGGCCGGACTGGGCGGAGCGCGTGCGGGAGCAGCTCGGCGACCGCGAGGTCACCGTGGTCATGGACAGCGTCGGCGGAGCGGTCGGCCGGGCTTCGCTCGACCTGCTCGGCGCGGGCGGCCGGATCTACTTCTTCGGCTGGTCGGCGGGCGAGTCCACCAAGCTCACCCAGGACGACCTGTGGGCGAAGAGCCTCACGGCGGGCGTGGCGATCGGCCCCGCGGTCATCCAGCGCGCCGGAGGTCTCCGCGCCCTTGAGGAACGCTCGATGGCGGCGCTGGCCAAGGGCGAGCTGGTCCCGCTGGTGAACCCGCCGATCCCGCTGGCCGAGGCGGCCGCCGCCCACACCGCACTCGTCACCCGCGCCACCATCGGCAAGGTCATCCTCACCCCCTGACCGCCATTCGCGGGCTTATGGACCTGTCCGGAGCTCGAAAGGCGTCCATAAGCCCGCGAATGGCAGGGGCGGAGGCGGGGTCAGGGGGTGAAGCGGGTGAGGAGGGCGCGGAAGGCCAGTGCGATGTCCTCACCGGTGGGCGCGCGTTCCGGATCGAGCAGGCGCTGGACCGTCACGCCCTGCATGAGCGCCAGGTAGAAGGAGCCGATCGCGCGTTCGGTGCGCTCGTCCGCCGGTTCCTGTGCCGGGCCGAAGAGCCCGCCGAAGGCCACTCTCGCGGTCTCCACGTCGCCGGAGAGCTGGCGCCTCAGCTCGGGCAGCCGCTCCGCCTGGTTGAACGCCTCGAAGGTGGACAGCCACAGGTTGCGGTGCTCGACGAGGGAGTCCACCACCGTGATCCACATCGCCTCGAAGCGCTCGATCAGCGGCGCCCGCGGGTCGGTGTCCCAGATCGCGTCGACCGCCGCCGCCCACTCCTTGGTCGCCTCGATCAGCGCCTGGGTGAGCAGGGCCTCCTTGGAACCGAAGTGATACCCGATGGAGGCGAGGTTGGTTCCCGACACCGCGACGATGTCCCGTGCCGTGGTGCGCGCGTAACCGCGCTCGTACAGACACTGTTTCGCTCCGGCGAGCAGCTCCTCACGATGTCCCACGGAACGAGCCTATTCCAGTCATACGTATGTACGCCTGCGTGTGTCCGGCAGTCGGAGCAACGGCTCAAGTAAGTTCCTGGTGAACGGGTCCGATCATGGGAGCGCAGGAGTTGAACCAGCCGCGGCACGGCCTTCCGGCCACCCACCCACAGCGCTACCAGCAGTGGGAGGTCGACGACGCGCACCTGCGGAACGCCAGCGGGCACTACGCGCAGTGGAAGGCCGGGCTCTCGCGGGGCCTGTGGGCCGGGGTGCCGGTGCTGGCGCTGAGCGTCTGGGCGCTGACCGGCCCGTGGTGGGCGGTGGCGCTCGGCGCGGTCGGCGCCCTGGTCGTGCTCGGCGGACTGGTCCTGATCCTCGCGGGCCGCAAGCAGCCGTGGCGGCCCTACCGGGGCGGGCAGGTGGTCCCCGGCGTCGTGCTCGAAGTCGGCAAGGACGGCAGGGCCGCTCTGCTGGTGATGGCCGAGATGTCGCGCTCCCCCACCACCGTGCCGCGTTTCGCGCTGCGGCTGGTTCAGCTGCCGGGCGGCGCGATGTGGTCGCCGGGCGAGCGCATCCCGTGCGTCGCCTTCGACCTCAGCGGCAAGAACTCGGCGTACTGGTCGAACTTCGACGCCGCCCCGGTCTCCTGGGCCACGGCGGACAAGCACGTGCTGCGCGAGGTCGGCACCTCGATCGACGCGGCGGAGTGGGTGCTGCTCGGCGACCTCGCCAGGAGCGCGAGCCAGCTCAAGGGCAAGGACCGGCCGATGGTGCTGCCCGCAGACAAGCTGCCGACCGAGCTGCGCTACCCGAGGCAGCGCTTCGGCGTGGAGCTGGCGTGGGACGAGCGCGGCCAGCCGCACATCTCCCCGCAGGCCGTGCCGGTGTTCCCGCAGATCACCTCGCCGGCCCCACCGCCGAGACCGGACGGGAAGCTCGCCGACCGGCGGCTGGACTTCGAGCCCGATCGCGGGCACGCCCGCAAGTTCAACGAGATCTACCGGCGCGGGGACCGCCCGTGGTTGCTCACCGTCGCGGCGGGCGGAGCGCTGCTGGTGGCCGCCGGCGTGTGGTTCGTGCTCGACGGGCAGTGGTGGGACTACGTGTTCGCGGCCGCGACGTTCGGGCTCGCGGCGCTCGGCGGGTTGTTCCTGCTGCGGGCGCGGCGCACCAACGGCAGTCCGCACCAGTACTTCCGCCGGGGCACGCTGAACCCGGGCATGATCGCCCACATCGACAGCAAGGGCGCCGCGACGGTGCTCGTGCTCGCCGACGTGACGACGACGCGGGGCGTGCCTAGGCGCTTCGCGCTGCACACGCTGCGCGCGGAGAACCTGCCGGGGCACAAGCTCGCCGTGGGCGAGAAGGTTCCCGTCACCTGTGGCTTCGCCAGCACCCCCGACCACCCGTGGGCGCGGATGGGCTACTGGGACTTCGTGGTCGCCGTGCCCGTGGCGTGGGGCACGCCGGACACCGCCACCATCGAGCGCGGCATCGAGGAGATCGACGAGACCGAGTGGGCCTACCTGGCGCACAACCTGGAGCGGGCGCGGATCGTCTCCGGCACCACGGACCATACGATCCTGCTGACGCACGAGGAGCTGCCACACCGGCTGCGGGGAACGGCGCCGCGCAGGTGAGGCGGGGTGGGGCTAGCCCCACCCACGTCGTGCGGACCGCCGGATGGAGCGGGGACCGACGAAGCTGGAGTCTTGGGCCATGACCTCGAACGCGACCGGCATCGACCGGTACCAGCCGGTCCCGGTGACCTGGGCCCAGGCTCGCAGGGACTTCGGCTACCTGATCCCCGGCCTGTTCATCGGCCTGGCGACGTTCATCCCGTTGATGGTCACCTTCTGGCTCGGTGTCGGCCTGACGGTGATCTGGATCGGCATCGCGGTCCTCGCCGGTTGCCTTGCGGCGGCTCGGGGTTTCGCCTCCGGTGAGCGCGCGCGGGTCCGCTGGCTCTACCGCCGCGAGCTGCCGCCGACCTACTACCGGCGCAACGAGGGCAGGGGCTTCGGCAGGTTGTGGAGGTCCCTTCAGGACCCGCAGTCCTGGAAGGACCTGCTGTTCGGGTTCATCCAGCTGCCGGTGCGGATCGTGACGTGGGTGCTGACGCTGCTGTGGTCGGTGATGACGCTGGGCGGCCTGTCGTACACGTTGTGGCAGTGGGCACTGCCCGACGGCAACGTGACCGTGTTCCAGTTGCTGGGCTTCGACTCCAAGCTCGTGGAACTGGCCGGTTACACCGTGATCGGTCTGCTCTTCTGCGTGTCGCTGCCCTACGTCCTTCGCGGTCTCGCCGCCTTCGACTCCGGAATGGTGCGGGTCATGCTGACCAACGAGGCCGCGGCACTGCGGGCGCGCACCGAACAGCTGACCACCAGCCGCACCGCCGCCGTGCAGGCCGAGGCGCAGACGCTGCGGCGCGTCGAGCGGGACATCCACGACGGCCCGCAGCAGCGGCTGGTCCGGCTGTCCATGGACCTGGAGGCGGTGCGCCGCCGCCTGGACGACGACCCGCAGGCGGCCCGGCCGCTGGTGGAGGAAGCCCTCACGCAGAGCCAGGAAGCGCTCTCGGAACTGCGTGCGGTCTCGCGTGGCATCGCCCCGCCGATCCTCACCGACCGTGGCCTGCGGGCGGCGCTGACCGCGACGGCGGCGCGGTGCCCGGTGGAGGTCTCGCTGGAGATCGACCTGGAGTCCGGCCAGCGCCTGCCGGAGGCGGTGGAGAACGCGGCGTACTTCGTGGTGAGCGAGGCGCTGACCAACGTGGCCAAGCACTCGGGCGCGACGCTGTGCACCGTCACGGTTCGCCGCGACCACCGGATGCTGCTGATCCAGGTCCGCGACAACGGAACCGGGGGTGCGCACCTGGGCAAGGGCCACGGCCTGGCCGGGCTCGCCGACCGCCTGGCCGCGGTGGACGGGCAGCTGGACATCGCCAGCCCCTCGGGTGGCCCGACGGTGCTGACCGCGGACATCCCGCTGAGCTGATCGCACCGATCCCGTGCCCGCTTGGCGGGTCGCCGGATAGCGTTACCCCAGCCGATTCCAAGGGGTGACGTGGTGCGGGTAGTGCTGGCCGAGGACTCCGTGCTGTTGCGCGAGGGCCTGGTTCGGTTGCTGGGCGAGGCCGGTGCGACGGTGGTCGCGGCGGTGGGCGACGGTGAGACGCTGGTGCGGGCTGTCGTCGAGCACCGTCCGGACATCGCCGTGGTGGACGTGCGGATGCCGCCGTCGTTCACCGACGAGGGCCTGCGGGCGGCGATGCGGGCCCGCTCCGAGGTCCCCGGCCTCGGCGTGCTGGTGCTCTCGCAGTACGTGGAGGAGTCCTACGCGTCGGACCTGCTCGCCGAGGCGGGCACTCCGGGCGCTGGCGGCGTCGGCTACCTGCTGAAGGACCGGATCTCCAAGCTGGACGAGTTCTCCGACGCGCTGCGCCGGGTCGCCGACGGCGGCACCGTGCTCGACCCGGAGGTGGTGGCGGGCCTGTTCGCGCTGCGCCGCCGCAACGACCCGCTGAACGAGCTGACGCCGAGGGAACGCGAGGTGCTGGCGCTGATGGCGGAGGGGCGCACGAACACCGCCATCGCCCGCACGATGTCGGTCAGCGGCGGCGCCGTGGAGAAGCACATCTCGTCGATCTTCACCAAGCTCACGCTGCCGCCGTCCAACGACGACCACCGCCGCGTGCTGGCCGTGCTCGCCTGGCTGAAGGCCTAGGCGGTGTCCTGCCAGTAGTGACACCACCTCACCACGCCCGCCCCTCACTTCGCGTTTTGGGAACTAAACGTGAAATGAGAGCGCTCTCTTGCGCGCTGAGTTGCCACAACGCGAACATCCGACCGCACCAGCCAGTCCTACGCACACGGCGACAAGGGCGGTGCGTCGAAGCCACGTCGCGCCTGATCACGGCCCTGCCCGAGGTGGCTGCCCCGACGGGGACCTGCCGGACTCCCGCGATCTACGCCGAGCGGGCGACCGCCACCGTGCGGCCGTGCATCGAGATGGCGGGGAACGAGCCGCGGACGTGCCGGGTCACGTCCAGCACCGCCGCCCAGAGCGCGCTGCACGGGCCGTTCGTCGTGTCGCCGTGTGCGTGGGAGGACGCGAAGGTGACCGGCGTGCAGAGCCCCTCGCTGCGCTGGCGGACCCACGCGCCGCACTGATCTGAGCCACGGATCACATGAAGACCGTCACAGTGGACGGGCGCCCGATCGCTTGGAAGTCCTACTATTTTATTTCCAAGCTTCCACCGTCGGCCCTTGGAGTGTCGCAGTGTCCGATCTGCACGTACCCGTGAACCCGGTGCGCTTCGTGACCGCGGCGAGCCTGTTCGACGGCCACGACGCCTCGATCAACATCATGCGGCGGATCCTGCAGGCCCAGGGCGCCGAGGTGATCCACCTCGGGCACAACCGCTCGGTGGACGAGATCGTCACCGCCGCGATCCAGGAGGACGTCCAGGGCATCGCGATCAGCTCCTACCAGGGCGGGCACGTCGAGTTCTTCGGCTACCTGGTGGACCTGCTGCGCGAGCGCGGGGCCGGGCACGTCCAGGTCTACGGCGGCGGGGGCGGGGTGATCGTCGCCGAGGAGATCGAGCGGCTGCACGAGCACGGCGTCGCGCGGATCTTCTCCCCGGAGGACGGGCAGACCCTCGGCCTGGCGCGCATGGTCAACACCATGGTGGCCAGCTGCGACCTCGCGCTGGAGCCGAAGTCGCTGAGCGGGGTCTTCCACGGCGACCAGGCCGCGCTGGCCCGCGCGATCACCCGCGTCGAGCAGGGCGGGCTCTCCGAGGACGAGCGCGCGGAGCTGCACGCCGCGGCGGCCAAGCGGGAGGTCCCGGTGCTGGGGATCACCGGCACCGGCGGCTCCGGCAAGTCCTCGCTGACCGACGAGCTGGTCCGCCGGTTCCGGATCGACCAGCAGGACAAGCTGCGGATCGCGGTCATCGCCGTTGACCCGAGCCGCCGCAAGGGCGGTGGCGCGCTGCTCGGCGACCGGATCCGGATGAACTGCCTCGACGGTGACCGGGTCTTCTTCCGGTCGCTGGCCACCAGGGGCGCGGGCACCGAGCTGCCGCAGGGGCTTGCCGACGTGGTCGCCGCGTGCAAGGCCGCCGGGCACGACCTGGTGATCGTGGAGACGCCCGGCATCGGCCAGGGCGACGCCGCGATCGTGCCCTTCGTCGACGCCTCGCTGTACGTGATGACGCCGGAGTTCGGCGCCGCGTCGCAGCTGGAGAAGATCGACATGCTGGACTTCGCCGACGCCGTGGCGATCAACAAGTACGAGCGCAGGGGCGCCGAGGACGCGCGCCGCGACGTCGCCCGGCAGCTGGTGCGCAACCGCGAGGCGTTCGGCTCGCCGCCCGACGCCATGCCGGTCTACGGCACCAGCGCGGCGACCTTCAACGACGACGGCGTGACCGCGCTCTACCAGTTCCTGCGCGGCCTGCTCGCCGAGCACGGGCTCCAGGCGACCGAGGGCGTGCTGCCCGAGGTCACCGGCAAGGCGTCCACCAGGATCGCGCAGATCATCCCCTCGGCGCGGGTGCGCTACCTGGCGGAGATCTCCGAGGCGGTGCGCGGCTACCACGCCGAGACCGAGGCCCAGGTGGAGATCGCCCGCAGGCGCCAGCAGCTCGCGGCCAGCAAGGAGCTGGTCGCCGGGCGCGACGGCGAGACGCGCGTGCTGGAGGAGCTGCACGCCGAGGCCGACCGGGAGCTGGCGGCCGACAGCCACGCGCTGCTGGAGGACTGGCCCAAGACGGTCGAGGCGTACTCGGCGGACGAGCTCGTCGTGAAGGTCCGCGACAAGGAGCTGCGGACCCAGCTGTGGCGGGAAAGCCTTTCCGGCTCAAGGGTTCCGCGCGTCGCGCTGCCCCGTTACGCCGACCACGGCGAGCTGCTGCGGTTCCTGCGCGCGGAGAACCTGCCGGGTCGGTTCCCGTTCACCGCGGGCGTGTTCCCGTTCAAGCGGGACGGCGAGGACCCGGCGCGGATGTTCGCGGGCGAGGGCGATCCCTTCCGCACCAACCGCCGCTTCCACTTCCTGTCGTCGGACTCCAAGGCCACCAGGCTCTCCACGGCCTTCGACTCGGTGACCCTCTACGGCCGCGACCCCGACGAGCGCCCCGACATCTACGGCAAGGTCGGCACCTCCGGCGTCTCGATCGCCACCGTCGAGGACATGAAGGTGCTCTACAGCGGCTTCGACCTCTGCGCGCCGAGCACGTCGGTGTCGATGACGATCAACGGCCCCGCGCCGACGATCCTGGCGTTCTTCCTCAACGCCGCCTTCGAGCAGCAGAACGCGAAGTTCGTCGAGGAGCACGGCCGGGCCCCCGGTGCGGCGGAGGAGGCCGAGATCCGCGCCCGGGTGCTGCGCACCGTCCGCGGCACGGTCCAGGCCGACATCCTCAAGGAGGACCAGGGCCAGAACACCTGCATCTTCTCCACGGAGTTCTCGCTGCGGATGATGGGCGACATCCAGCAGTGGTTCATCGAGAACGGGGTCCGCAACTTCTACTCGGTGTCGATCTCCGGCTACCACATCGCCGAGGCCGGGGCGAACCCCATCAGCCAGCTGGCCTTCACGCTGGCCAACGGCTTCACCTACGTGGAGTCCTACCTGGCGCGCGGCATGGACATCGACGACTTCGCGCCGAACCTGTCGTTCTTCTTCTCCAACGGGATGGACCCCGAGTACACCGTGCTCGGCCGGGTCGCGCGGCGGATCTGGGCCGTGGCGATGAAGAAGCGCTACGGCGGCAACGAGCGCTCGCAGAAGATGAAGTACCACGTGCAGACCTCCGGGCGGTCGCTGCACGCGCAGGAGATGGACTTCAACGACATCCGCACCACGTTGCAGGCGCTCATCGCGATCTACGACAACTGCAACAGCCTGCACACCAACGCCTTCGACGAGGCGGTGACCACGCCGACCGAGGACTCCGTGCGGCGCGCCCTGGCCATCCAGATGATCATCAACAGCGAGTGGGGCCTCGCCAAGAACGAGAACCCGTTGCAGGGCGCGTTCATCATCGACGAGCTCACCGACCTGGTCGAGGAGGCCGTGCTGGTGGAGTTCGACCGGATCAGCGAGCGCGGCGGCGTGCTCGGCGCGATGGAGACCGGCTACCAGCGCGGGCGCATCCAGGACGAGTCCATGCTCTACGAGCACCGCAAGCACGACGGCTCGCTGCCGATCATCGGCGTGAACACCTTCCGCAACCCGCGCGGCTCCGAGGCGGCGGGGCCGATCGAGCTGGCCCGGGGCACCGAGGCGGAGAAGCAGTCGCAGCTCACCCGCCTGCGCGAGTTCCACCAGGCCAACGCGGACACCGCGGAGGCGGCGCTGAAGCGGCTGCGCGAGGTGGCGATGGGCGAGGGCAACGTCTTCGCCGAGCTGATGAACGCCGCGCGGGTGTGCTCGCTCGGCCAGATCACCGAGGCGTTCTTCGAAGTCGGTGGCCAGTATCGTCGGAACGTCTGAGTTTCGTGTGTGAAGGGGACGCTGTGAGCGGCATCAGCAAGGTCGGTGTTGTCGGATCGGGTCTGATGGGCGCGGGGATCGCCGAGGTGTGCCTCCGGGCCGGGCTCGACGTGCTGGTCAGCGAGGTGAACGCGACCGCGGCGGAGGCGGGCCGGGCCCGGATCACCTCCTCGATCGACCGCGCGGTGAGCAAGGGCAAGATGGCGGAGTCCGAGCGCGAGGACGTGCTCGGCAGGCTGCGGCTGACCACCGACCTCGGCGAGTTCGCCGACCGCGACCTGGTGGTCGAGGCCGTCGCCGAGCACGAGCAGACCAAGGTCGACGTCTTCGCCACCCTGGACAAGGTGGTCACCCGGCCGGACGCGATCTTCGCCTCCAACACCTCGTCGATCCCGATCATGAAGCTCGGCATGGCCACCCAGCGGCCCGAGCAGGTCATCGGCATCCACTTCTTCAACCCGGTGCCGGTGCTGAAGCTGGTCGAGCTGGTCACCTCGCTGCTCACCGGCGAGGAGACCTCCCGCCGCGCCGAGGAGTTCGCGGTGGGCGTGCTGGGCAAGCAGGTGGTCCGCTCCCAGGACCGCGCGGGCTTCATCGTCAACGCGCTGCTGGTGCCCTACCTGCTGTCGGCGATCCGGATGCTGGAGTCCGGCTTCGCCTCGGCGGACGACATCGACAACGGCATGGTGCTCGGCTGCGCCCACCCGATGGGCCCGCTGCGGCTGGCGGACCTGATCGGCCTGGACACCACCAAGGCGATCGCGGAGTCGCTCTACGCGGAGTTCAAGGAGGCCCTCTACTCGCCGCCGCCGCTGCTGCTGCGCATGGTGGACGCCGGCCTCCTCGGCAAGAAGTCCGGCCGCGGCTTCTACGACTACTCGGCGTAGCTCGCCCCCCACCGGTCACGTTGCCAGAACGCGAGATCAGCGGAGGCCCCGGCGTGGAGAGGTTCGGCGGGTACTTCGTCGTCGGAGTCGTCGGAGTGGACGTGGCGCCCGGCGGGCCTGCGTTGCGGGAGGTGTACCGCGGCGAGGGGCTGGCAGGGCGGATCGACGACGTCTGCCGACGGCTCGGGACCACGGAGCGGCGGGTCGGCGCGTCGATCCTCTTCCAGGGCTACGCCGCTCGCGTGTGGTCTCCGCTGCTCGGCGCGGTCGCGCTCGGGCTGCCGGTGCCCGCGCTCGACTCCGATGAGATCCACTGGACGGAGAGCGGGTTCGTCAGCGCACGGCCGCTGCGGGAGAGCACCGAGACGATCACCGCGATCGCCGTCGAGCAGCATCTCGAACCCATGATGTCCGCTCTGCGCAAGGAAGTTCCGGTCGCCGACGGGCTGCTGTGGGGCAATGCGGCCTCCTCGCTCGTCGGCACCATGAAGGTCATCGCCAACGCGGGGGCGCTCGACCGGCGGACCTCGGACGTCGCGGCAGAGGTTCTGGAGCACGACGCGTTGCGCGCCGCCGGGGGCTTCACCGACGGCGGTTACCAGCGCCGGAGCTGCTGCTTGTACTACCGCGTGCCCGGCGGCGGACTGTGCGGGGATTGCGTGCTCGCTCCCTAGCTCCCTTGCCCCGCCTTGAACTTTGCGATACAAAGTACTTGGACTTTGTATCGCAAAGTAGGAGCAGCCATGAACCAGACCGAGGACGGACCGCTCTCCCCCGCGGAGTCGCTGACGCTGATCAGCGCTGAGCGGGCGCGGGTCGGCCGCAGCCTGTCGCCGAGCCAGACGCTGTTGTACGGCACGTGGGGCGCGACCTGGCTGGTCGGCTGGACGCTGATGTTCCTCGCCGCCCCGACCGGGCCGGAGCTGCTGCCGTTGTGGCTGGCTGGCACGCTGTTCGGCGCACTGGTCGTCGGGTCGATCGCACTGTCCATCGTGGTCGGCGTGCGGGCCGGGCGCGGCATCGAGGGCCAGTCGCGGGTCAGCGGCGCGCTGCACGGGTGGACCTGGACCCTCGGGTTCTGGGCGCTCACCGCGATCAACGTCGGGTTCACCGTGAAGCTCGACGTGAGCACCGACGTGATCGCCCTGCTGTGGACGACCGGACCGCTCATGATCATGGGTCTGCTCACCATGGTGGGCGCGGCGCACCGGCGCAGCGTTCCCGAGTACGTGGCCGGGGTCTGGCTACTGCTCGCCGCGGCCCTGAGCGTCTACATCGGAGTGCCCGCGAACCTGTTGGTGCTGGGGGTCGCCGGTGGTGGCGCGATGATCGGGCTGGCCGTCCACCACGCACGTCGGGCGAGGACCGCGTGACCGCCGGACTGCCGGAGCTGGACCCGGTCATCCACGCACAGGCCCGGCTCCGCGTCACGGTCGCGCTCGCCGCACTGCCCAAGGGTGACCGGATCACGTTCCCACGGCTGCAGGAACTGCTCGACATGACCGCGGGCAACCTCTCGACGCATCTGCGCAAGCTGGAAGACGCCGCCTACGTGGAGATCACGAAGACGCACCAGCGCAGGACCCCGGTCACCTACGTGGAGCTGACCACCAAGGGACGCAGGGCTTTCGAGGACTACAGCGCGGCACTCAAGGAGATGCTGACATGATCGAGTTAACCGGCTTGACCAAGTCCTACGGCGATGTGCACGCCGTGCGCGACCTGAACCTCCGGGTTCGCGCGGGTGAGGTCTACGGCTTCCTCGGGCGCAACGGAGCAGGCAAGACCACCACGATGCGGATGCTGCTCGGCCTCGTCCGGCCCACCGGCGGGTCCGGAACCGTTCTGGGGAAACCCTTGGGAGATCCGGAATCCGTGTCCCGCATCGGCTCACTGGTGGAGTCACCCGCGTTCTACCCGCACCTCAGCGGACGGGACAACCTCCGGCTGCTCGCGCGCTACTCCGGCCTCACCGACTCCACTGTGGACGATGCACTCGCCTTGTCCGGACTGGGCGATCGAGCCGAGGACAAGTTCGCCGGGTACTCGCTCGGGATGAAACAGCGGCTGGGTGTCGCGGCGGCGCTGATGGGCGATCCGGAGCTGCTCGTCCTGGACGAGCCGACCAACGGTCTCGACCCGGCCGGCATGCGCGAGATGCGCGATCTCGTAAGGGTTTTCGCTGATGGAGGTGGCACGGTGCTGCTGTCCAGCCATCTGCTCAGCGAGGTCGAGCAGGTCGCGGACCGGGTCGGGATCATCCACAACGGACGGTTGGTGACCGAGGGCACGATGACCGAGATCCACGCTCGGGTCGGGGGCGGCAGGCTGGTGCTGCGCGCCGAACCCGGCGCGGCGGCCGAGGACGCGGTGCGAGCCCTTCCCGGTGTGCTGGAGGTGCGCCGGGCGGGCGAGCTGGTCGAGGTGGACCTCGGCACCGCGACCGCGGCCGGGGTCAACCGGAGCCTGGTCGGCGCGGGCATCGACGTCAGCGAGCTGCGGGTGGAGCAGCGCTCGCTGGAGGAGGTCTTCACGGGGGTGACCGCGGCATGATCACCGACAACCTGCGTGCCGAGCTGTTCGCGTTGCGCCGCCGTCCCGGAGTCCTCGCCATGGCGGGGATGTGGTCGACGCAGGTCGTGGTCTTCGCCTATCTGGTGCCCTACGTCGTCTACCTCACCC
This sequence comes from Allokutzneria oryzae, assembly GCF_042429765.1. Taxonomy (NCBI): domain Bacteria; kingdom Bacillati; phylum Actinomycetota; class Actinomycetes; order Pseudonocardiales; family Pseudonocardiaceae; genus Allokutzneria; species Allokutzneria oryzae. Next base: position 381,598 of record NZ_JBHLZU010000010.1, on the reverse strand, counting down.
AGGGGTCGGCGATGGCGCCCGCCATGGCCGCCGACCTGCTCTCCGGGCTGCTTCCGGAGGGCGCGCACTACTACGTCGCGGGCGCGCTACCGACCTTCGGTGGACCGGTGATGCTGGTCATCGGCGCGCTCCTCGCCTCGGGCGACTACCGCTGGGGCACGCTGCGCACGATCCTCGGACGGCAGTCCGACCGCTTCGCCTTCCTCGGTGGGCGCTTCCTGAGCCTGCTCGTCGCGCTGCTGCCGGTGGCCGTGGTGACGCTCGTCCTCGGCCTGCTCAGCAGCGGGGTGATCGCCGCCGTCAGCGGTGGTCCCGCGAACTACTCCCCGGGTTCGATCGTGCTGGAGCTGGGCGCGCTGTGGCTGGTGATGGCCGCGTGGGGCGCGGTCGGCTTCGCCATCGGCGTCCTCACCCGCAGTCCGGTGAGCGCGATCGTCATCGGCCTGCTGTGGACCGTGCTGGTGGAGAACGCGGTGACGCTGCTGGCCAACGTCGTTCCGGGGCTGGGGTTGCTCAGCACGGTGTTGCTGGGCAACAGCTCCAACCGGCTGGCGATGGGGCTCGGCTCGGAGCCGATCACGATCACCGGCGCCTTCGGGGTGAGCGCCCCGGGCACGCCGCTGCTGGCGGTCGTGGTGCTGCTGGCCTACGTCGCCACGGGTTTCGCGGTGAGCTACGCCGCACTTCGCCGCCGTGACGTGAGCTGATCGCCGACTATCCTGGCCGGTACCCGAGCTGAACCGGCGCCCACCACCGCCCGAGTCCTTTCTGGGAGGAATGGTGCTGATCTCCGAGGCGCGCGTCGCGACCGACCGGTCCGGCCGCTACCTGGTCCAGCTCTGCAAGCACTTCGGCCACAAGGTCACCGCCGAGTGGACCGACGAACGCGGTTCGGTCGACTTCGGCTGGGGCACCGCGAGCCTGCGCGCCGACGCGGACGCGTTGGTGCTGCGCGCGCAGGGCCACGACGAGGAGTCGCTGAGCCGGGTCGAACAGGTCGTCGGCGGCCACTTCGAGCGCTTCGCCACGCGGGACGAGCTCACCGCGAGCTGGGTGCGGCAGTGACGCTGGCCGTCGAGGGGCTGCGGGTCAGCTACCCCGGCCACGTCGCCGTGGACGGCGTCGATCTCCAGGTCGGCGCGGGCCAGGTCGTTGCCGTCGTCGGCCCGAACGGCTGCGGCAAGTCCACGCTGCTGCGCTCGGTCGCGCGGCTGCACCGGCCGGACTCCGGACGGGTGCTCGCGGCCGGAGCCGACGTCTGGCGGCTCCGGCCGAGGCAGGCCGCGCACCGGATCGCCTTGCTGCCGCAGTCCCCGCTGGCACCCGAGGCGGTCACCGTGACCGGCCTGGTCCGCTACGGCAGGCACCCGCACCAGGGGTTGTTCCGGCAGTGGTCGCGCGAGGACGAGCGCGTGGTGCGCGAGTCCATGGCCGCGACCGGGGTGCTCGGGCTGGCCGACCGGCGGCTGGACCAGCTCTCCGGCGGCCAGCGGCAGCGCGCGTGGGTGGCGATGGTGCTGGCGCAGGAGTCCCCGGTGCTGTTGCTGGACGAGCCGACCAGCGCACTGGACCTCGGACACCAGGTCGAGGTGCTGAACCTGGTCCGCACGGTCGCCGACGCGGGCCGGACCGTGGTGATGGTGCTGCACGACCTGCTCTCCGCCGCCCGCTACGCCGACCTGCTGGTGGCGATGCGGGACGGGCGGATCGTCGCGGCCGGGCCGCCACGGGAGGTCGTGAACGCGGGCCTGGTGCGCGAGCTCTACGACGTGGAGGCCGACATCCTGGAGGCCCCCAGCGACGGGACCCCCGTGGTGGTCACCGCGCGGTGAGCTCGCAGGAACCGGAGGCCGTGGTCGCCACGCCGTTCTCGGTGACGGTGAGGGTGAGGGTGTAGGTGCGGGTGTGCGGGCGAGGACCTGCCGGTGCGCCCGTGCCCCGGACCAGCCGCTTGCGCTCGGACCAGGTCCCCGCGCCGGTGGCGCGCTGCCCGCGCGGTTCACCCAGTGCCGTGGAGCCGAGGGCGTGGTCCGGGTACTCGTCCAGGACGGACGGGTCGACGCGGACCTCCAGTGCGGCCTTCTTGGCGTGGCCGGAGCTGGTCGCGGTGTAGTCCACGCTCCAGGTCACCGGGTCGCAGATCGGCTTGATGCTGGCGGTGGGGGCGGCGTGCGCCGGAGTGGCGAGCACGACGGGAAGGGTGACGGCGGCGAGCGCCGGTGCGAAAAACCTTGACACCTAGTCGAAGTTATCGGTCGGTCACTGGCGGCGTCGCTCCCCGAACGGGTGGTTCGGCTTGCAGCCGAAGGGTCGCAACCCCGCCGCCGAGGTCGACCGTGCTGTACGGCGGGGCGCCGTCGTCGGCCTCGTCGCGCGTCATCGAGTGGCTGTCGCGCTCGTCGATCTGGTGCCGCCTGCCCGCGTCGAACGCGGACCCGAACTCCTCGAAGCCTCCTGCCCACCGCGGGAGCGCCACGGCAACAGGCTGCGGTCGCGGACCCACAGCCCGAAGCGCTCCAGCGCGGCGAGCACGACGAGCAGCACGGCGAGCCCCGGCAGGGTCATCGCCCGGCCGCACCGCGCGGTTCCGGTCAGGCCACCGGGATGACCATCACCGTCGGCGTGGTCGGCTGCGGGGACCCACCGGCGGGCTCCACGGTGATGCCGATCTTCGGCGAGCCGGTGAACGAGAACACCATCGGCTCGTGCTTGCCTGAGTGCGTCTGCGACATCAGACCGAGCGACGCCACGCCGGTTTCGGTGATCGACCACGCCTGCAGCGACTTGCCCTCCTGGGGCGGGGGCACCTCGTCGCTGGCCAGCAGGACAGCCTTGCCGAGCTGCTTCGAGGAGACGATCTTGCCGTGACCCGACGGCGAGGCCGTGCGGACCTCGGTCCGCGCGTCCGGCGCGTTGACGATCGCGGCGACCTGGTCCATCAGCGCGCGTTCGCGGGTGAGCTCCTGGTTGGCGTTGATCGCGTTGACCCCGAAGACGACCGCGGCGAGCACACTGGCCGCCGCGGCGAGCGCGACCACGGGCATCATCCAGCGCGAGCGCTTCTTCTGCGGTGCGGCGACTTCCGGCTGCGGGGCGATCGGCGACTGCTGGCGGGTCTGCGCGACCTCGGCGAGCACCTTCGCCCGCAGGCCCGCGGTCGGCGCCGTCGCGGCGGCCAGCCCGAGGTAGACCGCCGTGCGCTCCAGCTCCCTGGTCTCCTGCTCGCAGTCGGGGCACACGGCCATGTGCCGCTCGAACTCGCGGCGCTCGACGTCGTCGAGGGCGTTCATGGCGTACGCCCCCGTCAGGGTGTGCACATCCGGGTTCATCACGCCACCCCCAAGCAGTCCCGCAGTCGGATCAGGCCGTCCCGCAACCGGGTCTTGATCGTCCCCAGCGGGGAGCCGAGCAGCTCGGCGACCTCCCGGTAGGTGTAGCCCCGGTAGTACGCGAGCATGACCGCCTCGCGCTGCAGGTCGGTCAGCGCGGTCAGGCAGCCCCGCACCTGCTCCCGCTCAAGGCGGGCGGTGACCTGCTCGGAGACCTCGTCGAAGGGGCGCTCGGCCTCCAGCCGCCCGACCCGGTCCTCGCGGTCGGCCGTGGACTGCGCCGAGCGGACCCGGTCCACCGCGCGCCGGTGCGCCACGGTCAGCGCCCAGGTCATCACGGTGCCCTTGTCCGGGGCGTAGCGGGTCGCGGTGCGCCACAGCTCGACGAGGACCTCCTGGGCGACCTCCTCGGACTGCGCCTGGTCCCGCAGGACCCGCAGCACGACGCCGTAGACCGGCCCGGCAAGCACCTCGTAGAGCTGGCCGAAAGCGGCCTCGTCCCCCCGAGCCACTTGCTGCACCAGGTCCTCCGGTGTCGGCGACGCGACACCCTCGGGACCGTGCAGCTGGCTCACAGCTCGCGCGCGGTCACGCATGACCACCCCTTTCCACCAGGTCATTCACTCCTCCGTTCGGAGCCGCCCCGGGACCGGATTGGTGGGGAGTCGCGCCGGACGGAACGCTACCCGCTGAGATTTCACCGATCGGTAAGGGTCTCGCGCGCGCACGCGCGCGTACTTTTCCTCTATGACCGAGAAGTCGAATCCGATACCCCGTTCGGGTGAGTCGGAAAATCGGACCCATCCGCCCGCCCAACGGCCGCGAATGGGTCACGTGAGCACCTACCGGGAAAGTCAGCCAAGGGCGTCGTACGGCGCGCTTCTCGGCCTGCTTTCCGCCGGTGCGGCACTCGCATCGGCGGAGCTGGTCGCCGCTCTCACCGGGCCGGGCTCCTCCCCGGTGACCGCGGTCGGATCTGCTGCCATCGATCTCGCGCCGGTGTGGCTGAAGGACTTCGCGATCAGCACGTTCGGCAATTACGACAAGCCGGTTCTTCTCGGCGGAATCCTCGTCGTTCTTGTCGCGTTCGCCGCGGTGGCCGGCGTGGCCTCGACCCGCCGGTTCGCCGTCGGCGCCGTGATGATCGCCCTGCTCGGAGCGGTTGGAGTGCTCGCGTCGAGCACCCGGCCGGACGCGTCCGCGCTGACCGCGCTTCCGTCGCTGACCGCCATCGTCATCGGCGTCGCGGTGCTGCGCGCACTGGTGCGGCGGAGCACGACGGACAATTCATCGTCGGCACGTCGAACATTTCTGGTCACCGCGGGACTTGCCCTGGCTGGTGGCGTAGCCGGAAAGTTCTTCCAGCAGCGTTCATCCGATATCGCGGAATCGCGTTCCGCTATTCAACTGCCGAAACCGGTGAGCCCGGCTCCGGCACGACCGGCGGGACACAGCTTCGCGATTCCCGATCTGACCCCGTTCGAAACCCCGAACCGCGACTTTTATCGCGTGGACACGGCCCTGGTCATTCCCGAGCTCCGCGCCGAGGAATGGCGACTGAAGATTCACGGCATGGTGGACCGCCCGATGGAGCTGAGCTTCGCCGACCTCATGGCCAAGCCGCTGATCGAGCGCGACATCACCCTGTCCTGCGTCTCCAACGAGGTCGGCGGGCCGTACGCCAGCACGGCGCGCTGGCTCGGCTTCCCGCTGGCGGAGCTGCTCCGCCAGGCCGGGGTGCGGGGCGGCGCGACGCAGCTGGTCGGCACCGACTCCGCCGGGATGACCATCGGCACACCGCTGGACGTGGTCATGGACGGCCGCGAGGCGATGCTGGCGATCGGGATGAACGGCGAGCCCCTGTTGCCCGCCAACGGTTTCCCCGTCCGGCAGCTCGTTCCGGGGCTCTACGGCTACACCTCGGCCACCAAGTGGCTGGTCGACCTCGAACTCACCACCTTCGAGAAGTACGACGCGTACTGGACCGAACGGCAGTGGGACCCGATCGGCAAGGCGCTCACCGCCTCCCGCGTCGACGTCCCCAAACCGTTCGCGCGGGTCCCCGCCGGACCGGTCACCGTGGCCGGGGTCGCGTGGGCGCAACACCGGGGCATCAGCGCGGCGCAGATCCGCATCGACGGCGGCGAGTGGCGTCCCGTCGAGCTGAGCACCGAGGTCAGCCCGGACACGTGGCGCCAGTGGCGCACCACCGTCCAGCTCGACAAGGGCCTGCACCGCATCGAGGTTCGCGCGGCCGACGGCCGTGGGGACTGGCAACCAGAAGAACGGACGCGGCCGTTCCCCCGAGGCGCCACAGGTTGGCACTCGGTCGCGGTCACTGTCACCTGATGAAGGAGAGATTCCCATGCAGTACAAGCGCACCGTCCTGCTGGCCGCGGCCGCCGTCTCCGCGCTGAGCCTGACCGCCTGTGGTGGCGGCGGCGACATGGCGGCGCCGAGCAGCAGCGCGGCCCCCGCCGCCACGACGCAGGCCACCACCACCGCGTCGATGGCCTCCGGCGAGTTCGGCTCGGCCTGCGCGTCGGTGCCGAAGGACGGCCCTGGCAGCTTCGCGGGCATGGCCAAGGACCCGGTCGCCACGGCCGCGAGCAACAACCCGGCGCTGTCCACCCTCGTCACGGCGGTCAAGAAGGCCGGTCTCGTGGACACCCTGAACACCGCCAAGGACATCACCGTCTTCGCGCCCGCCGACTCCGCGTTCGCCAAGATCCCCAAGGCGGACCTGGACAAGGTGCTCGCCGACAACGCGACGCTGACCAAGGTTCTGACCTACCACGTGGTCCCGAAGCGGCTCACCCCGGCGGACCTGGCCTCCGGCAACTTCGAGACGCTGCAGAAGGGCATGGTCAAGACCTCCGGCAGCGGGACCGCCTACAAGGTCAACGACGCGAACGTGGTGTGCGGCAACGTGCAGACCGCCAACGCCACCGTCTACATCGTCGACACCGTGCTGATGCCGAGCTAGTTCTCGTTCTCCGGCAACGGAAAAGCCCCGGCGCTCCTCCCGCGCGCCGGGGCTTTCGGCTCAGCTGATCACCAGGGTGACCGAGGCTCCGTCGTTGTTCGTCGGGATCACCGTCCTGCCCGGTGAGGCCGCGCGGTAGCGCCACTCCGTCTCCGTCTGCAGGTCCAGGCGCACGTGCGGGTCCTTCACCAACGGCACGGTGTCGTTGGGCGGAACGGAGATCACGTCACCGACCTTCACGGCGACCTCACCCGTCCGTCCTTTCTCGACGGTCACGGCCGGTGGCTTCTCCGTGCTGCTCGGCGGGTTCGCGCTCGGCTGTGGGCCCGGTGACGCGGCGGCTCCGCATCCGCTGAGGACCAGAACCGACGCGATGACCAGGAACTGTGCTGCTCGCATGTCAGGTGGACGGAACGGACCGGCTCACCAGTTGCTCAGCGACGCGCCGAAGATTTCACAGATATCGGCCTCCGACACCTGTCGAGGAGCGACGTTGAGCAGCCGCTGCTGCTTGAGCGTGCCCTCCACCAGTGCCGGAATGTCCGCCTCGGCGTACCCGACCGCGCCGATCCCGTTGGGGATCCCGATGTCCCGCATGAGCGCGACGAGCACGGCGGGCAGCTTCTCCCTGGGGTCCGGCTCGGCGTCCGCGGTGGCGGCGTCGAGCAACCGCGCCGCGTGAACGTGCCGCTCCGGGTCAGTGGGAAAAGTGAACCGGAAAGCCGCGGGAGCGGTCAGCGACACCGACTGCCCGTGCGGCACCATCGGCTCGTCCTGCGGATACCCGGCAGGTCGGTAGTCACGCACGCGACCGGCGATCGGATAGGCGCACGCGTGCGGGATGTGCACGCCCGCGTTGCCGAACCCCATCCCGGCCACGGTGGCGGCGAGCATCATGTCGGTGCGGGCCTTGAGGTCGTTGCCGTTGAGCACCGCACGCCGGAAAGCGTTGCTCAGCAACACAAGCGCCTTCTCGGTCCACGTGTCGGAGATCGGGTTGGAACCGCAGTAGGGAACCCGCTCCTCCGGCCGCTTGCGGTTGAAGGTGTCGTAGGGCCGCGCGGTGTAGGACTCCAACGCGTGGCAGAGCACGTCCATCCCGGCCGCCGCGGTGACCTCGGGCGGCAGGCTCAACGTCGCCAGCGGATCGACAACGGCGAGGTTCGGCCGCAGGCGCGGGTGGCTGATCCCGGCCTTCACGTGCAGGCTCAGCAGGTCGAGCACGCAGACCGGCGTGCTCTCCGCCCCGGTCCCCGCCGTGGTGGGCACCGCGATCAGCGGCTTGAGCGGTCCTGGCGGCGCCATCCCCCTGCCGACCGGCTTGTTCACGTAGTCCATGACATCGCCGGGATAGCTGGTCATCAGGTTGATCGCCTTGGCGGTGTCGATCGTGGAGCCGCCTCCGACGGCGACGAAGGACTCCCAGCTCCCTTGCGCGGCGCGGGAAACAGCTTCCTCGAAGCTCCGGTCGGTCGGCTCGACCCGCACCTCGTCGTAGACCCCGACGTCCACCCCGGCGTTCTTGATCGCCTCGGCCACCCTGGCCGGGAACCCGGTCGCCGCGACCCCGGCGTCGGTGACCACCAATGCGGAGCCGACGCCGAGCTGCGCGAGCTCGTAGCCGATCTCGTCGGCGGCCCCCACCCCGAACTTCAGCGGTGGGGCTCCCCAGGTGAACACGGTTTCGGTGGGCAAAGCGACCACGTCGTCCTCCTCGCGCAGACCCCGTCCACGCTTCCCCACCCGCCCCGCTCCCGCAACCACCCACCGGCTGACAGCCCGGCCGCCGGGGGATCACGCGGTTACGGTGATGGGCATGACGTCGTCTCTCCGTGCCGCTCTGGTGGGCTACGGCCTCGGTGGCTCCGCGTTCCACGCGCCGTTCCTCGCCAGCACTCCGGGCCTCGTCCTCGGCGCGGTTGTCACCGGCAACCCCGAGCGCCAGACAGCCGCGCGCGACCGCTACCCCGGCACCGAGGTCATCGGTTCCCTGGACGAGCTCCTCACCAGGGCCGACGAATTCGACCTCGCGGTGGTCACCACGCCCAACCGGCACCACGCGGCGAACGCGACCGCGCTGCTCGAACACGGACTGCCGGTCGTGGTGGACAAGCCCTTCGCGGCCTCGCTCGACGACGCGCGAGCCCTGCGCGAGACCGCACGCAGCAGGAACCTGATGCTCGCGCCGTTCCACAACCGCCGGTACGACGGCGATTTCCTCACCGTGCAACGCCTTCTCAACGAAGGACGACTCGGAAGAGCGCTCCGCTTCGAGTCGCGGTTCGAGCGGTGGCGCCCCGATGCGTCCGTGAACCGCAAGGAGTGGAAGGAGAACGCCGATCCGGCGAACGCGGGCGGGATCACCTTCGACCTCGGCAGCCACCTCATCGACCAAGCCGTTGTCCTGTTCGGTCGCCCCACCCACGTCCACGCCGAGGTCCTGGTGCGCCGAGAGACCGCGCTCGTCGACGACGACGTGTTCATCGCGCTCACCCACGACAACGGCGTGCGGTCCCATCTGTGGATGAGCGCGATCGCGGCGGACCTCGGCCCACGGTTCCGGGTGCTGGGCGACAAGGCGTACTACGTCAAGTACGGCCTCGACCCGCAGGAGAACGCGCTGCGAGCCGGCGAGATCCCCGGCGGCCCGGGTTGGGGTGAGGAGCCGGAGTCGGAGTGGGGCCGCGTCGGCGCAGACAGACAGTCCACTGTGGAGAGAACAGATCCCGGCGCTTACCAGCAGTTCTGGTCCGGAATCGTCACCGCGCTCCGCACGAACACTCCTCCGCCAGTGACCGCCGACGACGGTGTGACCGTGCTGGAGGTGATCGAAGCCGCGTACCGCGCTCAGGCGTCGGGACGACAGGAGATTCCACCGGTCGGTTGACGCCGCCGTCCACGGGGGCTCTCAGGATCGTAGGCGCAAGCCGCCGCACCCCAGGAGCTCGACGTGCACACCATTCACTGGCTGACACCGGCCATCATCCTGACATCGGCCGTCGTACCGGTGATCGACACGGGGAGCCGGGACACCCGGATCACCTATACCGCACAAGGTGTTCCGCACATCACCGGGCGCGACAGCACCGGTATCGGGCTGGGCATCGGTTACGCGCAGGCCCGTGACCACCTGTGCGTTCTCGGCCAGATCTTCGCGTCCGCCAGGGGTGAGCTGGCCAAGCACTTCGGTGAGGAGCCGACCGCGGGCACACCGGCGCAGGGCAACCTCGCCTCCGACGTGTACACCCGCGACCTCATCAACAGGCGCGTCGTCGAACGGATCGTTGAACAGCCCGCCCCGGTCGGCCCGACCGAGGACGTCCGGGACCTCACGCGCGGGTTCGCCAAGGGCTACAACAAGTACCTGGCCGAAGGACAGCACGACGACCCGAGCTGTCGCGGTGCGAAGTGGCTGACGCCGATCACCGAGCTCGACGTGCACCGCCTCAAGTACATCAGCGCCCAGGACGGCGCCGTCCGCGCCCTCGGCGGCATCGTGACCGCAACCCCTCCGGGCCACCAGAAAGTCCCCGCCACACCGTTCAACCCGCCAGTCTCCCGTGGTAGCAACGCGATCGCCGCCGCCAGGGTCTTCCTGGGCAACCCACACGTGCCGTGGCGCGGTATCGCATCGTTCTGGCAGGCGCGGCTCACCATTCCGGGCAAGCTCGACGTCGACGGCGCACAGCTGCTGGGCACCGCGGAAACGGTGGCCGGTTACACCAGGAACACCGCGTGGGCGGCCACGATCGCGACCTCGCTGAGCTACTCGCTCGCCGAGGTGAAGCTCGTCCCCGGCGATCCGACCGCGTACACAGTGGACGGACGCACCGAGCGGATGACGAAGCGTGAGGTCACCGTGGACGTGCGTGGTGGACGGCCCCAGACGCGGTCGCTGTGGTTCACCCGGTACGGACCGGTGATCACCTCCATGGTGGTCAGCCCGTGGCTCGGCGGACGCGCGTCGGAGCGCCTGGACTGGACGGCTGAACGCGCCTTCGTCCTGGTCGACGCGAACGTGGAATCCTTGCGCGGCGCGAACTCCACGGCGAGGTTCGGCGAGGCGAAGTCGGTCGAGGACCTGCGCGCGGCGCTCACCGAGCACGGCGGAATGCCCTACGCGAACGTCCTCGCCAGTGACCGGCACGGCAAGGGACTGTTCGCCAACGTGCAGGCCGTTCCGCACATCACCGACGACCACGCACGGCGCTGCAACACCGCGAAGGGCCGCGAGCTGTCCGAGCGCGCCGGGCTGCCCGTGTTGGACGGGTCGCGATCGGACTGCGCACCGGGTACCGACGAGGATTCCCTTGTGCCAGGCACATTCGGCGCGCATCGGATGCCTTCCCTGATCAGCAGGGACCAGCTGTCGAACTCGAACGACTCGCACTGGTTGACCAGCGCCAAGCAGCCGCTCACGGGCTTCCCCCGGGTCTTCGGCACCGAAGGCACAGCGCGCTCGCCCCGCACCCGGATGGGCTTGCGGGAACGCGTGACGAGCCTGGAGGACGCGCAGAAGGTGGTGCTGTCCAACCGGTCCTTCATGGGCGAGCTCGCAAACGACGACGTGCTCCGCATGTGCAAGTCCATGCCAGAAGCCAAGAACGCCTGTAAGGCGCTCGCGAAGTGGAACCGCCGCAACGACCTCGACAGCCGGGGCGCGCTGCTGTTCGACCGGTTCTGGAAGGAGATCGGCGACATTCCCTGGCTGGTGCCGTTCAACCCCGCCGACCCCGTGCGGACTCCGCGCTCGCTGGACATCGAGCACCCGCGTGTGCGAGCCGCCTTCACCAAGGCAGCCGCCGAGTTGGGACACGAGCCGGACGCCCCGGTCCGCGACCACCAGTACGCGCTGCGCGACGGTCGGCGCATCCCGGTGCACGGCGGCTCCAACGAGCTCGGCGTCTACAACCTCGTCGAGACCGACCGCGAAGGTCAGGTGCACGGCGGCACGAGCTTCCTGTTCGCCGTGCGGTTCAACGGAACGGCGTGCCCTGAGGCGCGGACCGTGCTGGCCAACTCGCAGTCGAGCAACCCCAGGTCACCGCACCACACCGACCAGATCGAGCTGTTCGCGGCGAAGCGCTGGCTGCCCGGGCTGCTGTGCGCCACCCAAGATCGCTACACGGCACCACTCGATCGGCCTCGCACGGTCCACCTTTCACGCGATTGACCCGGAGTGAGCAGACGATCACCATCCGGAGTAACCCCTGCTCACTCCCTGCTGTGAGGACCCCATGGCCGCGTCTGCCCTGCTCCGCCGCTTGCTCGTCCTCCCGATCGCTGTGGCGACGGTCGCGCTCAGCACGACAGCGACCGCCGCGGCGGCTCCGGCGATCCAGCGCTACGTCGCACTGGGTGACTCGTTCACCGCCGGTCCGTTCATCCCCGGTCAGCGCACCGACCCGATCGGGTGCCTGCGCTCCGACCGCAACTACCCGTCGCTTCTGGCCAAGCAGATCACGCCCGCCGCCTTCGTCGACGTGAGCTGCAGCGGCGCGGTCATCGACAACATGACCGGGCCGCAGAACGTGCTGCTGGGCAGCAACCCGCCGCAGTTCAACGCGCTCACCCCGGAGACCGACCTGGTGACCGTCAGCGTGAGCGGCAACGACGTCGGCTTCGTGCCGGTGCTCGCGACGTGCGCGCTCGCCAGCGTGCTCAACCCGTTCGGCACCCCGTGCAAGGACCAGCACACCGTCGGGGGCACCGACAAGCTGGTCCAGCGGATCAACGAGACCGCGCCGAAGTTCCGCGCCATGCTCGACACCATCAAGCAGAAGTCGCCCAAGGCCAAGGTGCTCGTGATCGGCTACCTGCGGCTGCTGCCCCCGGCCAACGGTTGCTGGCCGCTGGTGCCGATCGCGCGGGGCGACGTGGCCTACCTGGACGGGCTGGAGCAGGTGCTGAACACGATGCTCGCCGACCAGGCGGCCGCGGCCGGGGTGGGCTACGTCGACGCCTACACGCCGAGCACGGGCCGCGACGTGTGCCAGCTGCCGGGGACGAAGTGGGTCGAGGGCCTGGTGCCGACGGCTCCCGCCGCTCCGGTGCACCCCAACGCCGCGGGCATGACCGCGGTGGCCTCGCTCGTCGGCGCCGCCCTGACCAGGACCACCGCCCGACACTGAAACGATCTATCCTCCCCCGCCCGGAGCGTGTGCGCTCCGCAACCGCCCCCGGGTGGGGGACGCTCGATCTAGTGCAAAGCCGGAAGAATCCGCCGTTCGTGCGGCGAATGCCGGTAATCAATCCGTTATGCGAGTACTTCGTCTGTTCTCCTGCGCTGCCGTCACCGGCGTCGCGCTCCTCGCTCCCGTGACGACCGCGGCGGCCACCCCCGCCCCGGCCGAGCTCGTCGCACCCTCGGCGCTCACGCTGACCGTCACCCACGACGGCATCACCTCCGAGGCCCCGAAGGTCGCGCTGCTGAGCTGCAACCCCTCGGGCGGCACCCACCCGAAGGCCGCGGACGCCTGCCGTGAGATCCAGTTCGCCCAGGGCGACTTCACCAAGCTCGGCACTGGCAACCGCCGCGTGGCCTGCACCATGGAGTACGACCCGTTCGAGGTCAGCGCCACCGGCCTCTGGCGCGGCAAGCCCGTGACGTACAAGGCGACCTACGCCAACCCGTGCGTCATGGCCGCGTCGACCGGCACGGTCTACCGCTTCTGACCCACCCGTCCCCACGTCCCCGCTACCCCGGTTCCAGGCAGAGGGAGCGAACGACCCGCACCGGCCCCACGTGCCGCACCCACCACGTGGACCGAGCGGGGAGTTCGCTCCCTTTCGCCTTGTCCGGGTGGGAAGTTGGTCGGGGCGTCCGGTGGTCCCGGCCGCCCCGCCCCCGTAGCCAAACACCCCCACCTGAGCTACTCATCCGTATTTCCTGTGGGAAACCTGAGAGAAAGTAGCGTTCTGCCGTTCGCGGGCCCGCGGCCACGGACCCGCGAACGGCGGACGGGAGGCCCCTGTCAGCCTCCGAGGCGCGCGGCGAAGCCCTGCTGCCGGTCCTCCGCGTCGTCACCGAGCGCCCAGACCGTCGAGGTCCCCGGCACCGTGACCATGCCCATCAGGACCGCGTGCGCGGGCATCCCGGCCTTCTCCTCGGTCCACGCCGAACCGTTCCACCGCACCGCGACCGGCACCGCGCTGCTGGTGTAGCCACCCGCGTACACACCACCCTTGCCGTCGGCGGCGACCCCGTAGAGCAGGCCCTGCTTCACCGGCACCGGCGTGATCGACCAGCTCTTGCCGTCCCACCGCTGCGCGTGCGGGGCGAAGGACCTCGGGTCACTGGGATCGGCACTGGTGAAACCGACCGCCCAGACGTCCTTGCCGCTGATGACGACGTTGCTGAACTTGGCCTCCGGCGCGCCGGTCGCCGCGGCCGCCACCTCGGTCCACTTCGCACCGTCCCAGTGCAAGGTGAGCGGGCGGGGCCCCGAGGCGGTCCCCGCGTAGCCAACCGCCCAGGCGTCGTTGGCGGACTTCGCGGTGACCCCGCGCAGGCACGCGAAGTCCGCGTTGGCCGGCTTGGGCACCGAGACCGCGCTCCACGCCTTTCCGTTCCAGCGGTTGAGGATCGGCACACCGCTGGCGAAGTCCGGGGTCTGCGCGCAGCCCGCGGCCCACGCGTCGTTCTCCGACAGCGCCGAGATCGCGCTCAGCTGCGGGTACGCGTCCGCGGGCAGGCCGCCGGGCGTCGGCGAGGGCAGCTCGACCCACTTGGCGCCGTCCCACCGCGCGGCGAGGCTGGACGTCGCGGACTTCACACCGACCGCGAGGGCGCCCTTCTCCGAGGTGGCCGCGACCGCGCTGAGCGCGAGCCCCTTCGGGGTCGCGGTGCGCTGCCAGTTCTTGCCGTCCCACCGCAGCGCGACGGTGCCCGCCCACATCTGGTCGATCTGGCTGCCGACGGCCCACCCGGAGCTCGCGTTGGCCATCGAGCCACCGGTCAACGCATAAGCGGGCGCGATCTTCGGGGTGGGCGTGACGGTCCACCCCGGCGCCGCGCTGGCGGTTCCGAAACTTCCGAATACGACGGTCGTGGCCGCAAGTGCGACGGCCGCGCGGTATCTGATCGTCATGGAGTAGACCATCCACGGGCGCGACATACGCCGGGTACAAAGCGATTACAAGCCCTGGGCGCTGCCGGTCGATCCAGCCCCTGAGCTGCGCCGTTCGGCCGCCGAAGCCGCAAGTATGGCCTGGGCACGACAGTCGTACTGGGCCGAACGGCCTACCGGGGACGGCCGCGCGGCGGTGACAGCCACAGAAATTCGCCTTATTCAGTTTAAAAGACAAATCCCAGGGCCGAGGCAGAACAAGTTTGTAGATAGCAATTACCGTCGAACGGCCGTGGTTAACGCGGCCGCCGGCTTCCTACCGTGGGATTCCTCATGACCCTGCACATGAGCCAAAGGTGAGAATATGAAGCTGAATCGGTTGTTCGTTGCCCTCGGTGCCTCCGCCGCCGTTCTCGCACTCGCCCCGGCCGGTCAGGCCGTCGCGAGCTCGCCCGACGTCGCCGAGCGCGCACAGGCGCCGAGCTCCGAGGTCTCGGCGTACTGGACGCCGGAGCGCATCGCCGAGGCGACCGCCGACCCGATGCCGATGCCCACCCCCGACGGCAGCCCCGCGGCACCGGAGGCGGGCGAGCGGGCCCTGATCCAGAAGGTGCCCGGCCCCTACACCTCCGCGAAGCTGCGCAGCCTCGGCAGGCTGCTGTTCACCACCGGCGGCCGCAACTCCAGCTGCTCGGCGACCTCGGTCGAGGCTGGCAACAAGAACCTGGTGTGGACCGCGGCGCACTGCCTGCACTACAACGGCGTCGCCGCGCAGAACGTGACGTTCCTGCCCGCCTTCCTCAACAACGAGAAGCCATACGGCACCTGGCCGGCGAAGAAGACCTTCATCCCGCAGAAGTGGATCTCCAGCAACGGCCAGGACTTCTCGGTCGACTACGCGGCCTTCACCGTGGACTCGCAGGGCGGCAAGACGCTGACCGACACCGTCGGCGCCAAGGGTGTCGTCTTCGAGGACAAGAAGAACCAGAACACCGACATGTACGGCTACCCGGCCGAGTCGCCCTACACCGGCCAGGAGATGTACACCTGCGGCGGGATCGCCGCGACGGTGCAGACCTTCGACGCGAAGATCGCCTGCAACGGCATCGGCGGCCAGAGCGGCGGCGCGTGGCTGAACGCCGAGGACAAGGTGTGGGCGGTCAACAGCCGCTCCGACCGGCGCACCGTCACCTACGGCACGCTGTTCGACTCCGCCGCCAAGCAGCTCTACCAGCAGGCCGGCGCCTGATCAGCGCCTGACGTGCCAAGAGGCCCCGGGAACCCTCACCCCGGGGCCTCTTTCTCGCCTGTGGCGGGCGGGACTCAGGCGTCGGCGAGCAGCCGGTTCACCACACGGGCCATGCCCTCGCGGACCTCGTCCGCGTCGGGGACCTCGATGTCGGTGATCTCCAGCTCCTCGGCCTCCTCCTCGTCCTCTTCGGACTCCTCGTCGGTGTCCTCTTCGGACTCTTCGAGCTCGTCCGAATCCTCGTCGTCGTCCTCCTCGTCCGCCTCGGCCTCGTTGACCTCGCGCAGCTCGGCGATGTCGGCGAGGATGTCCGCCGGCTCCAGCGCGGGCAGCAGCGGCTCGACCGCGGCGAGCACGTCGTCCTCCTCGACCGCGACGGCCTCGGCGAGCGCGATGGCGTGGTCGCGCTCGTACGGGCCGCAGGTGAAGGAGTCCCAGGCCTCGTCGAGGGACTGGAACACGACGACCCAGGGCAGGTCCTCGATCGGGGAGCCGGGCTCCGGTTCGCTGATGATCACGCCGCCCATGGTTGGGTCCTCCTTGTCCGTGCCAGTAGGGCAATGTCTACCGCCCCCGGTCCCGGCCACGACGCCGACCCCTCTTTGTTCACCTGCGCGTTCGGTCACCGTCATCGGCCGGCACGACCGGATGTGCCTGTGGTGCGCATTCCGGCCACGCAGGTTCAGGATTTTCGACTTGGCTCGGTTTCGTGCAACCTGTTCCCCGACCGGGCGTCTGGAGAGATACCGGCGGAAACCGGTCACGATCGAGTTGGGGACAGTGGTGCGGAAAACGATAATTCTCCGTCTAGGCGGATTGGCCGTGGTCACGGCCGTGGCGACGGCGTGCGGCGGCTCGGAGAAGCCGGAGTCCAATCCCGAGCTCGCACCCCGCGGAACGACCGTGACAACGGCGAAAGTGACGCGCCAGAGCCTCACGAACAAGGTGAGCCTGAGCGGCAAGGTCACCATGAACCCGGTTTTCGGCTTGGTCACCCCGGTCAACGGTGAAGTGCGGTACCTGGAGTTCGAGCCGCCCAAGGGCACGCCGACCAAGGCGACCAAGGTGGCGCAGGTCTTCTCGGGCAGCCGCCTCGCCAGCACCATCAGCGTCCCGGCGAAGTCGACCTTCAGCGGCAGGCTGGTCGAGGACCGCTCCTCGGTGACCGCGGGCATGCCGGTGGTCTCGGCGCGCTACGCCGGCTACGGCATCGTCGCGGAGATCGACGGCGACCAGGCGTACAAGCTCTCCGGCGCGCTGAGCTCCGTCGAGGCCCAGATCACCAACGGCCCCGGCCCGTTCCCGTGCTCGGTGCTCGGCACCATCGCGGCGATGCCCGCCGGCAGCATCCCGGCCCCGGAGCCGGACCCGGCGGGCGAGGACGCCAAGAAGACCCAGCCGAGCGGGACCAAGCCCGCCCCCGGCGGCAAGCCCGGCGGCACCCAGACCGGCCCGACCCCGTCGGAGCCGACCGGCCTGCGCCTGGTGTGCACCGCGCCGACCGACGTGAAGATGATCAACGGGAGCGCGGCGACCGTCGAGGTCGTCACCGACCGCGCCACCAACACCCTGGTGCTGCCGGTCGAGGCGGTGGCGGGCACCTCAGGCCGCGGCAAGGTCGACGTGGTCACCGGCGGCAGCCGCAGGACCGTCGAGGTCGAGCTCGGCCTCACCGACGGCAAGGTGGTCGAGATCAAGTCCGGCCTCACCGGCGACGAGACCGTCGCGGTGCCCGGCCCCAACCTGCCGGCGGGCCCCGGCGGCAAGTCCGGCGGCTCCAGCTCCGCTCCGGGGTCCAGATGACGGCGCTCATCCAGCTGAACGGGATCACCAAGACGCTCAAGGGCCAGGAGGAGCCCCGGCAGATCCTCGCGGGCGTCGACCTGACCGTCCACAGGGGAGACAGCGTCGCGGTGCTCGGCCGCTCCGGCTCCGGCAAGTCCACCCTGCTGAGCCTGCTCGGCCTGTTCGACCGGGCCGACGGCGGGCAGTACCTGCTCAACGGCAACGACATCACCGCACTGCCCGAGCGCAAGGCGGCGGTGCTGCGCAGCTCCGAGTTCGGCTTCGTCTTCCAGCGCTTCTTCCTGCTCAAGCACCTCACCGCCGCGCAGAACGTGGCCATGGCGCTGGTCAACGGCCAGGGCTGGTTGTCAGCGCGCAAGCGCAAGGCCAAAGTCATGGCGGCGCTGGAGAAGGTCGGCATCGCCCACCTCGCCAAGAACAAGCCGACCCGGCTCTCCGGCGGTGAGCAGCAGCGGGTGGCCATCGCGCGGGCGCTGGTGCGGGAGCCCAAGATCCTGCTGGCCGACGAGCCGACCGGCGCGCTGGACACCGAGACCGCCGAGCTCGTCATCGACGTGCTGCTGTCGGCGACCTACGAGGGCTGCGGGCTGATCCTGGTGACCCACGACCGGCAGCACGCCGACCGGATGGCCAGGGTGATGCGGCTGTCGGAGGGACGGCTCTCGCAGGCGAACGAGAGGGTGCTCACGTGATCCGGATGTCCGGCAAGCTCCGGTCCTCCCTGATCATCGGCGGCCAGGGCATCCGCGCCCGCAAGCTCCGGACGCTGCTGTCCATGGTGAGCCTGTTCCTCGGTGTGCTGGCCGTGGTCACCGTGCAGGCGGGCGGTCAGGTCGCCGAACGCGCCATGCTGGCCGACATCGAGATGTCGCAGGGAAGGGACGGCACGGCGGTGCTCTCCCTGCCGCAGCACGACCAAACCTCGGTGATCACCAAGGAGGCGTTGCGGGGCAAGCAGGGCGCGGTCGCGGTGGAGACCACGACGGCCACCCTCGGTGAGCCGAACGTGACCCCGCTCAACCCCGGCGCCATGTCGCTCAACCCGAAGTACGGCGGCTCCTACGGCGGCAGCTCGCGCTACACCTACACCTGCGACGCCAGCGGGGCGTGCACCAGCAAACCCAGGACCGACAAGGAACCGCCGAAGGGCGCCGCGATCGAGCTGCGGATGACCAAGCTCGTCGGTGACATCCGCCAGTTCCGGCCGTACCGGATGGTCTCGGGACAATGGCTGGACCTCGACTCCGCCCCGTCGCTGTCCCCGCGCATCGTGGTCAACCTCGGTGCCGCGGAGGGCTTCAAGAACAACAGGATCCCGGCGGAGCTGCGCGTCGAGGGCGCGCTGAAGAACTCCACGCCGCAGATCATCGGGGTCGTCGACGACGGGCAGGAGTACAGCGCCAACGCCTACGTGCGGGCGGACGAGCTGGACAACTGGATGCCCGCTCCCGCGGCCACCCCCGCGCCCGCGAACAAGACCGGCACCAGCGGCATGGGCTCCTACGGCAACAGCGGCCGTGGCTCCCAGATGGTCTACCTCACCCCCGGCAACGACGGCGTCGAGCAGACGTTGCGGGCCCGGCTCGCCGCGGCGGGCGCGGACGTCGAGAGCATGCACTCCCAGGTCATCAACGCCAAGAAGCGGATGGCCTCGCAGATCAACCTGATGAAGATGATCTTCCTCGGCATGGCCAGCCTGGTGCTGCTGATCGGCGTCGCCGGGATCCTCAACGTCGGCCTGGCGACGGTCGGCGAACGGGTCGAGGAGTTCGCGCTGCGCAGGGCGGTCGGCACCTCGCGGATGCTGCTCACCGGCATCGTGCTCGCGGAGACACTGCTGACCGGGCTGCTCACCGCCTTGGCGGCGATCGGCGCGGGCATGCTGGGCTTCGAGGTGGCCGCGTCGATGCTGAGCAGCAGGATGCCCACGATCGCGGAGATGTCGTTCCCGTGGGAGGCGGGCATGGCCGGAGTGGTCGCCGGTCTGGTCGCGGGCCTGCTCGGCGGCCTCATCCCCGCGCTCCGGGCCGCGCGCATCCCCATCTCCACCGTGATGCGCGCCTGACCACGACGCACGTCAGCGCCGGTTGTCGCACTCACCGCGACAACCGGCGCCGCTGTTTCTCCGGCCTCAGCCCACCAGGTCGACGAGCTTGGCCACGACCTCCGACGGCAGCGGTCTGACCGCGTTCTCGGCGCGGAGCCGCTCGCACGCGGCCCGCATCTCCTTGTCCTCCAGCAACCGCGCGAGGTGCGAAGCGTCCACAGTGGACTCTTCGGGCCACAGGCCGATACCCGCGTCCCGCACCATCTTCGCGTTGTCGAACTGGTCGGCGCCGTGCGGGATCAGCAGCTGGGGCACCCCCACCGTCAGCGACGTGAAGGTGCTGCCGGAGCCGCCGTGGTGCACGATCGCGTCGCAGTGCTCCAGCAGGGCGTTCAGCGGGATCCACTCCGCGACGCGCACGTTGTCCGGCAGCTCGCCGAGCTCGGAGGCGTCGGTGCCGCCGAGCGCGAAGACGAACTCCGCGTCGACCTCGCGGGCGGCTTCGACGACCGCGCCCAGCGCGCCGACGCCGGACAGCCTGCCGACGACGGTTCCGAGGGTGACGCACACTCGCGGACGGTCCCGCTTGGCCAGCAACCACTCCGGCAGCACACCGCCTGCGTTGTAGGCCACGTAGCGCATCGGCCAGCCGAGCTGAGCCGTGCCGAGACCCGCCGTGGCGATGTCGATGATCGCGGCGGCCTCGGTCGGCCGGGTGGCGCCGTGCCGGTCGTAGGCCGCGGTGTGCTTGGCGAACATCGCCACCTCGCCGCTACCGCGCGAAGCACCGAAGTTGTGCTGCACGGCGGGAATCCCGAGCTTCGCGGCGACGAACGGGCCCGCGGAGTCCATCTGCTCGAACACCACCAGGTCCGGTCCCCAACCCTGGGCCGCGGCGAGCATGCCGTCGGCGAGCTGGTCGCCGAGCTGGGCGAACCGCTCCGCGACGATCTCCATCGCCTTCTCCGGCTGCTCCAGGAACAGCTTGCGCAGGCTGGCCCAGTCCCCGAACTTCGCCTGCTGCGGGGACGAGAAGAACTTCTCGACGTCCAGGTGCGGCGCGGCCTCCACGGCGGGCAGCCCGGCCTGCGCCGCCCGCTGCACCGCGTCGCCGGTGGTGGCCACCAGCACGTCGTGGCCGGCCGACCGCAGCGCCCAGGCGAGCGGGATCATCGGGAACAGGTGGCCGAGGCCGGGTGACGACGCGAACAGAACTCGCACGACTTCCTCCCTAGGTCGATGCCGCCATCAAACTCCCGACCAAAGAGTCTTCGCAAGTAAGATATTTCGAACCCGACGGGTGCACTGGCGGGACAGGAGAGGGAAGGAAGGGGCGGCCTGCTCAACCAGCCTGGGGGTTACCGGGAGCAGGCCGCCACGGTGGAGTTTACGCGGTAGCCACCAGCCCGGGTGCAACACCTAGGACACTTTTGATCAGGGACACCCCGGAAGCCGCAGTCCCGGGAGAGCCAATTGGGGCAACAGGGTGATTTTGCCGCCGTCGGCCTGTACGCCGCGGCACCCCCGGCCGATGTCTTGCCAGTGACCGAGCCGGGGTGTCCGAACGCGAGGGTTCGGCGGGCGCCGCGCGCAGATCCGGATCCGCGATGAGCGACCACGACCAGCGCTGGTGGGTCGACTGCGGCGATCCCTTCGGCAGGGACCGGTCGGTCACCGTGCTCGTCGAGGAGGACCAGGTGCTCGTGGTCGCCCCGCCCGGCGGCACCGCGGTGCTCTCCGCGCAGCAGACCCACCGCCTACACCGGACGCTCGGCACCGCCAGCGACGCCGCGGCCGAGACCGGGGACCCGAGAGGATGAGGCCGATGGAAGACCCGATGCGCCAAGCGGTGCTGATGCGGCTGGCCATGCTCGACCAGGCGGCCGAGACAGGCGACGCCTCCGCCCTGCTGCCGCTCGCGCGCGCCGAGCTCCAACGGCTGGCCGAGGGCTGGCGGCTGCTGCTGACCGTGCACCAGCGCGACGAGGACGGCCGCTGCCGCGCCTGTCCCAGCGGGTTGCGCAGGCGGCGCTGGCCCTGCCAGGTGTGGCTGATGGCACACCGGCACCTGATCGGCGACGGCACCACCCACCGCGAACGGCGCGCCTCGGTGCGCAACCCCTTCACCAGGCGGCTGCGCGCGGTCGGCGGTGTCAGCGACGTGGACGTGATCAGCGAGCAGGACCCGGCCGCGGTGCTCGTCCGCGCCGACGGCGACACCAACGCCGACGCCAACGCGGAGTTCGAGGTCATCGGCCTGGTCAAGGACATGCGCCCGGCCGACTCGGTGCGCGCCGAGGAGGACTTCCTCGTCGTCGAGACGATCGCGGCGGTCGAGGTGACCGGCCCGATCCCGGTCCCGGAGACCCCGGCCGAGACCACCGCCGAGATCCCGGTCGTCCCGGCGGCGCCCGAGGACGATGCGAAGCCCAGACACGCCCTCGACGAGTAGAACCGCACCACCCCACCACGCGGGATGCGGCAGGATGGCCAGGTCCCCGGCGCCCGAGCCGGGCCGCGCACTACCCGCAGAGCTCACGTGGAGGGACACGTGCACGACGGCACTGGCCGGATCGTGGTGCAGAACCTGACCAAACGGTTCGGGCCCGTCACCGCGGTGCAGGACCTCAGCTTCACCGTGGAGCCCGGCTCTGTCACCGGGTTCCTCGGTCCGAACGGGGCTGGCAAGACCACCACCCTGCGCATGCTGCTCGGGCTGGTCCGGCCCACCTCGGGCGGTACGACGATCAACGGGCAGCCGTTCGAGCGGCTGGGCAACCCGGCCACCGTGGTGGGCGCGGTGCTGGAGGCGCAGAGCTTCCACCCCACCCGCTCCGCGCGGGCCCACCTGCGCTGCTTCGCCGCCGCGGCCGGACTGCCGGACGAGCGGGTGGAGCAGGTGCTGAACCTGGTCGGCCTGACCACCGCGGCCAACCGGAGGGCCGGCGAGTTCTCGCTGGGCATGCGGCAGCGCCTGGCGCTGGCCACCGCGCTGCTCGGCGACCCGCAGGTGCTGGTGCTGGACGAACCCGCGAACGGGCTGGACCCGGAGGGCATCGCCTGGCTGCGCACCTTCATGCAGTCCTTCGCCCGCAGCGGGCGCACGGTCCTGGTCTCCAGCCACCTGCTGGCCGAGGTCGAGCAGACCGTGGACCAGGTCGTGATCATCAGCGCCGGGCAGACCCGCTACCAGGGCCCGCTGGAGAACCTGCGGAAGTCGCAGCGCAGCCGGGTGCTCGTCCAGCCCGCCGACGCGCACGCGCTGGTCGACGCGCTGCGCGAGGCGGGGCTCACCGACGTGGAGACCATCCAGGACGGCAGGCTCGCGATCACCGGGACGCACACCAAGCAGGTCGCCGACATCGCGCTCGCCGCGGGCGTGGCGATCTACGGCATGCAGGAGGAGCAGGCCGACCTGGAGCGGATGTTCCTCCAGCTCACCAGCGGCGTCCAGCAGCCGGACCAGGGACAGGGGCAGGCAGGCGGCTTCGGGGGCGGTGCGGCGTGAACGGGCTGGTGAAGGCGGAGTTCCGCAAGATCTTCTCCACCAACCTGTGGTGGGGCATGCTCATCCCCGGCGCGCTGGTCACGCTGGCCTTCGCCGCGGGCGGGGCCTGGCTGGGCACGCTGGGCATCAACATCCAGGACATCGACGGGCAGATCCCGCTCGCGCTGCCGACCTTCGCCAGCGGGCTGACCTTCGGCACCCTGTTCTCCGCGCTGGTCGGCGTGATCGCGGTGACCGGCGAGTTCCGGCACCGGACGATCACCACCACCTACCTCACCGCGGGCTCGCGGGACTCGGTGCTGGTGGCGAAGCTGATCGCGTACGCGGTGCTGGGCGCGCTCTACGGCGTGACGGCCGCGGTGTTCGGTTCGATCGGCGCGGTGCTCGGCTCCGGCGGCGACGGCTTCCCCAGCCTGGTGTCGTGGCTGGCGATCTGCGCGGTCGGGGTGATCTCCTCGGTGCTGTGGGCGCTGTTCGGCGTCGGACTCGGCTCGCTGGTGAGCAGCCAGCTCGGCGCCGTGCTCGGCCTGGTGCTCTACACCCAGCTCGCCGAGGGCGCGCTGTCGGCGATCCTGCGCTCCCAGGGCGCCGAGGAGATCGCGCCGTTCCTGCCGTACACGGCGGGCAACAGCATGACCATGGACCTCGCGCTGAGCCTGTTCTTCGGCGACCTGCCCGCCCGGTTGGCCGACTCGCCGCTGGTCTCCCAGCTGCGGGCGGGGCTCGCCGACGGCGGGCCGATCTGGTGGGGCAGCGCGTTGGTCTTCCTCGGCTACACCGTCGTCGTGGTCCTCGCCGGGTCGATGGTGGCCAAGCAGCGCGACATCACGTGACTGTCGGGGGCCGGGCATAGCCTGGATTCCGTGCCCGACCCCCACTCACCCCCCGCTCCCGGTTGGATCCGCCGACTCACCTCGGCGAGCTGGCGGCATCCCCGCGTGGTGCTCGCCTCCTTCGGCGCGTCCGCGCTCGGCGTGGGGTTGCAGGCGGTCGGGCCACTGCTGACCAAGGCTGCGGTGGACGACGCCGTCGCCGGGCGCACCGCCGACCTCGGCTGGCTGGCCGGGCTGCTCGCGGGACTGGCGCTGCTCGCGTTCTGCACCGCGTTCGTCCGCCGCTACCAGGGCGGACGGCTGTCCCTCGACGTCCAGCACGACCTGCGGCGCGAGGTCTTCGCCTCGGTGCAGCGGCTGGACGGCGGCAAGCAGGACGCGATGCGCACCGGCCAGGTCGTCTCGCGCGCGATCACCGACCTCCAACTGGTGCAGTCGCTGCTGGCGATGCTGCCGCTGGCGACCGGCCAGCTGGTCTTCGCCGTGGTGGCGCTCGGCGCGATGCTCTGGCTGTCCCCGCTGCTGACGGCGGTGGCGCTGGTCGTGCTGCCCGCCGTGGTGGTGATCGGCGTGCGCAGCAGGACGGTGCTGTTCCCCGCGACCTGGTCGGCGCAGCAACGCGCCGCCGACATCGCCCAGCACGTCGAGGAGACGGTGACCGGCGTCCGCGTGGTCAAGGGCTTCGGCCAGGAGGCGCGCGAGGTCTCCGGCCTGGAGTCGGCCGCGCAGCGGCTGTTCGCGGAGCGGATGCGCGCGGCCCGGCTGACCGCGAAGCCGTCCGCGCTGATGGCGGCGCTGCCCGCGCTGGGGCAGGTCGCGGTGCTCGGCTTCGGCGGGACGCTGGCGATGAGCGGGCAGGTCAGCCTCGGCACCTTCCTGGCCTTCGCCACCTACATCGCGGGCCTGGTCGGTCCGGCGCGGATGCTGTCGAGCCTGCTGGTGAGCGGCCAGCTGGCCAGGGCGGGCGTTGAGCGGGTCTACGAGCTGATCGACTCCCAACCCGAGGTGCGCGAGGACCCCGGCGCGGTCGACCCGCCCGCCGGTCCGCTCGCGGTGGAGCTGGACGGGGTCCGCTTCGGCTACACCCGCAGCGAGCCGGTGCTGGACGGGGTGTCGCTGAGCGTCGCCCCCGGCGAGACGCTGGCGCTGGTGGGCACCGCTGGCTCCGGCAAGTCCACGGTCTCCCTCCTGCTGCCGAGGTTCTACGACGTGCAGGACGGCGCGGTCCGGCTCGGCGGGCTGGACGTGCGGCGGCTGCGGACCGCCTCGTTGCGCGGCGCGATCGGCGTGGTGTTCGAGGAGGCGTTCCTCTTCTCCGACTCGGTCCGGTCGAACATCGCCTACGGCAGGCCGGACGCCACCGACGACGAGGTCGAAGCCGCCGCACGGGCCGCGGAGGCGCACGAGTTCATCACCGGTCTGCCCGACGGCTACGACACCCTCGTCGGCGAACGCGGGCTCACCCTCTCCGGCGGGCAGCGGCAGCGGGTGGCCCTGGCGCGGGCGTTGCTGTCCGACCCGCGGGTGCTCGTGCTCGACGACGCGACCTCGGCGGTGGACCCGGCCACCGAGGCGGCGATCCACTCGACGCTGCGCGCGGTCACCGCCACCAGGACCACGCTGCTGATCGCCCACCGGCGGTCGACGCTGGCGTTGGCCGACCGGATCGCCGTGCTCGACCAGGGGCGGCTGGTCGACGTGGGCACGCGCGCGGAGCTGGAGCAGCGCTGCGGCCTGTTCCGCGCCCTGCTGGCGGGGCCAGGCGAAGCGATCGAGGACCCGGAGGCGGCGCGCGCCGAGACCGACCTCGAACCGGGGCCGGACGGGATCACGCCGGCGTTGTGGCCGGCCACCGAGGCAGAAAACGCCGCGAACGAAACGTTCGCTGCGCGCATGGCCGGCTCTCGGCTCGGTACCGGCGGGCCCAGGGGCGGCGGCGGGATGTCCGGCGCGCTCGGCGCGCTGCCACCGACACCGGAGCTGCTGGCGCGGGTCGCGGCCCTGCCCGACGCGACCGACTCCCCGCAGCTCGGCGGCACCGACCCCCGCGCCCCCGATCCGGGTTTCCGGCTGCGGCGACTGCTGCGCGTGGTGCGGTGGCCGCTGGCGCTGGCGGTCGTCGGCGTCTCCGTCGACGCGCTCTCCTCCATCGCGCTGCCGACGCTGTTCCGGCACGGCATCGACAACGGCGTCTCCGCGGGCGTGTCCAGCGCGCTGTGGGCGGCGACGCTGGTCGGGGTCGCCGTCGTCGTCCTCGCCGCCGTCGTGACGGCGATCCAGACCGTGGTCACCGCGCGCACCGGCGAGACGGTGCTCTACCTGTTACGGGTGCGCAGCTTCGCCCACCTGCAACGGCTCGGGCTGGACTACTACGAGCGCGAGCTCGCCGGGCGGATCATGACCCGGATGACGACGGACGTCGACGCGCTCTCGACGTTCCTGCAGACGGGGCTGGCCACCGCCGTGGTCAGCGTGCTCACCGTCGTCGGCATCTCAGCGGCGTTGATCATCACCGATCCGGAGCTGGCGCTGGTGGCGCTCGCCGCGCTGCCGGTGCTGCTGGTGGCCACCCTGGTGTTCCGGCGGGTGTCCTCGGTCGCCTACGCGGAGGCGCGGGAGCGCGTCAGCGCGGTCAACGCCGACCTCCAGGAGAACGTCTCCGGCCTGCGGGTGGCCCAGGCGTACACCAGGGAGGAGCGCTCGGCGGCGGACTTCGCCGAGCGCAGCGACGCCTACCGGCGCTCCCGGCTGCGGGCGCAGCGCTACATCGCAACCTACTTCCCGTTCGTCACGCTGCTGTCCGACCTGGTGCAGGCGGCGGTGCTCGCGGTGGGCGCGTTCCGGGTCGCGTCGGGTGAGCTGACGCCGGGCGTGCTGCTGGCTTTCCTGCTGTACCTGGCGCTGTTCTTCTCCCCCGTCCAGCAGCTGTCCGGGGTCTTCGACGGCTACCAGCAGGCCAAGATCGGCCTGCGGCGCATCGGCGACCTTCTGCGCACCCCGACCACGGTCCCGCAGGCGGAGCACCCGCGCGAGACGCCCGGCCGGCTGCGCGGGGAGGTCGAGCTGCGCGGCGTCGGCTTCCGCTACGCGGGCACCGACCGGCCCGCGCTGTCCGGGATCGACCTCCACGTCCGCCCCGGGGAGACCGTCGCCCTGGTCGGCGCGACCGGCGCGGGCAAGTCGACGCTGGTCAAGCTGATCGCGCGGTTCTACGACGTCACCGAGGGCACGGTGCTGGTCGACGGCGTCGACGTGCGCGAGTACGCCTTGTCCGGCTACCGGAGCAGGCTGGGCGTGGTGCCCCAGGAGGCGCACCTGTTCTCCGGCACGGTCGCGGACAACGTCGGCTACGGCAGGCCGGACGCCGGTCCCGCGGAGATCGAGGCGGCGGTGCGCTCGGTCGGCGCGCTGCCGATGGTCGCCCGCCTGAGCCACGGCTTCCGCCAGGAGGTCGGCGAGCGCGGGCAGGGCCTGTCCGCCGGGCAACGCCAGCTCGTGGCGCTGGCGCGGGCGGAGCTGGTGGACCCGGACCTGGTGCTGCTGGACGAGGCGACCGCCGCGCTCGACCCCGCCACCGAGGCCGCCGTTTTGGCTGCGACCGAAGATTTGCTCGCGGGGCCGGGCGGCGGTACCGATCGGGTGGCTTCGCGGAGGACCACGTTCGTCGTGGCCCACCGGCTGGCCACGGCCGCGCGGGCGGACCGGATCGTGGTGCTCGCGGACGGGCGCGTGATCGAGCAGGGCACCCACGCCGAGCTGCTGCGCAGCGACGGAGCCTATGCGCGGCTGTGGCGGGCCGGGGCTTCCGAAGATCCGGCTGCTGAGCCGGCCACCGGCAGCGAAGTGGCTTGAGGAAGCCTTGAGGCTCCTACACTTCGGAATCGATCAGGTAAACGATTCTGTGAGCCAGCCCTCACCAGAGGAGTCCGACCGTGTACCACCCGTGCGACGCGGAGGGCTAGCCTTGACAACACCTGTGTCTGTACCCCGAGCAGATGGATAGAGGCGAGCAGCGGCCGTGTCCAGCAGCAGTACTGCGTCACAATTCGGCCCCAATGAGTGGCTGGTCGAGGAAATGTACGAGCAGTTCCTCAACGACCCCTCCTCCGTGGACCCCGCGTGGCATGACTTCTTTGCCGACTACAAGCCCACCGCCCAGAAGGTGGCGACCGGCAACGGCAGCACCACGACGAAGCCGGCTCCGGCGAGCCAGCCCGCGTCCGCCGAGGCGGTGAACGGAACGGCGGCTCCCGCCACGGCGGCGAGCCCGGCCACCAAGCCCGCCACCCCTGCCAAGGCGGCCGCCAAGCCCACGCCGACCAAGGCCGCGAACGCGGCGCCGGTCAAGCCCGCCGGCGCGGGCGAGGAGCACAAGCAGCTGCGCGGCGCCGCCGCCGCTATCGCGAAGAACATGGAGCAGTCGCTCAGTGTTCCCACCGCGACCAGCGTGCGCGCCGTCCCCGCGAAGCTGCTCGCCGACAACCGGATCGTGATCAACAACCACCTCAAGCGCACCAGGGGTGGCAAGGTCTCCTTCACGCACCTGATCGGCTTCGCCGTGGTCAGGGCGCTTGAGGCCTTCCCGAACATGAACCGGTTCTTCTCCTCGGTCGACGGCAAGCCGAACCTGGTGACGCCGGAGCACGTCAACCTCGGGCTCGCGATCGACCTGCCGGGCAAGGACGGCCAGCGCTCGCTGGTGGTGGCCTCCATCAAGGGCTGCGAGTCGATGAACTTCGCGCAGTTCCTGCAGGCCTACGAGGACCTGATCCGCAAGGCCCGTGGCGGCAAGCTCGGCACGGACGACTTCTCCGGCACCACGATCTCGCTGACCAACCCGGGCACCATCGGCACCAACCACTCGGTGCCGAGACTGACCGCCGGCCAGGGCGCGATCATCGGCGTCGGCGCGATGGAGTACCCGGCGGAGTTCCAGGGCGCCAGCGAGAAGGCCCTGGGCAAGATGGGCATCAGCAAGATCATCACGCTGACGTCCACCTACGACCACCGGATCATCCAGGGCGCCGAGTCCGGCGAGTTCCTGCGCCGGGTGCACCAGCTGCTGCTGGGCGAGGAGGGTTTCTACGACGAGATCTTCGCCTCGCTGCGCATCCCGTACGAGCCGATCCGCTGGGTCACCGACATCCCCGAGGGCGCGGTCGACAAGACCGCCCGCGTCCTGGAGCTGATCGACGCCTTCCGCAGCCGCGGCCACCTGATGGCCGACACCGACCCGCTGAACTACCGCCAGCGCAAGCACCCGGACCTGGACGTGCTCTCGCACGGCCTGACCCTGTGGGACCTGGACCGCGAGTTCGCGGTCGGCGGCTTCTCCGGCAAGGAGCGGATGAAGCTGCGCGACGTGCTCGGCGTGCTGCGCGACTCCTACTGCCGCACCATCGGCGTCGAGTACATGCACATCCTCAAGCCGGATGAGCGCCAGTGGCTGCAGGAGCGCATCGAGGTCCCGCACACCAAGCCGGACCGCGCCGAGCAGACCTACATCCTGAGCAAGCTCAACGCGGCCGAGGCGTTCGAGACCTTCCTGCAGACCAAGTACGTCGGGCAGAAGCGGTTCTCGCTCGAAGGCGGCGAGACCGTCATCCCGCTGCTGGACGCCGTGCTGGACAAGGCCGCGGAGCAGGACCTGGACGAGGTCGTCATCGGCATGCCGCACCGCGGCCGCCTCAACGTGCTCGCCAACATCGTCGGCAAGCCGATCTCGCAGATCTTCCGGGAGTTCGAGGGCAACCTCGACCCGGGCCAGGCGCACGGCTCCGGCGACGTGAAGTACCACCTGGGCGCGGAGGGCAAGTACTTCCGCATGTTCGGCGACGGGGAGACCAAGGTCTCGCTGACCTGCAACCCCTCGCACCTGGAGGCGGTCGACCCGGTCCTGGAGGGCATCGTCCGGGCCAAGCAGGACATCCTGGACAAGGGCGGCGAGGGCTTCACCGTGCTGCCGGTCCTGCTGCACGGTGACGCGGCGTTCGCCGGTCAGGGCGTGGTCGCCGAGACGCTGAACCTGGCCCTGCTGCGCGGTTACCGCACCGGCGGCACGCTGCACGTGGTCGTCAACAACCAGGTCGGCTTCACCACCGCGCCGGAGTCCTCGCGCTCCAGCCAGTACTGCACCGACGTGGCGAAGATGATCGACGCGCCGGTCTTCCACGTGAACGGCGACGACCCCGAGGCGTGTGTCTGGGTCGCCAAGCTCGCGGTGGAGTACCGCAAGGCGTTCGGCAAGGACGTCGTCATCGACATGGTCTGCTACCGCCGTCGCGGTCACAACGAGGGCGACGACCCCTCGATGACCCAGCCGGCGATGTACGACGTGATCGACACCAAGCGCAGCGTCCGCAAGGGCTACACCGAGGCGCTGATCGGCCGCGGCGACATCTCCGTCGAGGAGGCCGAGAGCGCGCTGAAGGACTACGCCACCCAGCTGGAGCACGTCTTCAACGAGGTGCGCGAGCTGGAGAAGCACCAGGCCGCCCCCAGCGGCTCGGTGGAGTCCAGCCAGGTGATCCCGACCAAGGTGCCAACGGCGATCAGCCGCGAGACCCTGGAGCTCATCGCCGACGCGCACGTCAACCTGCCGGAGGGCTTCAGCCCGCACCCGAGGGTCAAGCCGGTGCTGGAGCGCCGCGCGAAGATGGCCCGCGAGGGCGGCGTCGACTGGGCGTTCGGCGAGCTGCTGGCGTTCGGCTCGCTGGTCGCCGAGGGCCGCCCGGTCCGGCTGGCCGGTCAGGACTCCCGGCGCGGCACGTTCGTGCAGCGGCACTCGGTGCTGATCGACCGCAAGAGCGGCCAGGAGTACACCCCGCTGCAGAACCTCACCGAGGACCAGGCCAAGTTCCTGGTCTACGACTCCGCGCTGTCGGAGTTCGCGGCGCTGGGCTTCGAGTACGGCTACTCCGTGGCCAACCCGAACGCGCTGGTGCTGTGGGAGGCGCAGTTCGGTGACTTCGTCAACGGCGCGCAGCCGATCATCGACGAGTTCATCTCCTCCGGCGAGGCCAAGTGGGGCCAGCGCTCGGACGTGGTGATCCTGCTGCCGCACGGCCACGAGGGCCAGGGCCCGGACCACACCTCGGGCCGCATCGAGCGCTGGCTGCAGCTGTGCGCCGAGGGTTCGATGACGGTGGCGGTCCCGTCCACCCCGTCGAACTACTTCCACCTGCTGCGCCGCCACGCGCTGGACGGCATCAACCGCCCGCTGGTGGTGTTCACGCCGAAGTCCATGCTGCGCCTGAAGGCCGCGACCAGCCCGGTCGAGGAGTTCCTGGAAGGCAGCAAGTTCCACTCGGTGCTGGACGACCCGCTGGTGAGCGACCCCGCTGCGGTCCGCAAGGTCCTGCTCTGCAGCGGCAAGATCAGCTACGAGCTCAACGCCGAGCGGCAGAAGCGCGGCGCCACCGACACCGCCATCGTGCGGATCGAGCAGCTCTACCCGGTGCCGTACAAGAAGCTCACCCAGGCGCTGGAGCGCTACCCCAACGCCACGGACGTCCGCTGGGTCCAGGAGGAGCCGGCGAACCAGGGTGCGTGGCCGTACTTCGGCCTGGCGCTGCCCGAGCTCGTGCCCGACCGCCTCTCCGGCATCCGCCGGGTGTCCCGCCGTGCCATGGCGGCCCCGTCCGCCGGTTCCGGCAAGGTGCACGACGTCGAGCAGGCCGAGCTGATGAACAAGGCCTTCGAGTAACCTCAGCAGTTGTGCCACCGAGCCGCCGGGTCCCCAGGGATCCGGCGGCTCGGCCGTCTCCGAGGGGAGCAGTTGCGTTGTACTTCACCGACCGCGGCATCGAGGAGCTGGAGCAGCGGCGCGGCGAGGAGGAGGTCACCCTCTCCTGGCTCGCCGACCGCCTGCGCGCCTTCGTGGACCTGAACCCGGACTTCGAGACCCCGATCGAGCGCCTGGCCACCTTCCTGGCCCGCGACGACGAGGACGACTGACCTACCGCCATTCGCGGGCTTATGGACCGTTCTCAGCGCTCAAAAGCGTCCATAAGCCCGCGAATGGCCGGGTTGTTACGCGAGGCGGGTGCCCTTGCGGTAGACGGAGTGGGTGAGCGGGACTCCGGGGCGATAGGCGAGGTGCGTGGTCGAAGGCGCGTCGAGCACGTGCAGGTCCGCCCGCGCGCCCACGCGGATCACGCCGACCGCGCCGTCCCCGCTCTCGCGGCGCAACGCACGCGCGCCTCCCCAGGTCGCCGCGCGCACCGCCTCCGCGACGCTCATCCGCATCTGCAACACCGCTGTG
The DNA here is from genome assembly GCF_042429765.1 of Allokutzneria oryzae. NCBI lineage: Bacteria > Bacillati > Actinomycetota > Actinomycetes > Pseudonocardiales > Pseudonocardiaceae > Allokutzneria > Allokutzneria oryzae. The sequence goes on along the minus strand of NZ_JBHLZU010000010.1, from coordinate 349,508 downwards.
GCGACACAGAACGCCATGGACGAGGTGTACGAGGAACCCGGGTTGCAGTTGGAGGCCAGCGCCACCGTCGCGCCCGCGTCGATCAGCGCACGGGCGTCAGGCAGCGGTTGGCGGGTCGAGAGGTCGCACGCGGGTAGCAGCGTCGCCACCGTCTCCGAGCCCGCCAGACTGTCCACATCGGACCGTGTGAGGTGGGTGCAGTGGTCAACGCTGGCCGCGCCGAGTTCCACCGCGAGGCGCACGCCCGGACCCGGACCGAGCTGGTTGCCGTGCACGCGCAGCCCCAAACCCGCCGCCTGAGCGGCTTTCAGCACCTTGCGGGACTGCTGTTCGTCGAACGCGCCGGTCTCGCAGAACACGTCTGCCCACCGCACGAAGGGCGCGACCTCAGCCAGCATCTCCCCGCACACGAGGTCCACATAGGACTCCGCATCCGAACCAGCGGGTACCAGGTGGGCACCGAGGAATGTGACCTCGTCGGCGACTGAAGCGGCAATGCGCGCGGCACGGACCTCGTCGGCGACCGTGAGGCCATAGCCGGTCTTCGTCTCGATCGTCGTCGTTCCCTGACGCCGCGCCTCAGCGACGTGCAGCAGGAGGTTCTTCAGCAGCACGTCGTCGTCGGCCGCGCGGGTCGCTTCGACGGTCACCGCGATTCCACCTGCCTGGTAAGGCTTTCCGGCCATGCGCGCGGAGAACTCGGCGGTGCGATCGCCCGCGAAGAGCAGGTGGGTGTGGCTGTCCACCCAGCCCGGCAGAACGGCGCGGCCACCGACATCGACCCGCTCGTCGGCGTCCGGAGCAGCGGTCGCCGCGCCCACCCACGCCACGCGCTCGCCGTCGAGCACCACTGCCGCCTCGGCCAGCTCGCCCAGCTCGTCGTCGTTCGTCGTCAGCTCGCCGATACCGGTGATCAGGATGCTCACGTCCACAGCCCTTCGATCGCGTCGTTCAACAGCCTGCCGACATCGCCCAGCCGCTCGTGCCACCCGTCGCGCGCCACCACGACACCCGAGCTGACCACAGTGTCCACATCGGACGCTGATGCGCTGAGCAAAGCCTGCTCCGGCAACGATCCCGCCGTGCGCGGACTGTCCAGCCGTACCTGGACGAGGTCGCACGGCGCTCCGACAGCGATGCTCCCGGCTTCCGTCCAGCCCAGAGCGCCGTGACCGGCTCTTGTCGAAGCGGTCATGAGCTCCGGCAGGGTGAACCGCCCACGCTCCCCGGAGCGCAGGCGCTCGCCGTGCTCAAGCGCGCGGGCTTCGAGGATCGGGTCGATCACCGCGTGCTGATCGCTGCCGAGGCTCAGGGGACTACCCGCGTCCACCAGCTCGCGGGCCGGACCGATCCCGTCAGCCAGGTCCGCTTCTGTGGTGGGACAGAAGCACGCTCCGGTCCTGGTGTTCCCCAACAACTCGATGTCGTGAGCCGTCAGGTGCGTTGCGTGAACTGCGACTGTGCGCGGCGACAGCACCCCTGCTTCGTGCAGGAGCTGTGTGGGCGTCAAGCCGTATGCAGCCTGGCAAGCCTCGTTCTCCGCAGGCTGTTCCGACAGATGCACGTGCAGCGGGCGATCTATTGAGATGCCCTCCGCGACGTCGGCCAGGGAGGAGCGGGGAACAGCCCGCACGGAGTGGATCGCCCCGCCGACACGAGTGTTCGAGTCCTCCCGGAACGCAGCGACTCGCTCCGCCCAGCGGTCAGCGGTTTGGTCACCGAAACGCAACTGCGTCTCGTTCAGCGGCTCGCCGATACCCCCTGCGAGATAACAGGTGTCGAGCAGCGTGAGCCGCACACCAGCCTCGGCCGCCGCCTGGCGCAGGGCCTCACTCATCGCGTTGGGATCGGCGTAGGCACGCCCACCTTCCGCGTGGTGCAGGTAGTGGAACTCACCCACGCACGTCACACCGGCGATCGCCATCTCGGCATATGCGGCGCGGGCGAGCGCGAGGTAGCTGTCCGGATCAAGACGTTGCGCGAGCGCGTACATCCCCGTGCGCCAAGTCCAGAAAGTCCCGCCGTCTCCGTGGGTGCGCCCTCTCAGCGCGCGGTGGAAGGCATGTGAATGGGCGTTGGCGAAGCCGGGGAGCACAAGTCCGCCAAGCCTTTCCGCTCCTTCCGCAGGAGCCCCGGCCACCACTGAGGTGATGATCCCGCCGGTTTCCTCCACCAGCACGCTGCTGGCGACCGCGCCATCAAGCCACGCCGACTCACACCAGAACCGCATACCACTCTCCTAAATGGACAGATGGTGTTCGAGAACCGTTGCCAGCGCGGCCACTCCCGCCTCGCAGTCGTCCGGCTCCGCGTGCTCGGCAGGGGCGTGACTGACCCCGGTCGGGTTGCGCACGAAGAGCATCGCGGTCGGCACCTGTGCGGCGAGGATGCCCGCGTCGTGCCCCGCCCCGGTCGGCAGCGCGGGGACCCCGCCGAGCTGGGCGGCGAGGCTGTCCCGCAGCGCCGGGTCGAAGATCACTGTGTCACCGTAGGACTCCTCGGTGACCGTCAGCTCACAGCCTTCGGCCTCAGCGGCGTCCATCCCGGCGGCCTTGATCTCCGCGACCACCGAGCGGGTCACCTCGTCCGTCGCCGCGCGGGCGTCCAACCACACGTCCACAGTGGACGCGATCACGTTGGTGCCACCCGGAACCGGCTGGATGCGGCCGATCGTGGCCCGTGCTCCGTCCACTCTGGACGCCGCAGCCCGCGCGGCGAGCACCAGCTGCGACGCGGGCAGCATGGGGTCGCGCCGGTCGCCGATGGGCGTGGCCCCCGCGTGGTTGCCCTCACCGGTGAAGCTGAACCGCCAGCGCCCGTGCGCCAGGATCGAGCTCGCGACACCGACCGGCGCTCCGAGGTCGATCAGCCCGCGCCCCTGCTCCACGTGCAGCTCGATGAAGCAGCCGATGGAGGCCAGCGCCTCGTCGTCCCGGCCCATCCGCGCCGGGTCGAGCCCGGCCGCGGCGACCGCTTCGGCCAGCGACACCCCATCGGGATCGCGCAGCCGCCGCGCCGCGTCCGGGTCGATCGCGCCCGCCATCAACCGGGAGCCGAGGCACGCGACGCCGAACCGGCCGCCCTCCTCCTCGGCGAAGACGACGATCGCGAACGGCTTCGCGGGCTTGAAACCCTTGGCCTGCATGGCATCCACCGCCGCGAGCGCGGACACAACGCCGAGCGGGCCGTCGAAGGCCCCGCCGCCGGGCACCGAGTCCAGGTGGCTACCCGTGATGATCGCGCCCGGTCCGGGACTCCCCCACCACGCCCAGAGGTTCCCGTTCCGGTCGCAGGTGACGTCGAGCCCTCGGTCGGTCGCCTCGGCGACGAACCACTCCCGCAGGCTCAGCTCGACGTCGTCGAACCCGTGCCGCGAGTACCCCCCGCGGCTCCGGTCCCGCCCCACATCCGCGATCGCCGCCATCAACCCAACCGCACCACTCACCCTGATCCCCTCTCCTCACACCCAAATATGGCCATTCGCGGGCTTATGGACCTCTCTGAGCGCGCTCAAGCGTCCATAAGCCCGCGAATGGCGGTCAGGACTGCGCTGTGGGGATGGGGAGGGAGTGGGCGGTGGCGACGGAGGAGGCGCGGTCGTAGCCCGCGTCCACGTGGCGGAGCACTCCCATGGCCGGGTCGTTGGTGAGCACGCGCTCCAGCTTCTTGGCGGCCAGCTCCGTGCCGTCGGCCACCGTGACCTGGCCCGCGTGGATGGAGCGGCCGATACCCACGCCACCACCGTGGTGGAGGGACACCCAGGTCGCGCCCGAAGCCGTGTTGATCAGCGCGTTCAGCAGCGGCCAGTCGGCGATCGCGTCCGAGCCGTCGGCCATCGCCTCGGTCTCGCGGTACGGCGAGGCCACCGAGCCGCAGTCGAGGTGGTCGCGGCCGATCACGATCGGCGCGGACAGCTCGCCGGAGGCCACCATCTCGTTGAACTTCAGGCCCGCGAGGTGCCGCTCGCCGTAGCCGAGCCAGCAGATCCGCGACGGAAGCCCTTGGAACGCGACGCGTTCGCCCGCCATCTTGATCCACCGCGCGAGCTGGGCGTTCTCCGGGAACAGCTCCAGGATCGCGCGGTCGGTCTTCGCGATGTCCTCGGGGTCACCCGACAGCGCGGCCCAGCGGAACGGGCCCTTGCCCTCGCAGAACAGCGGGCGGATGTAGGCGGGCACGAAGCCGGGGAAGTCGAAGGCCCGCTCGTAGCCGCCGAGCTGCGCCTCGCCGCGAATGGAGTTGCCGTAGTCGAAGACCTCGGCGCCCGCGTCCTGGAACCCGACCATCGCGGCCACGTGCTCGGCCATCGACTCGCGGGCGCGCGTGGTGAACTCCTCCGGCTTGGCGGCGGCGTAGTCGGCCCACTCCTCCACCGTGACGCCCTTCGGCAGGTACGCCAACGGGTCGTGCGCGGAGGTCTGGTCGGTGACCACGTCCACCGCGACACCACGGCGCAGCAGCTCCGGCAGCACCTCGGCGGCGTTGCCGATCACGCCGACCGAGAGCGCCCGGCGGTCGGCTTTCGCCGACAGCACACGGGAGATCGCGTCATCGAGGTCGTCGGCGATCTCGTCGAGGTAGCGGGTCTCGACGCGACGCTGAGCCCGCTCGCGATCGACCTCGACCACCAGCGCGACACCCTCGTTCATGGTGACCGCGAGCGGCTGGGCACCACCCATGCCACCGAGACCGGCGGTGACGGTCAGCGTCCCGGCGAGCGTGCCACCGAAGCGCTTCTGCGCCACGGCGGCGAAGGTCTCGTAGGTGCCCTGGAGGATTCCTTGCGTGCCGATGTAGATCCACGAGCCCGCGGTCATCTGGCCGTACATCGTCAGGCCCTGCGACTCCAGCTTGCGGAACTCCGGCCAGGTGGCCCAGTCACCGACGAGGTTGGAGTTGGCGATCAGCACGCGCGGCGCCCACTCGTGGGTGCGCAGCACACCGACCGGCTTGCCGGACTGGACGAGCAGCGTCTCGTCCTCGGCCAGGTTCCGCAGCTCGCGGATGATCGCGTCGAAGCAGTTCCAGTCGCGGACGGCCTTGCCGGTGCCGCCGTAGACGACCAGGTCGTCCGGGCGCTCGGCGACCTCGGGGTCCAGGTTGTTCTGGAGCATGCGCAGCGGCGCCTCGGTGGCCCAGCTGCGCGCGGTCAGTTCGGTTCCTCGGGCGGCACGTACGGGGCGAGGTCCTGCGTTCACCGGTTTCTCCCGTCCACAGTGGACTCAAGGTGGGCAAGCACGGCACCGGAGCGGATCAGCTCCTCGGCCGCGGCGATCTCGGGTGCGAGGTGGCGGTCCGGGCCCGGCCCGCCCGTGGACTCGCGGAGCAGCGCGATGACTCCGGCGCTGGCCGGACCGGGCCGCAAGGGCGCGCGCAGGTCCAGCGCCCGCGCCGCGGTCAGCAGCTCGATGGCGAGCACGGTGCGCAGCCCGTCGACGGCCTTGCGCAGCTTGCGCGCGGCGGACCAGCCCATGGAGACGTGGTCCTCCTGCATGGCGCTGCTCGGGATCGAGTCCACCGACGCGGGCACGGCGAGCCGCTTGAGCTCGGAGACGACGGCGGCCTGCGTGTACTGCGCGATCATGTGGCCGGAGTCCACGCCGGGATCGTCGGCGAGGAACGGCGGGAGCCCGTGCGAGCGCGCCTTGTCCAGCATGCGGTCGGTGCGGCGCTCGGCCATGCTCGCGACGTCGGCGAGCGGGATCGCGAGGAAGTCCAGCACGTAGGCCAGCGGCGCGCCGTGGAAGTTGCCGTTGGACTCGACACGCCCGTCCGCGAGAACGATGGGGTTGTCGATGACGGAGGCGAGTTCGCGCTCCGCGACGGTTTCCGCGTGCGTCAGGCTGTCCCGCGCGGCGCCGTGCACCTGCGGGGCGCAGCGCAGCGAGTACGCGTCCTGGACGCGGTTGCAGTCCGGACCCCGGTGACTCGCGACGATCTCGGAGTCCTTGAGGAACGCGGCCATCCGGGCGGCGGACAGGGTCTGGCCGGGATGCGGGCGAAGCGCGTGCAGCTCCGGCGCGAAGACCCGGTCGGTCCCCAGCAGCGCCTCGACGCTCATCGCGGCGGTGAGGTCGGCGATGTCGAACAGCTCCGCGAGGTCGGCGCAGGCCATGACCAGCATGCCGAGCATGCCGTCGGTGCCGTTGATCAGCGCCAGCCCCTCCTTCTCGGCGAGCTGGACCGGTTCGAGCCCGGCCTCGTACAGCGCCTCGGCCGCCGGGCGCAGGGCACCGGAGCCGTCGCGGACCTGGCCCTCGCCGGTGAGCGCGAGCGCGATCGCCGACAGCGGGGCGAGGTCGCCGGAGCAGCCGAGCGAGCCGTACTCGTGCACGACGGGGACGATGCCCGCGTTGAGCATCCCGGCGAGCGTGTCCACAGTGGACAGCCGGACCCCGGTGTGCCCTGAAGCGAGCGTGCGCAGCCGCAGCAGCATCAGCCCGCGGACGACCTCGGGCTCGACCTCGGGACCGGCGCCCGCGGCGTGCGAGCGGATCAGCGAGCTCTGCAGCGCGGCGCGACGGTCGAGCGGGATGTGCTTGGTGGCCAGCGCGCCGAAGCCGGTGGACACCCCGTAGGTGGGGGTCTCGGCGGCGGCGAGCGCCTCGATGTGGGCGCGGGAGGCGGCGACGGCGTCGCGGGCCTCCGGGGTGATCTCCACCGGCGCTCCGCCGCGGACGACGGCGAGCACCTGCGCCCTGGACAGCGGCTTCAAGCCGACAGGAACGTGCGACATGCCCCCATCACAGCCGCTCACACCGCTGAGCCAAAGCCCGGTTTGTGTGACAGTGTCTGGGATACCAGACACTACGCCCAGAAGGCGGCAGTGGCGTGAGGGAGGAGACCCCCTTGGGTGCCAGTAGTGATGTCCCGGCGCTGCGGCGCGGGCTGGCGCTGCTGCGACTGCTGGCCAGCCGGGCGGGTCCGGTGTCGGCGGCGGCCCTCGCCCGCGAGCTGGACCTGCCGAGGTCGACGACGTACCACCTGCTCTCGGAGCTGCACGAGGCCGGGTTCGTCGCCCACCTCCCCGAGGAGCGCCGCTACGGGCTCGGTGTCGCCGCGTTCGAGCTCGGGTCGGCGTACCTGCGGCACGACCCCCTCGAACGGCTCGCGCGGCCGCTCCTGCGCCGTCTGGTCGACGAGACCGGCAACACCGCCCAGCTCGGCGTGCTGCACGGCGCCGAGGCGCTGTACCTGCTCAAGGAGCAGCCGACCCGCCCGCAGACCCTGGTGACCGACGTCGGCGTGCGGCTGCCCGCGCACCTGCCCGCGTCCGGCAGGGCCCTGCTGGCCGCACTGCCCGCCGCGCAGGTCCGCGCGCTGCTGCCCAGCACGCAGAGCTTCCTCAACCGCACCGGGCGCGGCCCGAAGGACCTGCCCGCGCTGCGCAGGCTGCTCGGTGTGGAGCGGCGCAGGGGGTGGGCCGTGGAGGACGGTCACGTCACAGCGGGCTTCGCCTCGGTCGCGGCGGCCGCGTTCGACCACGGGGAGCGGCCGGTCGCGGCGATCAGCGTGACCGTGCGCCACGTCTGCGAACCCGAGTGCGGTCAGGACTGGCCGGAGCTGGCCGCGCACGTCCGCCGCGCCGCCGCCGAGCTCACCGCGCGCATAGGTGGGCGCCCCCAGCAGTGAAGCCAGGGGCGCCCGCCGAAGGAGAGCTCAGAGCTTGTTCTGCGTCACGAACTCCTTGGCCACGTCGGCCACGGTCTCCTTGTCGACCTCGATGCGCTTGTTCAGCGCGGTCAGCTTCTCCGTGGTCAGCGCGGCCGAGACCTTGTTCAGCGCCGCCTTGCCCTTCTCGTCCAGCGCCTCGGAGCGGATCAGCGGCAGGACGTTCTGCGCCGGGTAGAGCCGCTTCGGGTCCTCCAGGGCGACGAAGCCGTTGGCGGTGATCGCCGACGCGGTGGTGAACAGGTTGGCCACCTGCACCTGGCCGGACTTGAGCGCCTCCACCGTGACCGGGCCCGCCGCGTCGGTGGTCTTGATCTCCTTGAACGTGCAGCCGTAGAGCTGGGTGAGCTTGGCCGGCCAGCGGTCCTTCCACTCACCCGCCGCGCCCAGCACGTACTGCGAGCACTTCGGGCCGAGGTCGGCGATCGACTTCACGCCCTGCCCCGCGACGTCCTTGGACACCACGAGCGCGTCGGAGTCCTCGGCTGCGGACTTCTCCAGCACCTCCAGGCCGCTGGGCACCTTCTGCTTCAGCGCGGCGAGCACCTCGTCCGGCTGGGAGGCGGGGCTCTGCTTGTCGAAGTACTGCAATAGGTTCCCGCTGTACTCCGGGACCACGGCGAGTGACTTGTCCTGCAGGGCCTTCACCAGGACCTCGCGCGAGCCGACCCGCGGCTTCGTCGAGACCTGCACACCGGCGTTGGACAACGCGCCGGCGTAGATGTGCATCAGCAGCTCGCTCTCGGAGAAGTCCGCAGAGCCGATGACGATCGGGCCACCGGCCGCACCGCCGCCGCCCCCGCCCTTGAGCGGGTCACCACCGCACGCGGTGAGCAGCAGAGCGGTCGCGGCGGCCATGACCGCCAGAGTGCGCTTCATGCGTTCGTCCTTCCTACGGCTTCCGGAGCCTCTGCTTGGGGTTTCACCTTCGCCTTGGGCTTGCGGGCGACCGCGGCCGCGGCCACCCGGAGCCCGCGCGGCACGATGACCCGCTGCAACCCGGCGAGCACCAGGTCGAGCAGGACCGCGAGCAACGCGATGAACAGCGCTCCGGCCAACACCTTCGAGTAGTCGATCACCCGCAGACCGTCGAGCAGCAGCCTGCCGAGCCCGCCGAGTCCCACGTACGCGGCGACCGACGCGGTCGCCACCACCTGGAGGGCCGCGTTGCGCAGCCCACCCATCAGCAACGGCAGCGCGTTGGGCACCTCGACCTGCCACAACCGTTGCCAGCCGGTCATTCCCATGCCGCGCGCCGCGTCGACGACACCGCGGTCGGTGTCCTGCACCCCGGCGTAGGTGCCCGCCAGGATCGGCGGGACCGCCAGCACGATGAGGCCGACGATGGTGCCCGCCTCGCTGCCGCCAGCGACCAGGAAGAGAAAGGTCACCAGGCCCAGCGTCGGCAGCGCGCGCATCGCGTTGCTCAGGCCGACCAGCACCACTCCGCCGCGGCCGCTGTGGCCGACGTAGAGGCCGAGCGGGATCGCGATGGCCGCCGCGCCGAAGACCGCGAGCAGCGTGTAGCCGAGGTGCTCCAGCGCCCGGTTCGGCACCCCGTCCTGGCCCTGCCAGTGCGCGGGATCGCCGAGCCACGCGAACAGCTCCTGGAAGATCACGTGGTTCCTCCCGCCCGCAGCCATGGGGTCAGCACCCTGCGCAGCCCGACCAGCAGCAGGTCCACCACGAGCGCCAGCACCAGGGTGAGCACGATGCCGATGATGATCGGCGCCGTGTAGCTGATCTGGAAGCCGCTGGTGAACAGCACGCCGAGCCCGCCGGTCCCGATCAGGGCGCCGACGCTGACCAGGCTGATGTTGCTCACCGATGCCACCCGCACCCCGGCGGAGAGCACCGGGACCGACAGCGGCAGCTCCACGGTGACGAAGCGCCGCAACGGCCGGTAGCCCATCGCGGTCGCGGCCGCGACCACGTGGAACGGCACGGCCTCCAGCGCGTCGCAGACCGGGCGCACCAGCAGCGCCGTGGTGTAGATGGTCAGGGCCACCACGACGTTGACGCTGTCCAGGATCTGCGTGCCGAGCACCACCGGGATCACCACGAACAGCGCCAGCGACGGGATGGTGTAGACGGCGTTGGAGATGCCGAAGAGCACCCCGCTCGCCGCGCGGTAGCGGTGGGCCAGCCACCCGAGCGGGATCGCCAGCGCGAGCCCGATCACCAGTGGCAGCAGGGAAAGGTAGATGTGTTGCAGGAGCTGGGTGAGCACCAGCTCCTGGTTGCTCTCACTGCCGAGGTACCGCGAGATGTCATCGAACATCAGGCGGCTTCCTTCCGCCGCTCCTCGATCAGGTCGATCACCTGCTGCGCGGTGACGACCCCGGTGTAGCGGCCGTCGTCATCCACCACGACACCCAGTCCGGACGGCGACGACAGCGCAGCGTCGAGCGCTCCACGCAGCGCGGTTCCCGCCGTGTAGAGCGAACCTCCCGGCCGCAGCTCCTCGTCGGCGGGCTCGCCATGGACCACGGCGCCCGGCGCGAGCCAGCCGCGCGGGCGGCGGTCCTCGTCGAGCACGAGCGTCCAGTCAAGACCGCCCACAGTGGACGATTGCTCCTCGTGCAGTCCGATCGTGCTGACGCCACGGAGCTCGATGCCGTCCGCCTCCAGGAAGGACAGCCCGCGGTAGCCGCGGTCCTTGCCGACGAAGGAGGAGACGAAGTCGTCGGCCGGGTTGGACAGCAGCTCCGCGGGCGCGGCGTACTGCGCCAGCCTGCCGCCCTCGCGGAACACCGCGACCTTCTCGCCGATCCGGACCGCCTCGTCGATGTCGTGGGTGACGAAGACGATGGTCTTGTCCAGATCGGCCTGCAACCGCAGCAGCTCGTCCTGAAGTCCTTCGCGCACAACAGGATCGACCGCGCTGAACGGCTCGTCCATCAACAACACCGGCGGGTCGGCCGCGAGCGCGCGGGCGACGCCCACCCGCTGCTGCTGACCACCGGAGAGCTGCGCTGGGTACCGCTTGCCCATGGTGGCGTCCAGCCCCACGAGCTCCAGCAGTTCCGCGGCGCGCGCACGCGCCTTGCGCCGTGTCCACCCGGAGAGCAGTGGCACGGTCGCGATGTTGTCCAGCACCGTCCGGTGCGGGAACAGTCCGGCCTGCTGGATGACGTAACCGATCCGCCTGCGCAGCAGCGCCGGATTCGATTTCCGGATGTCCTCGCCGTCCACCAGCACTGTGCCGTTGGTCGGCTCGATCATCCGGTTCACCATCCGCAGGGATGTTGTCTTGCCACACCCAGAAGGCCCCACGAACACGGTGATCGTGCCCGCCTCGACCGACATGTCGAGGTTGTCGACGGCTGTCGTGCCGTCGTCGAAGCGCTTGGTCACGGCCTGGAACTCGATCATTCGAGCCCCCTTGTGGTCGTGACGGCCCCTTGCCGGCCGCCCGTATGTTGGCGACGGCTGACGCGCCGTCGGACGCGTCAGCCGTCACCGACGTTCGACCTTAGTCCGAACGACTGACAGGGGCGAGGCGGACGCGCGGCCGTTGCGTCTAAGGTCAACAGTTTGTGACCACCGATGACCCCGTGCAGCGGGTTTCAGACCTCCTCGCCGCACACGGAGTACACGGGCGGCGGCTGAGGACGGTCGTGGCGCTGCTCGCCTCCGGCTGGCAGTCCCTCGCCGAGCTCGTTCGCCAGCCGGCGGTTCCGCGCCGCACCGTCGAAGAGCTGCTCACCGCCATCGAGGCCGATGTCGAGCGCGACGGCGACCGCTACCGCATCCGCCCGTGGCGCAGCACGGTCTACCGGGAGCACCTGGAGCTTGGCAGAAGCCTGACTCCCGCCGATCCGCTGGACATCGCCGCCCAGGCGCATGAGGAACTCGTCACAGGGATCAAGCAGGACATCCACGCGGTGCCCGGTCCGATGCCCGCGCTGGACCACGTGGCGGCCACGGCGCGGACGATGCTGCGGCGCGCGGTGTGGCTGGACGAGCAGTACACGCTCTCCGGAGCGCGGCTGCTCTGCCTCGGCGACCACGACCTGACGTCCCTGGCGGCCTGCGCCGTCCGACCGGACCTCGAAGTGCTCGTGGTCGACCTAGACGAGCGGGTCCTGGAGTTCATCGACAGCAGAGCCGCCGAGCGCGGCCTCAACATCCGGTGCGTGCACGCGGACTTCCGCTTCGGCCTGCCCCCTGCGGCGCAGGGCTGGGCGGACCTGGTCTTCACCGACCCGCCGTACACCCCGGAGGGCATCGGCCTGTTCGTCGCGCGCGCGGCGGCCTGCCTGCGCGACACCGACCTCGGCCGCATCCTGCTGGCCTACGGCTTCAGCGAGCGCAACCCGACGCTCGGGCTGAAGGTCCAGCAGGAGATCCTGCAGCTCGGTGTGCTGTTCGAGGCGATCCTGCCGCGCTTCAACCGCTACCACGGCGCGCAGGCGGTTGGCAGCGCGAGCGAGCTCTACGTGCTCCGCGCGACCAGCAAGACCCGCAAGCTCCTGGAACGCCCCGCGAGCACGGCGATCTACACGCACGGCCCGCAATCGGTTGAGGCACAAGGCAAAACGTCACCGGACTCCGTGGAAGCCTTGCGCGCCATAGCTTCCGCGGACGGCCGCCTCCAGGTCGGAGCGGTCCGCGGCCCGGCGTGGGACCAGCCCCTCAACGCCGCCAAGGACACCGCGCTCGCGGTGAACGCCACCGGCGACCCGGGACCGTGGCTGCTGCGGGTCCTGCTGGCCTCGTCGGCCCAGCGGGTGGCGGTGCTGGTGGCCAACAACCACCTCGACCTCGCCAACCAGGCGGGACAACGAGCGCTGACGGCGGCGTTGCGGCAGAAGTACCGCCTGCGCTTGCTCCGCAGCACCCCGGACGACCGCTCCGCGGTGGTGGTGGCCGAGCAGATCCCCGCGGACCGCCTCGACGCGGGCGAGCGGCTGGCTCGGCACATCCTGGACCGCGCCCACGGCAAGATCGGCAACCTGTGGCGCGAGGGCCTGATCACCGCGGCCAAGGCGGCTGGCATCACCCTGACCCGCAACGCCGCCCGCGACCTGATCACCGAGGCGGCCCCGACGCCGGCGGACCTCGACCTCCGCCTGATCGACGTCCCGCGTCACCGCATCGCCCCGCTGCTCGACGCGGTCACCGCCTCAGCCGCCGACCTCTCCTAGGCACCCCTCGCCATTCGCGGGCTTATGGACCGTTCGGGAGCTCCAAAAGCGTCCATAAGCCCGCGAATGGCTGGTCCTAGCCGGCGCGGGGGACGTGGAGGGGGCCCAGCGAGAGGACGGCGCGGAACTCGCGGGGCGGGACGGCGCGGGAGAACAGCCAGCCCTGGTAGGCGTCCACGCCGACGCCCTGCAGGATGTGGAACTGCATCGCCGTCTCCACGCCCTCCGCGACGCAGCTGCGGCCCATGGCGCGCGCCATGTCCACCACCGCCTGCGCCACCGCGAAGTCCGACGGGTCCTTGCCGACCCCGGAGACGAAGCGCCGGTCCACCTTGATGATCTGCGCGGGCAGGTCCTTCAGCCGGGCCAGCGACGAGTAGCCGGTGCCGAAGTCGTCCACCGCGAAGCGCACCCCGCGCTCCACCAGCTCCGCCATCGCCTGACGGGTCCGCGAGGGCAGGTCCACCAGGCTGGTCTCCACCAGCTCCAGGACCACCCGGTCCCAGGCGATGCCGCTCTCCGCCACCGCCGTCGCGACGATGTCGACGAAGTCCGGGTCACCCGGCAGCAGGCCGCCGAGGTTGACCGCGACCGCCACCGGCCGCCCGTCCGGCTCCGGCCAGGCCGATGCCTCCTTCAGCGCCGTCCGCAGCACCCAGCGGTCCAGCTCGCGCATCAGGTCGCCCTGCTCGGCCACCGGCAGGAACACGTCCGGCGAGAGCAGGCCGCGGTCCGGGTGCGGCCACCGCACGAGCGCCTCGGCGGTGACCACGCGGCCGTCCGGCCCGACCACCGGCTGGTAGTGCAGCGCGAGGCCGTCGCGGTTGAGCGCCTCGCGCAGCTGGCCCTCCAGGTGGACCTGCCAGTCGGCGGAGGCCATCAGCGCCGCGCTGGCCAGCGAGACCCGCCCGGCGCCGCGCCGCTTCGCCTCGAACATCGCCGCGTCGGCGAAGCGCAGCAGGTCGTCGCCGGTGGCACGCGCGCCGTTGGGGATCGCCGCGCCGATCGACGCCGACACCCGCACCAGCTGGCCGTGCACCGGGACCACCGTGCGCAGCAGACTGGAGACCTTGGTGGCCAGGGCGTCCACGCCGCCGACCGCCTCGATGTCGGCGCAGATGATCACGTACTCGTCGCCGGAGAGCCTGGCCGCCGTGCAGCCCTTGGGCAGCCCGCCCTCCAACCGCCGCGCGAGCACCACGAGGAGCTCGTCGCCCGCGTCGTGACCGAGGGAATCGTTTACCCGCTTGAAGTTGTCGATGTCGCAGAACAGCACGGCGACCCGGCTGGGCTCGTCCTGCTGCAACAGGTCCGCGAGCAGCTCCTTGACCGCCGTGCGGTTGGGCAGCCCGGTGAGGTCGTCGTGGGTCGCCTGGTGCTTGAGCGCCTCCGCCGTGCGCCGCCGCTCGGTGATGTCCTGGAACACCACCAGCCAGAACCGCCGCCCGTCGTCCTGCACCGACAGCGCCACGTGCAGCTCGCAGTAGACGGGTTCGCCGTCGGAGCGCAGCAGCAGCCGCTGCGGGATCTTGTAGCTCTTCTGCTCCTCGTCGACGGCCTTGTCCGCCATCCGCAGGTGCTGCGCGGGCTCCTCCGGGTGCGCCAGCTGCTCGGCGGTCATGCCGCGCATCTGCTCCAGGTCGTAGCCCAGCAGCTCGCACAGCGCGTCGTTGGCGTCGACCAGCCGCTCGCTGTCGTCGAAGATGCCGATGCCGACGGGGGTGACCGAGACCAGGTCGGAGAAGCGCTGGCTGGAGCGCTCCATCCGGGTCTCCACCACGCGCTGCTCGGTGACGTCCTGGGCCGTGCCCACCACCAGCAGCGGTTCGCCGGGGCCGCTCACCGGGGCGCCGTAGCAGCGGAAGACCCGGTGGAGGCCGTCGCGGCGGATCACCCGGTGCTCACACTCGAACGGCTGCGCCTCGATCCTGATCTGCTGCCACAGCTCCTCGACCCACGGCCGGTCCTCCGGGTGGATGAGGCTGAAGAAGTCCTCGAAGGTGATCTGCTCCTCGAAGGGGACGCCGACGAGCTCCTTGAGCATGTCCGACCACACCATCTGGTCGGTCGCCGAGTCCCACTCCCAGGTGCCGAGCCGCGCCACCCGCTGCGCGTCGTCGAGCCGCCTGCGCTCGTGCCGCAGCTGGCGCTCCAGTGCCCGCAGCGACGTCACGTCCTGCACGGTCGCCTGCAGGCGCTGCACCTGGCCGTTGTCGTCGTGCTCCGCGCGCACCCGGCAGTTGTAGATCTTGTCGGCCAGCTCGCCGCGGAACTCGACCTCGGCGGTCTCGCCGTGCGCGGCGTGCAGCAGCTGCTGCTGGAGCTCGGCCATCTTCTCCCGGTCTTCGGGGTGCACGCCCGAGAGCAGGTCCCCCGGCTCGTTCCCGACCTCGTGGAAGAGCTCGACCATCACCTCGCTGCGACGGACGTCGGCGGTCTCCACCTCGTAGGTCCAACTGCCCATCCTGGCGATCCGCTGGGCTTCCAGCAGTCGCGCCTTCTCCTCGGCCAGCTCGTTCTCCACACGCCATTGGTCGGTGATGTCCCGGATGTAGCCGGTGATGCGCACGGTGCCGCCGCGCTCGTCGCGGATGGTCTCGGCCTCACCGCGGATGCGGCGGACCTCACCGTCCGGCCGGACGATCCGGTACTCGATGTCGATCGAGTCGCCCGAGAGGCGGTGGTCGCGCCAATAGGTCGCGACCAGCTCCTGGTCCTCGGGGTGCACGTGGTCGAGCACGGCCTGGGCCCCGGGGACGACGTCGCCCGGCCGCAGCCCGAAGAGCTCGTAGTGGTTCGGCGACCAGTAGGTCTGCCCGGTCGCCGGGTCCAGCTCCCAGGAGGCGATGCCCGCGACCCGCTGCACCTGGTTGAGCCTGCGTTGTTCGTCGCGCAGCGCGTCGGCGGCGCGGGAGAGGTCGGAGACGTCGACCAGCAGCACGATCTCGCGGTCGGTGCCGGGCAGCGGGGTGCGCACGACGCGGATCGGCAGCTCGGTGCCGTCGGCGCGGTGCAGCCGGGTGTTGGCGTCGAGGTCGGAGACGAGCTCGGACAGCGGCCCGCCGGTGAGGTCCACCGGCCGCGTCGCTCCCGCCAGCTCGGCCGCGGCCGCGTTGGCCTGCAGCACGACCCCGTCCGGGTCGCAGAGCACGGCGGGCGCGTCCGGCAGGACGAAGCCGTTCGGCGCGGGGGCCGCGGCGGTGCTCACGGCAGGGTCGAGCACCCCAGGGGCGCGCCCCGTGCGCTGGACCTGGTCGGCCACGACGTCCACCCTTCGGCATCGACGAGCCCGTCGGCGCCGGAGGCGGCCAGGCCGACGGTCGTCTCAGCAGCACACCCGAGTGACCGGACGGCCCGGGTCACGTTTCCGAGTGCTCACCCGACCGAGTGAAGGTAGCGGTTCTGCGGCGCAAGGCCCAGCCCCAGGAAGACGCATTCCCCCAGCAGCGGGAAATCTTCCGTGTCGCGGATGGAAAGGTTTCCATCACCGCCCCAAGCCCGGTAAGGATCTCGCTGTGCACCGGAGGGGCTGCTTCTCCCCCGGTGGAATCAGGCTACCCCGTCCTGCCTAGCCGCCTGCGCCACCGCGGCGGCGACCTCGACGGCGACCCTGGGGTCCAGCGCGCTGGGCACGATGCGGTCCGCGGCGAGGTCGTCCGAGGCCACGGCGAAGATCGCGTCGGCTGCGGCGATCTTCATCCGTTCGGTGATCCGGCGGGCACCGGCGTCCAGCGCCCCCTTGAACACACCGGGGAAGGCGAGCACGTTGTTGATCTGGTTCGGGAAGTCGCTGCGGCCGGTGGCCACGATCGCCGCGTGCCGGGCCGCGACCTCCGGGTGGATCTCCGGGTCGGGGTTGGACAGGGCGAAGACGATCGCCTCCGGGGCCATGGTGGCGACGAGCTCCTCCGGCACCTTCGACGAGGACACGCCGAGGAAGACATCCGATCCCTGGACCGCCTCAGCGAGGCCACCGGTGAGCCCGCGCGGGTTGGTGATCGCGGCCAGCTCGGTCTTCACGGCGTTGAGCCCGTCCCGGCCCGCGCTGATGATGCCACGCGAGTCGATCACGACCACCTCGCCGACACCGGCGGCGATCAGGATCTTCGCGCAGGCCACACCCGCCGCCCCGGCGCCGGAGATGACGACCTTGAGCTCGCCGAGCGAGCGGCCCTGCACCGCGACGGCGCCCTTGAGCGCGGCGAGCGCCACGATGGCGGTGCCGTGCTGGTCGTCGTGCATGACCGGGCAGTCCAGCGCCTCGATGAGCCGGGCCTCCAGCTCGAAGCAGCGGGGCGCGGAGACGTCCTCCAGGTTGACCGCGCCGAAGGACGGGCGCAGCCGGACCAGGGTCTCCACGATCTCGTCGACGTCGGTGGTGTCCAGCACCAGCGGGATCGAGTCCAGCCCGCCGAAGGTCTTGAACAGCGCGGCCTTGCCCTCCATGACCGGCAGCGAGGCGCGCGGGCCGATGTCGCCGAGGCCGAGCACGGCGGTGCCGTCGCTGACCACCGCGACCAGGCGGCCGGTCCAGGTGTAGCGGCCGGCGAGGGAGGCGTCCTCGGCGATGGCCCTGCTCACGCGGGCGACGCCGGGGGTGTAGGCGATGGAGAGGGCGCGCGGGTCGGCGAGGGAGGCGGTCGCGCCCACGGCGAGCTTGCCGCCCTCGTGCGCGGCGAAGATCTCCTCGTCGGTGAGCTCGATCGTGGAAGTCGAAACAGCCGGATCGTTCACAGTGGTCACAGCGTCCCTCCAGGCAGCGGGGGCAGGCCGGAATCGCGCATCGGCCTCAAGGTGCGGAACCCGCCGTCCGACGCGATCGCGCCGAGGGTCGGTGGGCATGACAACGACGGCGTTGTGATGCTCGTGGGTGGTGAGCACAACGACACCGGGCGTCGGAGTTGGCACAGTGTGGCAGGCAATCCCTCCGATGTCTGCGGCGGGGATCACATAACCGAGAAAGTGATGTCGCAGGTCAGAGGCGGTTTTTACAAGACGTCCGTCCGGCTTGTTTGATCATCGCTGGCCATGGCGGGGGTGTAATAGACTTTTTTGCCGTGCAGGTCCGCAAACTCGCCGTCCCAGACGCCTTCGAGTTCACTCCCCGTTCTTTTCCCGATTCCCGTGGACTGTTCGTCGCCCCGTTCCAGGAGGCGGCGCTGATCGAGGCGACCGGCCACCCGATGCGGCTGGCGCAGACGAACCACAGCGTGTCGCGGCGCGGCGCCGTCCGCGGCCTGCACTTCGCCGACACCCCGCCCGGCCAGGCGAAGTACGTCTACTGCCCGCGCGGCGCGCTGATGGACGTGGTGGTCGACCTGCGCGTGGGCTCACCGACCTTCGGCACCTGGGACGCGGCGCTGCTGGACTCCACCGACTTCCGCGCGGTGTACATCGCCGAGGGCATCGGACACGCGTTCGTCGCGCTCGAAGAGGACACGGTGATGGCCTACCTGTGCTCCACCCCGTACAACCCGGCGGGCGAGCACGCGGTGAACCCGACCGACCCGATGCTGGGCCTGCCGTGGGAGTCCTGGCTGGACGGGGCCGAGCCGATCCTGTCCGACAAGGACCGCGGTGCCCCGGCGCTCGCCGAGGCGCTGGCCTCCGGCCTGCTGCCGAACTACGACGCCTGCCAGGCGCACTACGCCTCGCTGCGCTCCGTCCTGGTCTGAGTCAGCGGATCCGGCCGGGGCGCGGGGCCAGCCGCCAGCGGAGGACGCCCAGCACCTCGGCCGCCCCGAGCTGCCGCGAGTCGGTCGAGCCGAAGGTGTTGTCCCCCACCACCCACCACCCGTCGTCCTGCCTGCGCACGGCCCGTTTCACCGACAGCTGGCCGGGCCGGGCGGGCCACCTGACGAGCACGACGTCGCCGGGTTCCGGCCGTGCGCCCATCCGGACGAGCGCGGTGTCACCGTCGTGGAGCGCGGGCACCATCGACGGCCCGTGCACCCTCAGCCAGCGGACCCGACGCATGGTGATCACCTCCCCGCCTGCCGGTTGTACACGCGCGGAGTAGGGTCCCGCACGTCGGAGCATCCACTGTCAGGGAGGAAAGATGCGACTGCTGTCGCGCGTCCTCGGCCCCCGTCTGGAGGTCACCGCCCACTGCGATCTGCCGTGCGGCGTGTACGACCCGGCCCAGGCCAGGATCGAGGCCGAGTCGGTCAAGGCGATCCAGGAGAAGTACCAGGGCAACGAGGACCCCGAGTTCCGTTCGCGCGCCATCGAGATCAAGGAGCAGCGCTGCGAGTTGGTCAAGCACCACCTGTGGGTGCTGTGGACCGACTACTTCAAGCCGCCGCACTTCGAGAAGTACCCGGAGCTGCACGAGCTGTTCAACAAGGCCACCAAGGCCGCGGGTGCCGGCGGGGCCAAGGGCTCAACGGACCCGAAGACCGGTCAGGAGCTGCTGGACCTGATCGCGCAGATCGACAAGATCTTCTGGGAGACCAAGGCCGCGGCCTGATCTGCCACCGCGAACGACGCTGACCCGCATTCGGGTCAGCGTCGTTTCGTTTGTCCGGCGGTCGCCAGACCCAGCGACGCCGTTATCGCGTTCCGGCGCCGGGATGCGACAGTGGCGCCCGTGTTGGACGAGCTGCGCGAGCGCTGCTCCGGGTTGGCCTTCGCCCCGCTCCCGGAGCTGACCGGCCCCGAGGGCACGCCCGGCGGCGACGGCTGGCTGACGGCCGTCGGGATGCGCGAACGCGTGGCCGAACTCCTTGCCGCACAAGGCGATGACGTGCCGCCCGGGCCGCGTGCCGTGCACACCCTGCGCGAGCTGCTTCGCGAGCTGATCTTCTGCACGGCGGCCTCGGTCTACCTCCTCGACGCCGCGCCGACGATCTCCGGCGAGCGCTACTGGTTCCACCACGGGACCGAGGTGGACCGGAGGCGGCTCGTGGTCGCCGAGTTCTCGACCTCCGCCCCGGAGATCGCCGCCGGGTTCACCGCGACGGTGACGCCGCTGGTCACCGAGGTGGGCGCCCGCTCAAGGGTCGGTTCGCGCACCCTGTGGAGCTACGTCGTCGACATGATCCACTTCGGCATGCTGAACCTCGCGCGCCAACTCGGCCACGACCGGGCCGCGGCGTGGTCCAGGGCCGCCGAGCTCGCCGAGGAGCTCTACGCGGCGGGCATCCCGCGCCGCTCCCGACCGGTGCTGGCCAGGTACGGCGACTCCGACGACGAGTCCTGGGGCGTCCGCGGCGCGTGCTGCCTGGACTTCACCGACGGCTCGCACGGCATGTGCCTGACTTGTCCGTTGCTGGGCGACGAGGAACGGGCGGGCATGTGGGCGGTCTCGAACCTGCGCCTGCCGCTGGACATTAGGCAAGGCTAACCAATACCGTCGCGCCGTGTTCCGTGACCTGGACCGACAGCTCCCCGTCCTGGGCGGCGGGCTGACCACGCCTGATGCCGAGCTCACGCGGCGCGGCCTGCTCACCGCGGCGGGCCTGCTGGCCGTGGCCGGCTGCTCACCCGGCAGGGGGTCGGGAGACGGGGACCGGCCCATGCGAACCGTCGAGCACCCCCTGGGCACCAGCAGCGTCCCGGTGGCTCCGCGACGGGTGGTGTCGCTGGACAGCAACGGCGGTCTCCAGACCAGCCTCGAACTGGGCGTCCCCCTTGTCGCGTCGGAAACGCTGCAAGGCGGTCAGCCGGTACCGCCCTACGTCCCGGCCCCCGCCCCCGGGTTCACCTCGCTCGGCTTCAACCAGCTCAACCTGGAGCAGCTCGCCGGGCTGCGGCCGGACATGATCATCGGCAACACCCAGCGGCTCAGGGAGAACTACGCCAAGCTCTCCGGCATCGCGCCGACGGTGGCCTACGAGAACGCGGGCAGCGGTGTCGGCTGGCAGCAGTCGGTCCGCACGATCGGCGACCTGCTCGGAGCACGCGGGGAGATCGACCGGAGGCTCGCCGCGTACACAGCCCGGGTCGCCGAGCTGGCCGCGAAGCACCGCGAGCCGCTGGCCAGGCACACCGTCGCCCTGCTCCGGTTCACCAGCACCGAGCTGCGCATCGTGCGCGGGCCGATCTTCGGCTCGGCGGTCCTCGCCGACGCCGGGGCACGTCGTCCCGCGTCGACCGACCGGCCCTCCACCAGCTCGACGTACGTGTCGCTGAGCGAGGAGAACGTGGGCGTGCTCGCGGACTCCGACGTGGTGTTCTACTTCGTCGGTGGAGGCGGGCTGGTCGACTCGGCCTCGGCCACCTTCGAGAAGTACGCCAACGGCGGGATCTGGAAGCAGCTGCCGGCCGTGCGCGCGGGCCGCGTGGTCAAGCTCGACCCGGTCGCGTGGTGGGACGGCTACTCGGTCTCGGCGGCGCAGACCTGCCTCAACCAGCTCGACACCGCCCTGAGCACGCTGCGCTGACGTGCGCCCCGCCTCATCTCCTTGAAAACTCCAAGCATGGCGAATGGACACGTGTACGTGCTGCGGCACGGACAGACCGAGTGGTCGAAGTCCGGCAAGCACACCGGCCGCACGGACATCCCCCTCACGGCCACCGGGGAGCAACAGGCGGTCGCGGCGGGCAAAGTGCTCGCCCGACTCCGTGGCGCGGAGAAACCGGCGCTGGTGCTGTCCAGTCCCCGTGAGCGCGCTACGCGCACGGCGGAGCTGGCCGGGCTCGGCTCTCCGGACGAGGTCACCGAAGCCCTGTCGGAGTGGGACTACGGCGACTACGAGGGTCTGACAACACCGCAGATCCGCGAGCGAGTCCCGGACTGGACCGTGTGGACCCACCCCAGCCCGCACGGCGAAACCGCGGCGGCCGTGACCGCGCGAGCCGACCAGGTGCTCGCCAGGACCCGCTCGGCGCTCTTGGGCGGCGACGTCGTGCTCATCGGTCACGGTCACTTCAGCCGCGTGCTGGTCGCGAGGTGGCTCGCCCTCCCCGCGGAGGCCGGGGTGGGCTTCGCGATGGACACGGCGGCGGTCGCGGCACTCGGCTTCGAACGCGGAGCACCGCAGCTCCTCCACCTCAACCTGCCGCCCGTGTGAAGATCGGCTTCTGCCCAGCCGAGGAGGAACCGCCGTGACCGACCCCCGCGTCCGCCGCGTCCAACCATCCGATGTGGACGACGTGGTCCGCCTGGTGCACGCCCTGGCCGACTACGAGCGAGCACCCCAGGAGTGCCACCTGACCTCCGAGCAGCTGCACACGGCGCTGTTCGGCGAAGCCCCCGCCGTCTTCGGCCACGTCGCGGTGGTCGACGGCGCGGTCGTGGGCTACTGCCTGTGGTTCCTGAGCTTCTCGACCTGGCGTGGCGTGCACGGGATCTACATGGAGGACCTCTACGTCGATCCCGCCCAGCGCGGCTCCGGCCTGGGCAAGGCGATGATGGTCGCGCTGGCGCGGGAGTGCGTCCGCGAGGGCTACCAGCGCCTGGAGTGGTCGGTGCTGAAGTGGAACACCCCCGCGATCGAGTTCTACAAGTCCATCGGCGCGGCCCCCATGGACGAGTGGGAGATGCACCGCCTGACCGACGCCGCGCTGACCGAGTTCGCGGGCGGGGCCTGACCCCGTGCCGACTCCGATCATCCTGGACTGCGATCCGGGACACGACGACGCACTGGCGATCCTGCTGGCGGCGGCCAACCCGGCGATCGACCTCCTGGCGATCACCACGGTCGCCGGGAACCAGACGCTGGCCAGGACAACCCTGAACGCCCGGCGGGTCTGCACGGTCGCGGGCATCACCGACGTCCCGATCGCGGCGGGCCGCTCCCGGCCGCTCTGCGGTGACACGGCGCCGGTGGGCGCCAGGATCGGCGGCGTGGAGGTCCACGGCGAGTCGGGACTGGACGGCCCGCACTTCGGCACCCCCGCCGTCGAGGTGTCCACAAAGGACGCAGTCGCCCTGATGCGCGAGATCCTGTTGTCCCACAAGGAGCCCGTCACACTCGTGCCGACGGGACCGTTGACGAACGTCGCCGTTCTCCTCCGCGACCACCCGGAGGTCCTGCCGCACATCGCCGAAGTGGTCCTGATGGGCGGGGGCCACGGCATCGGCAACGTCACCCCGGTCGCGGAGTTCAACATCTACTGCGACCCGGAAGCGGCCGACCTGGTCCTCACCTCCGGTCTCCCGATCACGCTGTGCGGCCTGAACGTCACGCACCAAGCCCTCGCGACCCAGGAGGTCTGCGACCGCATGGCCCGCATCGGCACCCCGCTGGCGACGCTGTGCGTGGAGCTGCTGACGTTCTTCACCTCCACCTACAAGGCGATCTGGGGCTTCCCCGCGCCCCCGCTGCACGACCCGGTGGCGGTCGCGAGGCTGATCGACCCCGCCACGGTCCTGACCCGACCCGCCGCGGTGGCGATCGAGCTGACGGGCGAGCACACGCGGGGCGCGACAGTGATCGACTTCCACGGAGTCACCGACCGCCGGCCGAACGCGCACGTGGCGACCACTCTCGACACGGACCGGTTCTGGGACTTGATCATCTCCGCGATCGCCTCCTTCCCCCACTAGGGACCCGACCGACGGGGCGGTGCCACGCCGGAGGGGCCGGGCGTGGCACCGCGGTGGTTCAGCGCGTGTCCTCGCGACGCTTCGCGGCGTCGTCGACCTCGATCCGTTCCTCGCGCACCTCCCCCGTCACCTGCTGCTGCTCCGTCACCGTCTCCGTGCTCATGCGAACTCGCTCCACCGGCACGGTTTCCTTGCTCACCACCGGTTTCTCGGCGTGCAGGGTCACTTCCCTCTCGGCTTCGGCGATCTCGCCGCTCCCGCGCGCCGAGCTATCGGTGATCGGTTCACGTT
Source organism: Allokutzneria oryzae (assembly GCF_042429765.1). Lineage (NCBI taxonomy): Bacteria > Bacillati > Actinomycetota > Actinomycetes > Pseudonocardiales > Pseudonocardiaceae > Allokutzneria > Allokutzneria oryzae. Next base: position 325,904 of record NZ_JBHLZU010000010.1, on the reverse strand, counting down.
CGAGCCGGACCTCCTCGTGTCGCACTGGAACGCTCATCTGCCGCTGCTCGGTCACCACGTACTTGCGCAGGCGGACCTTCCCCGTCTCGACCTGCTCGGTGCCGACCCGCAGCCGCTCCTCCGAGCGCGTCATCTCCGCATCCGCACGGGCATCCCGATCCCGCATCTCCTTGTGCGGCAACGGGTTCGGCGCGGCCGGCTGACGCGTGCCACGTTCTCCCTTGCGCTGCCCCGGGAGCGCGGCGTACTCGATGCCGTAGTAGCGGTAGAGCTCCTGCTCCTCCTCACTGGACATGTGGCCGCCGTCGACGTCCATCCTCGGAGCGTCCTTGACCTGCTCCTTCGTGACGTGGACCCGGAGCGCGTCACCGTCGGCATCGGCCTGGTTGAGCGGGACGAAGCTCTCCTTCATGCCGAACAGGCCGGTGCGGACGGTGACCCACACGGGCTGGCCGGTCCGGTCGTCCAGGTAGATCTGGCCGACCTTGCCGATCTTCTCGCCGTCGCGGTCGTAGACCACGTCGCCGAACAACTGCTGGACCATTTCCTGAGTGATCACCACGGCCACCTCTCCGCTCGTCGGGCTTACCGAGCAGGGCTGGCCGGGTCGGGTGATCGACATTCCGGACGTTCTCCGAAGCACCGGTGCGGGCTACCGTGGCCGCTCGTCCGTGGGATGCCGCGGGCGAACGGCATCACAGCGGGTCAGCACTGTCCCGGTTGTCCCAGTGCGACCGCAGGGCCTGGACCAGCACGGTGATCGCGGGCCGCCGGCTCGCCTGCGCGCGCCACACGGCGAACAACCGCCTCGTCGGGGTCGGCCGCAGCGGCCGCACGACGATCCCGTCCGGCAGGTCCCCGCGACCGAGCCGGGGCAGCAGCCCGACCCCGAGCCCGGCCGCGATCAACGCCTTCTGCGTCTGGTACTCCGTCACCTGGTGGGCCACATCGGGCTCGACCTGCGCATCCCGCAACGTGCGCACGAGCCAGTCGTGGCAGATCGCTCCCGGCTGCTGGCAGATCCACCGCTGGCGCGCGAGGTCCTCCGGCACCAGCACATCGCGTTCGGCCAGCGGATGTCCTTGTGGCAGAAGCACATCCGCCTCGTCCTGGCCGATCGCCGCACGGGTGAGCCCTTCCGGAACCGCGAGCGGCGTGTTCTGCCAGTCGTGCACCACGGCGAGGTCGGTCTCACCGCGCGCGACCTGCTCGACGCCCTCCGGCGGGTCGATCTCGGTCATCCGCACGTCCAGCGCCGGGAACCGGGCCGCCAGGTCGGCGAGCACCAGCGGCATCAGCCCGCGCGCCACGGTGGCGAACGCGGCGACGGAGAACCGGCCGACCGGCGTCCCGCGCTGTGCTTCGAGGGTGATCTCGGCCTGCTCGACCAGCCCCAGCACCTGGGCGGCGGTCTCCGCGAGCAGCACGGCGGCGTCGGTCAGCGCGATGCCCCTGCCCCGCCGCTCCAGCAGCGTCGTCCTGGTCTCCCGCTCCAGCTTGGCCAGCTGCTGGGAGATCGCGGACGGCGTGTACCCGAGCGCCGACGCGGCCGCGCCGATCGAACCGTGCAGTGCGACGGCGTGCAGGGCGCGCAGGCGGCCGAGATCCATCATGAAGTGATGCTAAACAAAAATGGCAAGAAGAATTCGCTGGTGCTTAAACCAGGGTCTGGCTGAAGCTCGCCGCATGAGCATCCGGGGCATGTCGTGAAGCCGAAGCACGTCGCGCTGGCGGTCTGCGTCGCGGCGGTGTGGGGCGTCAACTTCGTGGTGATCGAGATCGGGCTCGGCGAGTTCCCGCCGCTGCTGTTCTCGGCGCTGAGGTTCCTGGTCGCCGCGCTGCCTGCGATCCTGTTCGTGGGACCGCCGCGAGTCGCGTGGCGCTGGGTGCTCGGGGTCGGCCTGGTGCTCGGCGTTGCCAAGTTCGGCGTGCTCTTCGTCGGCATGAAGGCGGGCATGCCCGCGGGCCTGTCCTCACTGGTGTTGCAGAGCCAAGCGCTGTTCACGGCGTTCTTCGCGACCGCATTGCTCCGCGAACGCCCTGGCAGGTCGCGGTTGGCCGGGATGGCGGTCGCCTTCACCGGCATCGCGCTGGTCGCGATCGACTACGGCAGCACCAGCCCGCTCGCGGCGTTCCTGTTGGTGATCGCCGCCGCCGCGTGCTGGGGGCTGTCGAACACGATCACGCGCAAGGCGCAGCCGCCGGACATGTTCCGCTTCATGGTCTGGGTGAGCGCGGTGCCGATCCTGCCGCTGCTCGGCCTGTCCTTGCTGGTGGAGGGCCCGGAAGCCGATCTGGCGGCGCTCGGCGACCTGAGCGCGTCAGGGGTGGGTGCGATCCTCTACGTCGCGTGGGGAGCGACCCTCTTCGGCTTCGGCGTGTGGGGCTACCTGCTCCGCGAGTACGACGCCACGGCGGTCGCGCCGTACTCGTTGCTGGTGCCGATCTTCGGCATGAGCTCGGCTGCGCTGCTGCTGGGCGAAGCGGTGACCCCGCTGCGATGCGTGGCGGCGGTGCTGGTGATCGCCGGGGTGGGGATCACGTCACTGCCGAAGCGGCGGGGCGGGGCGGGTCAGTCCTCAGCGCCCGCGTCGGAGTACGCGCCGACACCCATCGCCCAGTCCCTCGCGGGAGCGGTGAAGAGCAGCACCAACGGGGCCGCGCAGTAGATCGCCGCGAGCCCGCCGTAGACGTACTGGTGGGAGGGACCGAAGGCGTACCAGGCGACACCGAGCAGCAGGAGCTGGGTCACCACGGCGGGCGTCCGCGCCCAGCGCTTGGCCAGCAGCAGCCCGACGGCGGTGGCGACCACCCCCGCGGTCAGCACGGCGAAGTAACCGGCTTCACCGAAGACCTTGCCGGGCTCGGGCGCCCCGGTGAGGGCGCGCACCACGAGCGCGACCACGAACACGACACCGGCGAGCCCCTGGAGGCCGACGAGCGCTCCAGCGGCGCGGACTGCGGTCGGAGCGGCAACGCGACTGGTCACGCCGGCGATGCTAGTGCCTGCGCACGAAGCCTCGTTCGGCGAGAGTCAGGTTCCGGGCCGTTGCCGACGCGGTGACGCGTGCGACGCCGCCGGGCCCGACTCCGGCACCGGAGGCGGTGGTCGACAGCGGTTGACGGTGGTGACCGGGTCCGACCCCGGTAGGGCGGTCCTCCCCCATCCGGGAGTGAGGTCGGTCAAACCGAGCAGCCTGTCGCGGGCACACGGTCACGCGCTGTCATACGCTGCTCAGGTGCGTGCCCTTCTCGTGGTGAACCCCCAGGCCACCTCCACCACCCCGGCGGGCCGCGACGTGATTGCTCACGCCCTGGCCAGCGACACCAAGCTCGACCTCGTCGAGACCCAGTACCGGGGCCACGCGGCCGACGCCGCCAGGCAGGCCGTCGCCGACGGCTTCGACCTGGTGGTGGCGCACGGTGGCGACGGCACGGTCAACGAGGTCGTCAACGGCCTGCTCGCCGACGGCGTCCGCCCGGACGCGCCGATGCTGGGCGTGGTGCCGGGTGGCTCGGCGAACGTGTTCGCGGGGGCGCTCGGCGTGCCGCTGGACCCGCTGGAGGCCACGCACAAGCTGCTCAACGCCATCGAGTCCGGCAGCAGCAGGCGGGTCGGGCTCGGCCGCGCCGACGACCGGTGGTTCACCTTCAACGCGGGCCTCGGCTTCGACGGCGATGTGGTGGCGGGGGTGGAGCAGAGACGGGCCAAGCGCAAGGAGGCCACGCCGCTGCTCTACGCGAAGGTCGCCATCTCGCGGTACCTGCGGCTGCGGCGCGAGGAGCCGAAGCTGACCGTGCACCTGCCCGGCCGGGACCCGGTCCCCGGGCAGTACATCGCGCTGGTCTCCAACACCGACCCCTGGACGTACTACGGAACGCGCCCGCTTCGGCTGAACCCGGGGTGTTCGCTCGACTCCGGGCTCGGCGTGTTCGCTCTGAGTAACGTTCGAACACTCACGGTGGTAAAGCACCTGGCCCAGGCAACCCGGAGCGCCCCCGACCCTCGGGGCGTACACCTCCTCCGCGAAGACGATATTGAATGGGCGCGCGTCACGTGCGAGAATCCAGTAAAGTTGCAGGTTGATGGTGACCTGCTCGGCGAGCGGACCGAGGTGCGCTTCACTTCGGTGCCCGCCGCACTGCAGGTGGCGGTGTAATCCCTCCGCGATCCGCACACCATCGCTGAGGAAGATTTTTTCTCGAAGATCCGGTTACGGCCTGAAACCGCAGGTCAATCCGGTCCCCCCATGTGGTGAGTTCCCTCACCGGTTTGGTTCGGACCTCTTGACATCGCCGGAGTTCGTGAAAGCATTCACAAGCACCCACGAACGACACCCCAACCCCCACAACTGGCGCGATATACGCGCCTGGCGAGGAGCTAGGAACAATGGACTGGCGCCACCGCGCGGCCTGCCGCGACGAAGACCCGGAGCTGTTCTTCCCGGTCGGGAACAGTGGGCCTGCGCTGCTGCAGATCGCCGAAGCGAAGGCCGTGTGCCGTCGCTGCCCCGTGATCTCCGACTGCCTGACCTGGGCACTCGAGAGCGGCCAGGACGCCGGCGTCTGGGGCGGAATGAGCGAAGACGAGCGTCGTGCGCTGAAGCGCCGTAACGCTCGTACCCGGGCCCGGAGCGGTGCCTGATTGCAGGCGCACCCCCCACATATATTTCTGAGGGCCGACACCTGGCTACAAAGGTGTCGGCCCTCAGTTATTACGTGCGCATTCACGTATCGCGCTAGCGACGACGTTTCAGCGGTACTCGAAGGACGGCCTCGGTTCCCGGCGCCGAGGTGCGTCGGCGCAGGCTGAGCGAGCCGCGCAGCTCCGACTCCACCAGGGTCCGCACGATCTGCAGCCCCAGGGACTTCGTCCGTTCTAGCGAGAACCCCGGCGGCAACCCCCGGCCGTCGTCGTAGACCACGACGTCGAGCCACTTCGACGAGCGCTCGGCCGTCACCAGCACGTCCCCGCGCTGACCCGGCTCGAAGGCGTGCTCGAAGGCGTTCTGCACCAGCTCGGTCAGGACCATCACCAAGGGCGTCGCAAGTTCGGCGGGCACCACCCCGAACTTGCCCTCGCGACGCACGGCGACCCGGGTCTCGGTCGTCGCGACGTCGCTCATCATCGGGATCACCTGGTCGACGACGTCGTCCAGGCTGACCCGCTCGTCGGCCGACATCGACAGCGTCTCGTGCACCAGGGCGATCGAGGTCACCCGCCGCACGGACTCCTCAAGGACCTGCCGGGCCTCGTCGTTGCCGGTGCGGCGGGCCTGCAACCGCAGCAGCGCGGCCACGGTCTGCAGGTTGTTCTTCACCCGGTGATGGATCTCGCGGATCGTCGCGTCCTTCGACATCAGCGCGCGGTCCCGCCGCCGCACCTCGGTGATGTCGCGGACCAGGACCAGAGCACCGGCGGACTGCCCGCGCGGGCGCAACGGCAGCGCGCGGAAGAGCACCATGGCGCCGCGCGCCTCGGCCTCCACCCGCATGCTCGGCTTGCCGTCGAGCGCGGCGCGGACCCGCTGGACGACCTCCGTCGCGTCGAACGGGTCGGAGATCAGCGATCGCGTCAGCGGCGCGAGGTGCACCCCGACCAGATCCGAGGCGTGGCCCATGCGGTGGTAGGCGGAGAGCGCGTTGGGGCTGGCGAAGACGACCGCGCCCGCGGGGTCGAGGCGGATGAAGCCGTCGCCCACGCGGGGGCTGGTGTGCGCGCCCGGCGTCGGCTCAGGTGCGGGGAACGTGCCGTCGGCGATCATCTGGCACAGGTCGGCCGCGCTGCCGAGGTAGGCGATCTCCAGCGGGCTCGGCACCCGCGGCACGGCGAGGTTGATGTCCCGGCTCAGAACGGCGACGCAGGACCTGTCGATCAGGACCGGGATGGTCTCCCGGCGCACCGGCACACCGAGGTGCCAGCGCGGGTCCTCCTCCCGGCAGATCCGCCCCTCGGCCATGGCGCGCCGCAGCTGCGGGTGCTCGGCGGCCGTGACCACCGTGCCCACCATGTCCTCCGGGTGCGCGGTGGGCGCGGTGGTCGGCCGGGCCTGGGCCACGCACAGGAAACGTTCGTCGTCGGAGTCCTCCACCGGGACCCACATGAGGAAGTCCGCGAAGGAGAGGTCGGAGAGCAGCTGCCACTCCGCGACGACGAGCTGGAGGTGGTCGACCGCGGTGCCGGGCAGCCTGGTGTGCTCGGCGAGCAGTTCACTGAGGGTGGACACAACCCATTCTCACCCGGCGGGCCGGGTGGTGGCGTCCTGGTCGTAGGTCGTGTCCTGCAAGTGGTGACACCACCTCACCACCCCCGCCCCGCACCCTCGTTTCGCGTTTTGGAAACTTAACGCGACATGGGAGCGCTCTCTTGCGCAACAAGTGTCCATAACGCGAAAACCGTGATCGCGCTGGCCGCCTCGCGCGCACCGGCGGCACGGGGTCGGCACCGCCTCGGGGCACCGGGACGACTTGCAGGACTGGGGCCCTAGTCGATGACGGCGATCAGGTCGCCTTCCTGGACCACGTCGTTCTCGGCGACCTTGATGGTCACCACGCCATCGGCCTCGGCGACGACCGGGATCTCCATCTTCATGGACTCCAGGATCACCAGGGTGTCACCGTCCTCCACGGTGTCGCCGTCGGCGACGACCACCTTCCAGACGTTGGCCACCATCTCGGCCTTGATCTCCTCGGCCATCCCTAGCCCTCCTCGACGCTGCTGAATCGGCCCAATCCAATCACGCCCAGGGCGCGGAGTGCCCCCAGGATCGGACGTGTCAAACTTGTGCCTGGAAAAGCTACGGCTGGAGCCGCTCGACGCTGTGCGGGTGGCAAGGGCTGTTCGTTCGCAAGTGAGGTGACCGCAATGTCGAAGCGGGGACGCAAGAAGCGTGACCGTAAGAAGGGTGGCGCGAACCACGGCAAGCGCCCCAACTCCTGACATCAGGCGTGCGAAGGCCCCGTCAGCCGGTCGGCTGCGGGGCCTTTTCGCGTGATGGGGCTCTCCAGACCTCGCTAGCCCTCCGCGGTGCCCTCGACCCGCTTGTGCCGGATCTCCACGGTGGTGCCCTCGGCACTGTGCTGGACGATCACCTCGGCCTGTTCCCTGATCGAGGCGCGCAGCCGGTCCTTGAGCGTGTCCGGCGCGTGCTCGCCGCCGCACTTGCGGGCGAGCAGGGCCTTGAGCTGCTCCTCGATTCCGTAGCTCTCCAGGCACGGGTTGCACTCGTTGAGGTGCCGGTACAGCAGCTCCCTGCGGTTCTTGCCGCACTCCTGGTCGAGGTAGAGCCAGACCTCGGCCAGCACCTCCGAGCAGTCGGTCTCGTGGTCCTCGCAGCTCATGACCCGGTCACCTCGCGCTGGCGGCCGCGCAGCAGACCCCGTTCCTCGGCGACACCGGTCAGCATCTCGCGCAGCTGGCGACGGCCGCGGTGCAACCGGGACATGACGGTCCCGATCGGCGTACCCATGATGTCCGCGATCTCCTTGTAGGCGAATCCCTCGACGTCGGCGAGGTACACCGCGATCCGGAACTCCTCCGGAAGGCGCTGCAGGGCGTCCTTGACGTCGCTGTCCGGCAACCGGTCGAGCGCCTCGACCTCGGCGGAGCGCAGACCGGAGGAGGTGTGGCTCTCGGCCTGGGCGAGCTGCCAGTCCTGGATCTCCTCGGTCGGCTGCTGCACCGGCTGGCGCTGCTTGCGGCGGTAGCTGTTGATGTAGGTGTTGGTCAGGATCCGGTACAGCCACGCCTTGAGGTTCGTGCCGTCCTTGAACGAGGCGAACGCGCTGTACGCCTTGAGGAAGGTCTCCTGCACGAGGTCCTCGGCGTCCGCGGGGTTGCGCGTCATGCGCAGGGCGGCCGAGTACAACTGGTCCAGCATCGGCATCGCGTCCCGCTCGAAACGAGCGGCGCGCTGCTCGGCGGACTCCTCCACTGCCTGTCCGACCTCGGGCGAGGTGTCCGGCACCTGGCTCCCTTCCAACCACTCCGGCTCGGCGGCCGGGGTGATGGTCACTGCTGTCGTCGGTCCCATCACCGGGGACGCATATGTCGGTCCCGAGGATACGCGCCGCACGGCTCCACGGCCGGTCCGCGCGTCCCTGGGCGGCCGCGACGGGCAACGCTTGCCTGGATCGCTCATCAGCTCGGTTCCCACGAAGGGGGAAACGCGGTGGACCCGCCGGGCATTCCTGGATCTAGGGTTCGATCATGGCGGGACGCGGAACACCGGCGACGGCGTTGCTGGACAAGCAGAAAGTGGCGCACAAGCTGCACTCCTACGAGCACGACCCCCGGCACGCCTCCTACGGCCTGGAAGCCGCCGAGGCGCTGGGACTGGAGCCGGGGCGGGTGTTCAAGACCCTGGTGGCCGAGGTCGACGGCAAGCTGACGGTCGGTGTGGTTCCGGTCACGGCCCAGCTGGACCTGAAGGCACTGGCCGCGGCGGTGGGCGGCAAGAAGGCGAAGATGGCCGCCGTCCCGGACGCGGAGCGCGCGACGGGGTACGTCGCGGGAGGCATCTCCCCGCTGGGCCAGAAGAAGCGGCTCCCCGTGGTGGTCGACGCGTCGGCGGAGTCGTTCGACACGGTGTTCTGCAGCGCGGGCCGACGCGGCCTGGAAGTCGAACTGGCCCCGTCGGACCTGGTGCGACTGACCTCGGCAGTGACGGCGTCGATCGCCTCCTGAACGACCGCGCCCCGACTCCGCCCAGCGCCCGCTCCTCTGGTCGGGTTCTGCGCGTTTTGTCACCTTGATGCGCGAAAGAGCGCTCCCATTTCGCATCAAGGTGACAAAACGCGAAAAACCCCGGCCACGCCCGCCAGTCCGCACGCGCACAGGGGGCCGGGGGAGGGGGTGGTGCCGACTCGGGGCTTCGGGGCAGGCGCTAGTCCAGGGGGCGGAGGATGCGGGAGAGCCATTCGCCCGCCGTCTTGGCCACCGTCGCCACGTCCGCCTTCAGTGAGTGGTCGCCCGGCACCACGACGACCTCGCGGTGGTGCGCCGCCTCCGGCATGCCGAACGGGTCTCGCTCGCCTTGCACCACGAGCACCGGTTGTTCCACTCCGGCCAGCTCGGCGATCCTGGTCTTCTCCGGCTTGCCCGGTGGGTGGACCGGGAACGCCAGGCACAGCACGGCGACCGCCTGGCCCTCCGCCGCCGTCCGGCAGGCCACCCTCGCTCCGGAGGAGCGACCGCCGAACACCAGGGGCAGGCCCTCGCACCAGGACGCGCCGAGGTGCTCCGCCACCGCCAGCCAGGCAGCGTCGAGCTGGCGGGCCGGGGCCGGGGCGCGGCGGCCCGCCACGCGGTAGGGCTGCTCCACCAGGGCCACGTCCAGGCCCGCCGCCGTCGCCGCCCGGGTCACCGCGACCAGGTCGGGGGCGCTGATGCCGCCACCCGCGCCGTGGCCGAGCAGCAGGGCCGCACGGGCCTCCGGGGCGCAGTGCAGCTCCGCACGGGCCGGGCCGTGCGGCGTGTCGATCTCCAGTGTCGTCATGGCAGCTCGAAGAGTGCTTGTTCGGCCGGCTCTTCCTCGACGTGGCGCCGCAGGAGGTCCGGGCCGTTGTTGCGGACGCTGTTGACCTTCGTCGTGACCGGGCGCAGCTCAAGGCCCGCGTGCAGCTCCGGGTCCGGCTCCGCGACGAGCTGGGTCGGGTCCGCCGAGTCCGGGTCCAGCCAGCCCGCCCACGCGCTGCGCGGGAGCATGATCGGCATCCGGTGGTGGACCTCGGCGAGCGGCCCCGTTGAGTCCGTGGTCAGCACCGCGAAGGTCACCATCGGGAACTCGTCGGCCGCCGCCTTCGGCGAGCGCCAGGTCTCCCAGATCCCGGCGAGCGCCAGCACGGAGCCGTCCTCCGGGGTCACGTAGTACGGCTGCTTGCGGTCGCCGTCGACCTTCCACTCGTACCAGCCGTCGGCCGGGATCAGGCAGCGGCGGCGGGCGAAGGCCGTGCGGAAGGCGGGCTTCTCCGCTGCCGACTCGACCCGCGCGTTGATCATGCGGGAGCCGACCGCCGGGTCCTTGGCCCACATCGGCACCAGGCCCCAGCGCATCATCCTGATGCTGCGGACCAGGCTGTCCGGGTCGGGCGTGCCGTCGGCGTCGCGCGGGTGCCGCGCCACGACCGCCGGGACGTGCTTGGTCGGGGCCACGTTGTAGTCCGCAGCACCGGCGAGGCCCTCGGTTCCGTCCACCGCGTCGAACTCGCCGGCCAGCGTGGCCGGGTCCCTGGTGGTGGCGTATCTGCCGCACACGTGATCCATCGTGGCATGTCAGCCCGGTCCGGGCGAGGGCTTCAGGGCCACTTGGGGGATCATCGACACATGACGTCGCACTGGCAGGCCCCCCGCACCGACTCCCCCGTGCACGCCACCGTCCGGCTGCCCGGCTCCAAGTCGATCACCAACCGCGCGCTGGTCCTCGCGGCTCTGGCCGACGGGTCGTCCGTGCTGCGCGCCCCGCTGCGCAGCCGGGACAGCGATCTGATGGTCGGCACGCTGCGCGCGCTCGGAGTGGGCGTGGCCGACGGGCCGGACGGCTCGTGGCTGGTGACCCCGGCGCCGCTCACCGGCCCCGCGGAGCTCGACTGCGGGCTGGCTGGCACCGTCATGCGCTTCGTGCCCCCCGCCGCCGCGCTGGCCAAGGGAGCCGTGCGCTTCGACGGCGACCCCCGCGCCCGTGAGCGGCCGATGGGCACGATCCTGGAAGCGCTGCGCGCGCTCGGCGCGGACATCGACGGGGACGCGTTGCCCTTCACACTGCACGGGTCCGGGCACCTCACCGGCGGCAAGGTCGTGCTGGACGCGTCGAGCTCGTCGCAGTTCGTCTCCGGCCTGCTGCTGTCCGGGGCGCGCTACGACAACGGCCTCACCGTCGTGCACGACGGTGAGCCCGTTCCGTCCATGCCGCACATCGAGATGACCGTCGAGATGCTGCGCGCGCACGGCGTCGATGTCGACGACTCCGAGCCGAACACGTGGCGGGTGCGGCCCGGCGCGATCGCCGCGCGGGACTGGGACATCGAGCCCGACCTGTCCAACGCCACGCCGTTCCTGGCCGCCGCGGCGGTCACCGGCGGCCAGGTCACCGTGCCCGGCTGGCCGTCCCGCACCACACAGCCCGGCGACGCCATCCGGGAGGTCCTGGCGCTGATGGGCTGCGAGGTCGTGCTGGACGAGCGCGGGCTCACCGTGCGCGGTCCCGCCGTGCTCACCGGGATCGACATCGACATGCGGGACTTCTCCGAGCTCGCCCCCACAGTGGCCGCGATCGCAGCGCTCGCCGAGGGCCGGTCGCAGCTGCGCGGCATCGCCCACATCCGAGGCCACGAGACCGACCGACTCGCCGCGCTGACCGCTGAGATCAACCGGCTCGGCGGCGACGCGGAGGAGACCGAGGACGGGCTGGTCATCCGGCCGCGTGAGCTGCACGGCGGGACGTGGGGCGCCTACGCCGACCACCGGATGGCCACGGCGGGCGCCATCGTCGGGCTGCTCGTCGGTGGTGTCGAGGTCGACGACATCGGCACCACCTCGAAGACCATGCCGGACTTCCCGGCGATGTGGCGGGCGATGCTCGATGGGGTACACAGTGGACAGTCCGACTGTCGGTCCACTGTGGAGTCGGTGTGAGCCGCAAGGGCTGGCGCAACCTCGACGAGTCCGACGTCCGCGTCCGGCCGAGCAAGGGAACGCGCCCGCGCAGCAAGCTGCGGCCCAGCCACGACGACGCCGAGGCCGCCATGGTGCTCACCGTCGACCGGGGCCGCTGGACCTGCGCGCTCGGCGGTGACCCGGCCAGGGAGGTGACCGCCATGCGGGCGAGGGAGATGGGCCGCACGCCCGTCGTCGTCGGCGACTGGGTGGACCTCGTCGGCGACACCTCCGGGCGGACGGACACCCTGGCCAGGATCGTGCGGGTGACCGAGCGCAGGAGCGTGCTGCGCCGCACCGCCGACGACACCGACCCGTTCGAGCGGATCGTGGTGGCCAACGCCGACCAACTGGTGATCGTGACCGCCCTCGCCGACCCGGAGCCGCGCACCGGCTTCATCGACCGCTGCCTCGTCGCGGCCTACGCGGGCGGGCTCGACCCGTTGCTGTGCCTGACCAAGGCCGACCTCGCCGACCCCGCCGAGCTGCTCGCCGCCTACTCCGACCTGGACCTGCCCGTCGTGGTGACCCGGCGCGACCAGGACCCCGTCCAGCTGCGCGAGCGCATCACCGACCGGGTCTCGGCGTTCATCGGGCACTCGGGGGTGGGCAAGTCCACGCTGGTCAACAAGCTCGTGCCGGACGCGAACCGGCGCACCGGGGCGGTCTCCGGCGTCGGCAAGGGGCGGCACGTGTCCACGACGGCGCTCGCGCTGCCGCTCCCCGACGGCAAGGGCTGGGTCGTGGACACCCCGGGCGTGCGCTCGTTCGGGCTCGCCCACATCACCCCGGACGACCTGGTGCTCGCCTTCCCCGAGTTCGCGGAGGCCGCCGAGGAGTGCCAGGTCAACTGCGGTCACATGGGCGATCCGGAGGACCCGGACTGCGCTTTGGACCACGTCGTGGCCGACGGTGTGGCACCATCCGGTCGTTTGGAGTCGCTACGTCGCCTGCTGCGCTCGCGTGCGGGCGTCGAGGACGTCCCGTCCGACCCGGACGGAACCGGCACGCACCAGGGGTCGTCGTAGCGGCGCTCTCATCATCTCCAGGGGGATTCACCTTGCGTCGCACCACCATTCTCGCGATCAGCGGGCTCGCGCTCGTCGGCGTGCTCACCGCGTGCGGCTCGGCCCAGCAGGGCGAGCCCGTTCCCGCGGCCGGCTCCGACCAGGCCGCGCCCACCACCGGCGCCTCGGGCGGAGGCGGTGCCACCGCGCCGTCGGGCCCGCTGGAGCAGCTCGTCACCAAGGCCGGCGCCGCCATGGCGGCGAAGAAGACCGCGAAGATCACCGTGAGCGCCTCCGGCGCGCCCGCGGCCGACGGCATGGGCGGCAGCGGCGTGATCCGCCTCGACGGCAACGAGGTCGCGCTATCGATGACCTCGAAGATGGCCGGGGAGCCCGGCCAGCCCGCCCAGGAGACGAAGATGATCGTCGTCGGCGGCGCCATGTACGTCGAGGCCCCCAAGGACATGCCGGTCGAGCCGGGCAAGAAGTGGGTGAAGATCGACCCCAACGGCACCGACGTGATGTCGAAGCTGCTCGGGGTGGTGGTCAGGCAGGTCCGCCAGTCCGCGGACCCGAAGAACATGTTCAAGACCTTCACCGACGCGGGCACCCTCAACGGCTCCTCCCCCGACACCCTCGACGGGGTCGCCACCACCAAGCACAAGCTCGCCGTCGACCTGAGGAAGATGTCGGAGAAGGCCACCGACCCGCTGACCAAGCTCAGCTACGAGGCACTGCTGAAGAACGGCGTCACCACGATGGACTACGACTTCTGGACCGACGCGCAGGACCTGCCCAAGCAGTTCCAGTTCACCCAGCGGATGCCGGGCTCCGACGCCGGGATCACCATGGTCGCGAAGTACTCCGCGTGGGGTGAGCCGGTGGACATCAAGGCTCCCGCCGAGAGTGAGATCGCCCCGCCGGTGGAGCTGCCGCAGCCCACCCGCTGACCTCCGCCTGTCACATCCACCTCCCCGGTCTCGTCCTGGCAGTAGGACGAGACCGGGGAGGTGTTCTTCTGTGCGCGTACTGGTGCTCGGCGGAACCGGGGTGATCGGGCGGGTGGCGGTGCCGACGCTGCTCGCGCAGGGACACGACGTGCGGGTGCTGGCCAGGAACGCCCAGCGCTGCGACGCGGTCCGGGCGCTCGGGGCGGAGCCCGTCGTCGGCGACCTGTTCGACCCCGAGGCCATGGCGACGGCGCTGCGCGGCCAGGAGGCGGTGCTGAACCTGGCGACCAGGGTGCCGACGGGGAGCAGGGTGACGCGGCCGTCCGCGTGGCGGGAACACGACCGCGTCCGCGGTGCGGGCAGCACCGTGCTGGTCGACGCCGCGCTGCGGACGGGGACCGTGCGCACGCTGGTGCAGGAGGGGATCTCGCTGATCTACGCCGACGGCGGGGACGAGGTGCTCGACGAGAACGCCGCGCTGGACGTTCCGTCCATCATGGACGGTACTCAGGTGGCGGCGGTGAACGCGGCCCGCTTCGCGGCGGAGGGTCGGACCGGTGTCGCACTGCGGATCGCGATGATCTTCGGCGACGACGCCAGTTCGCGCGCTCTGGTGTCCCTGGCGCGCCGGGGCGGCCCGGCGATGCTGGGCAGCCCACGAGGGTGGACGACCGCGATCCACCCGGACGACGTGGGCGCGGCTGTGGTCGCCGCGCTGCGAGCGCCGAGCGGGATCTACAACGTCGGCGCGAACCCCGTGCGGCGCAGGGGTTTCGGGGCCGTCATCGCCAACGCCGCCGGAGCCAGGAAGGTGCGCGGGGTGCCGGACTGGCTGATGCGGCGCGCGGGCTCCCTCAGCGTGCTGGGCAGGTCGCACCGGCTCAGCTCGGCCAAGTTCACCAACGCCACCGGCTGGCGCCCGAGGCACCCCGAGCCGACCGGGGCCTGGCTCGGCTGAGCTTCCCTGGCGCGCCTTTCCTCGGCGCGCCAGGGAGAGCCGGGTCAGCCCATGTGCGGGTAGGTGTGGTCCAGGGGCGGGACGAAGGTCTCCTTCACCGAACGCGGACTGGTCCAGCGGAGCAGGTTGAACACCGAGCCCGCCTTGTCGTTGGTGCCGGAGGCCCGGCTGCCGCCGAAGGGCTGCTGGCCGACGACCGCGCCGGTGGGCTTGTCGTTGACGTAGAAGTTGCCCGCCGCGAAGCGGAGCGACTTCTGCGCCTTCTCGACGGCGTCGCGGTCGGTGGCGAACACCGCACCGGTCAGCGCGTACGGCGTGGTGGTGTCGACGACCTCCAGGACCTTCTCGAAGTCCGCGGCGGAATCATCGGGGTAGACGTGCACCGCGAGGATCGGCCCGAAGAACTCGGTGGTGAACACCTCGTGCGTCGGGTCGGTGCCGACGAGGACCGTGGGCTGCACGAAGTAGCCGACGGAGTCGTCGGCGGTGCCGCCGGTGAGGACCTCGATCGACGAGGACGCGCTCGCCATCAGCTGCGCGCCCTTGTTCTTCGCGAACGCGCGCGAGTCGATCACCGCGCCGCCGAAGAACGAGAAGTCGGTGACGTCGCCGTAGGAGACCGAGCCGGTCAGGTCGGCCAACTGCTCGCGAAGCCCGTTGTCCCACAAGGACCGCGGCAGGTACGCGCGGGAGGCGGCCGAGCACTTCTGCCCCTGGTACTCGAAGGCCCCGCGCACCAACCCGACCGCGACCGCGGTGGGATCGGCGGAGGGGTGCGCGACCACGAAGTCCTTGCCGCCGGTCTCGCCGACGATGCGCGGGTAGGACCGGTAGACGTCGAGGTTGTCGGCCATGGTGCGCCACAGCTTCTTGAACGTCGCGGTGGAGCCGGTGAAGTGCAGGCCAGCGCACCCGGGATCGGTCAGCGCGACCTCGCTCACCGCGGCGCCGTCGCCGGTGACCAGGTTGATCACCCCCGGCGGCAGGCCCGCGGTCTCCAACAGCCGCATGGTCAGGTGCGCGGCGAGCTGCTGGGTCGGCGAGGGCTTCCACACCACGGTGTTGCCCATGAGCGCGGGCGCGAGCGGCAGGTTGCCCGCGATGGCGGTGAAGTTGAACGGCGTGATCGCCACGACGAAGCCGTCCAGCGGCCGGTGGTCGAAGCGGTTCCACACCCCCGGGCTGGAGATCGGCTGTTCGGCGATCAGCTGGCGGGCGAAGGACACGTTGAACCGCAGGAAGTCGATCAGCTCGCAGGCGGAGTCGATCTCGGCCTGCTGCGCCGACTTGGACTGCCCGAGGATCGTCGCGGCGTTGAGGGTGTCCCGCCAGGGACCGGAGAGCAGGTCGGCGGCGCGCAGCAGCACGGCGGCCCGCTGGTCGAAGGGCAGCTCCCGCCAGCCGGGCGCGGCCTGCTTGGCGGCGGCGACCGCGTCGGCGACGTCGGCGGCGGTGGCCTGCGCGGTCACCCCGAGCACGTGCGCGTGGTCGTGCGGCTGCACGACGTTGACGCGCTCACCACCGGCCATCCGCTGCTTGCCGCCGATGGTCATGGTGAGCTCGTGTTGCTCGCCCTCCAGCTCGGTGATCCTGCGCAGCAGCGACTCGCGCTCGGTGGTTCCGGGCGCGTAGGAACGGATCGGCTCGTTCACCGGGCTCGGAACGGACGTGACGGCGTCCATGGGTCGGGTTCGCCTCCCTCTCGGATCGACTACCCCGCCCATCCTGTCACCGGGACGGCGACCGCGCCGCTACATGAGCTCCAGCAGGAACGGCAGCTCCTGCACGGCGTACCAGGCCAGCTCGTGGTCCTCCGCGTCACCGAGGGTGAACTCCGCGTCGGGATCGCCCAGGTCCGCCGCGTCGATCACCGCCGCGGCCGCGCGAACGGCGTCCTCGGCGTCCGGCAGGTCCACGTGCACCGCGGCGACGACGCTCATCGGCACCGGTGCCGACAGCTTGACCACGGCGTCGTCAAGGTCGGGACGCAGCTTCACGTCGTCGACGTCCACCGAGACCACCGCGCGGCGCACCGGGGCGCCCGGGTCGTCGGCCAACTCGGCGGCGATCAGCCGCAGGGAGGCACGCGCGGCCTCGGACATGGCCGCGTACTCCAGCTCCTCGGTGTCCCCCGAGGCATAGGACTCGCGCAGCGCCGGGGTCAGCGCGAACGCTGTGCCCCCGAGCGGCTGGAGCTCGCTGTCCTTCACGAAACGCTGCAACATCGGCACCGTGACCGGGATGTAGACCCTCACACCGACACCGCTCCTACTAGTTCTTCCAACGACTCTTCGACCATTCCGGCCAGCACGTCAGCGTCTGGCATCGCATCGCGATCGGCGTTGAGCCCGAAGTAGACGCCGCCGTCGTAGGAGGTGACTCCGATCGACAACGCCTGGTTCATGGCCAACGGGACCACCGGGAACATTTCCATCATCTTGGCCCCAGCCGCGTACAACGGCACCTGCGGCCCCGGAACGTTCGTCACCACGAGGTTGAAAATGCGCTTGGAGAACGAGCTGGCGGCCCGTGCGCCGAGCGCGTGCAACGTCGGCGGGGCGAACCCGGAGAGCCGGACCAGCGCGTCCGCGGCGACCGACTGGCCGGACTCCGCGTGCGCGCGCATGGCGTGGCTGACGTGGTGCAGCCGCACCACCGGGTTCGGCTCGCCCACCGGCAGGTCGACCAGGTACGAGGACACGCTGTTGCCGACCGGTCGTTCCCCGTTGCCGTCCGTTCCGAGCACCGACACCGGCACCATCGCGCGGATCGTGGTCGAGGAGGTGACCGCCTCTCCCCTGGAGAGCAGCCAGTTGCGCAGCGCCCCGGAGACCACGGCCAGCACACCGTCGTTGATCGTGCCGCCGTGCTTGCGGCGCACCGCGCGGTACTCCTCCAACCGGGTGCGGGCGACCGCGTAACGGCGCTGCGTGGAGATCCGCACGTTCAGCGGCCCGGAGGGCGCGGGGCGGGCGGCGGTGGTCATCGCGGAGGCGAGCCCGCCGACGGCGTCGGTGACCTTGCGAACCGTCGCGGCCGCGTCCAGGGCCGCCGCGTGCACGTTCTCCAGCAGCTCGCCGGGCCGCTGCACGACCTCTGCGACAGCCTCCAGCACCAGCTGCGCGGCGCTGGGCTGCGGGTGCGGCATCCACAGCTCCTCGCGAGCCTGCCTCGGCGTGGCGGTGACGTCGAGGATGACCTGGGTGATGTCCGGCGCGGCGATGCCGTCGACCATCGCGTTGTGCGTCTTGGTGACCACCGCGACCCGGCCGCGCGCGAGCCCCTCGACGAGGTAGGCCTCCCACAGCGGGCGGGTGTGGTCCAGCTGCCGCGACATCAACCGCGCCACGAGCTCGTTGAGCTGCTCCTCGCTGCCCGGCCTCGGCAGCGCGGACCGACGCACGTGGTAGGTCAGGTCGAAGTCCGGGTCGTCCACCCACACCGGGCGGGCCAGCCGCGCCGGGACCTGCATGACCTTCTGCCGGTACCGGGGCACCAGCGGCAGCCGCTCCTCGATCAGCCCGAGCAGCCGGTCGTAGTCGAAACCCCCGCGCGGCGTGCGGAAGATCGATACGCCTCCCATGTGCATGGGGGTCATCGGATCCTCGAGGTACAGGAACGAGGCATCCAGCGCGGAGAGGCGATCGGGCATGCGATTGATCCTGGCACAGCGCGGGGCCCGTTCGAGCTGTCGTGGGAAACGAGTCACTTATCCGACGTGGGATGCTGGGCCGCGTGGAGCAGTTGTCGCCGAAGGACCGATTCGTCACCGTGTACGGCCGCAAGCCGGTGCTGGAGGCGCTCGCTGACGACCAACTCGCCGTGGACAAGGTGATCCTCGCCGAGAACGCCAGGGGTGCCGCCGCGCACGAGATCCTGGACGCGGCGCGGCGGCGCGGAGTGCAGGTGCAGCGCGCGACCCCGCACCGGGTCAAGGTGCTCGCCGGGAACGGCCGCCACGACCAGGGCGTGCTCGCCGACGTGGTGGCGCCGAGGATGCGCACGCTGGACGCGGCGCTGTCCGGGCGGAAGCTGCCGTCCTCCGTGCTGGTGCTCGACGGCATCACCACCCCGGCGAACGTCGGGATGATCCTGCGCACCGCGACGGCGGCCGGGATCGGCGGCATCGTGGTGCCCAGGCGCGGGGTCGCGAGCATCGACCCGCTGGTGGTGAAGTCCTCCGCCGGGGTCGCCTTCCACGCGCCGATGCTGCGCTGCGCCACGGCGGGCGAGGCGGCGCGCGAGCTGCGCTCCGCGGGCTACGCCGTGATCGGGATGGACGGCGGTAGCCGCACGTCGGTGTTCGACGCGAAGATCCCGGGCCGGGCGGCGTTCGTGCTCGGCGGCGAGACCGACGGAGTCTCCCCCGAGGTGCGCGAGCACGTGACGAGCTGGGTGTCGATCCCGATGGCGGGCGGTGTCGAGTCGCTCAACGTGGCCAGCGCCGCCGCGGTGTTGTGCTTCGAGTTGGTGCGCAGGAGCCGCTGAGCCCGCGTCTGGGCGGGAGAACGTGAGAGCGGTGCACTAACTTGGGTGCCGTGCGAGCAGATCAGCTGCTTTCCCGCCGTCACCGGGCGACCGCAGCCCTTGCCATGGTCGCCCTGCTGCTGGCCGGATGCGCGCGGACCACGGAGAGCCAGGCCCCGCCCCCACCGCCGGGGACGGAGAGCGGCACCGTGCCGCCGCTGACCTTCACCAAGCCCACGACCAGCACGTCGGAAAGCGATGTGGCGCCGCCGACGACGACATCCGGCACGCCGCTGGTCACCGGGGTCGTCGAGGACGAGTGCCTGCTCACCACCGCGGAGTTCAGCGCCCTGGTCGGCCAGCCGGTCTCGCCGGGCACCAACACCCAGCTGGACATGGGCCCCGAGGGGCAGAAGCGCAGCTGCTTCTACCCGACCGAGTCCTCCGGGCTGCCGAAGAACTGGATCAACATCTACGGCACGACCGGCCAGCAGCCCAGCGAGCTGGTCCAGCGCGCCAACAAGAACTCCCCCGGCAGCACGCTGCTGCCCGACATCGGGCTCGGCGCGGTGACGGTGCCCGCGCCGCAGGGCTCGGCCGGCGGTGACATGTACATCGCCACGTCCCGCTACCTGCTGGAGATCCACGTCGGCGACGGCACCCCGGACGAGCCGCGCTGGGTCGCCGCGGGCCGCGCCGCCTTCGCGAAGGCCCCTGCCTAGGCCGCACCCTGGAAGCGGTGGCATCCCCCTCACCGCCCCAGAGCCCCCACCCCGAGCCTCACCACACGTGCCCCCACTTCGCGCTATGAGCACTTAACGCGAAATGAGAGCGCTCTCCCGCGCATCAAGGTGACACAACGCGAAAACCCGGACCACGCCAGCCAACCCACGCGCACACCGGACACGAGGGGCGGCGCCACCCCGGGGCATCGGGACGACTTGAAGGCCCTGCCCAGGCCGCACCCTGAAAGCGGCGACACCCCTCACCGCCCCAGAGCCCCCACCCCGAACCCTCACCCGGAGCCCTCATCACACGTGCCCCGACTTCGCGCTATGAGAACTTAACGCGAAATGAGAGCGCTCTCCTGCGCATTAAGGTGGCACAACGCGAGAACCTGGACCACGCCAGCCAAGTCACGTGCACACGCATCGCAGCGTGGCGCCGGGGCGGGCTTAGCTCAGGCGCACGTCGAACAGCGCCTCCAGCTCGGTGATCGTGGCCCCCGTCGAGGTGTGGTGCACACCGACCATGCCCGCGACGACGGCTCCCCGGACGTTGCCCGCGAGGTCGTCGACGAACACGCAGGCCCCTGGCTCCAGGCCGAGCCGGTCCGCGACGAGCCGGTAGATCCGTTCGTCCGGCTTGGCGATGCCGACCTCGCCGGACAGCACCATCGCGTCGAAAAGCGAGCCGAACGGGCTGGCCGGATCGGGGCCGGGACCGTCCGCATTGGACAGCAGCGCGGTGCGCAGCCCGTTCCGCCGGGCCTGGCGGAGCACCTCGATCAGCGGGGGCTCGTCGCCGGGCTCCGGCCCCCAGTCGGTGAGCACGCCGCCGTAGTCGAGGACAAGTCCAGCCAGCTCCACCCGGGGGACCCTAGTCGACGCGGGTGGCGAACACCGGTGACTCACAAGGAAAACCGGAGTGTTGGCGATTCGCGGCGACATCACTCGTTGCGGCAGCAACTGACCGGATCCGCCGACGCCGCCCCTCTGTTGTCGTGGGGACAACGCCACTGGGGGGACGCCATGGTGCTCGTGTTGAGCCTGCCCGAGTTCCTCGGGCAGCAACCGGAGCCGGAGCCGTCGAACGCCGAGGCACGGGCGCTGGATCAGCTGATGCTGGAGCTGGACCTCACCCAGCGCCGCCGGGAGCCTTCCGACCCGGTGCGGCTCCGCCAGAAGCGGTTGCACGACGCGGCGGGCCAGCTGATCACCACGGTCCTGGAGGCCCTCGACGGCCGTCGCCCGCTGCGCCAGCTCCTGCACACCCGGCTGGCCGAGCCGGTCCACCGCCGCCTCGCGGCCCAGCTCCGCCGCAACCGCCCCGGTCAGACCCACCGACTGCGCACGGTGCACGTCTGCGAACCGGCCCCGGGCGTGATCGAGGCCAGCGGGACCATCCAGCAGGGCTCCCGCGTCCGAGCGGTCACGGCCCGCCTGGAGATCACCGAACCCGGCTGGCTCTGCACCGTCTTCGCCATCCTCTGACGACGTGGCCAACGACAGCGCCCGCCCTCCTGGAGCGGAGGGCGGGCGCTGAGCGGCGTCGGGGAGGGTCAGCGACGGGGGCGCTTCTTCTCCTTCTTCGCGGCGCGCTCGGCGGCGCGGCGCTCGCGGCGGGTGGCGCCCGCGTCACCGTCGGAGCTGTCGGTGTCGCCGTGGGTGGAGACGCCACCGCCCTCCGACGGGCCCGAGAACATCAGGTTCTGCGGGGACTGGCCGTCCAGGCCCTTGCCGCGCAGCGCGGGCGGGATGTCGTCCTCGATGCGCGGGATGACCGTGGTGGCCTCCATGTCCGGGGTGGGCGCCGGCGCCTGCTCCTGCGGCTCCGCCGCCTCGACCTGGAGGTTGAACAGGAATCCGACCGACTCCTCCTTCAACGCGTCGAGCATCGCGTTGAACATGTCGAAGCCCTCGCGCTGGTACTCGATCAGCGGGTCGCGCTGGGCCATGGCGCGCAGGCCGATGCCCTCCTTGAGGTAGTCCATCTCGTAGAGGTGCTCGCGCCACTTGCGGTCCAGCACCGAGAGCACCACGCGGCGCTCCAGCTCGCGCATGGCGCCCTCGCCGACCATGCCGTCGATCTCGGCCTCGCGCTTGGCGTAGGCGGCCTGGCCGTCGTCGAGCAGCAGCTGGAGCAGGCGCTCCGGCGTGAGGTCGTCGGTGTCCTCAACGACGGTCTTCCAGTCGATGCCGACCGGGTAGAGGGTCTTCAGCGCGGTCCAGAGCTGTTCGAGGTCCCAGTCCTCGGCGTAGCCGTCCGCGGTCGCGCCCTGCACGTAGGCGGTGACCACGTCGCGGATCATGTGCTCGACCTGCTCGCGCAGGTCCTCGCCCTCCAGCACCCGGCGGCGCTCGGCGTAGATCACCTTGCGCTGGAGGTTCATCACCTCGTCGTACTTGAGGACGTTCTTGCGGATCTCGAAGTTCTGCTGCTCGACCTGGGTCTGGGCGCTGCGGATCGCGCGGGTGACCATCTTGTGCTCGATCGGCACGTCGTCCGGCACCCGCAGGCGGGTCATCACGGCCTCGACCATGGCGGCGTTGAAGCGCCGCATCAGCTCGTCACCGAGCGAGAGGTAGAACCGCGACTCGCCGGGGTCGCCCTGACGGCCGGAGCGGCCGCGCAGCTGGTTGTCGATGCGCCGGGACTCGTGCCGCTCGGTGCCCAGCACGTACAGGCCGCCCGCCTCGCGGACCTCCTCGGCCTCGGCCTTGATGCCGGCCTTGACCTCGTCGTAGACGACCGGGTAGGTGGCCTTCCACTCCTCCGGGGTGGCGTCCGGGTCGAGGCCGCGCTCGCGCATCTCCGCCTCGGCCAGGAACTCCGGGTTGCCGCCGAGCATGATGTCGGTACCGCGGCCCGCCATGTTGGTGGCCACGGTGACGCCGCCCTTGCGGCCGGCCATCGCGATGATGTGCGCCTCGCGCTCGTGGTGCTTGGCGTTGAGCACCTCGTGCGGGATGCCGCGCTTGAGCAGCAGCTTCGCCAGGTACTCGGAGCGCTCGACGCTGGTGGTGCCGATCAGGACCGGCTGGCCCTTCTGGTGCCGCTCGGCGATGTCGTCGGCGACGGCCTCGAACTTGGCCTCCTCCGACTTGTAGATCAGGTCGGCGTGGTCGGCGCGGATCATCGGCTTGTTGGTCGGGATCGGCACCACGCCGAGCTTGTAGATCTGGTGCAGCTCGGCGGCCTCGGTCTCGGCGGTACCGGTCATGCCGGACAGGCGCTTGTAGAGGCGGAAGTAGTTCTGCAGCGTGATCGTGGCGAGGGTCTGGTTCTCCGCCTTGATCTCGACGCCTTCCTTGGCCTCGATCGCCTGGTGCATGCCCTCGTTGTAGCGGCGCCCGGCGAGCACGCGGCCGGTGAACTCGTCGACGATCATGACCTCGCCCTGGCGGACGATGTAGTCCTTGTCCTTCTTGAACAACTCCTTGGCCTTGATGGCGTTGTTCAGGTACCCGACGAGGGGGGTGTTGGCGGCCTCGTAGAGGTTGTCGATGCCGAGCTGGTCCTCGACCAGCGCGACGCCCTCCTCGGTGACGCCGACGGTGCGCTTGCGCTCGTCGACCTCGTAGTGCACGTCCTTCTTGAGCATCGGCGACAGCCGCGCGAACTCCTGGTACCACCGCGAGGACTGGTCAGCGGGACCGGAGATGATCAGCGGGGTCCGGGCCTCGTCGATGAGGATCGAGTCGACCTCGTCGACCACGGCGAAGTTGTGGCCGCGCTGCACGCACTCGTCCAGGCTCCACGACATGTTGTCGCGCAGGTAGTCGAAGCCGAACTCGTTGTTGGTGCCGTAGGTGATGTCGGCGTTGTAGGCCGCGCGCCGCTCCTCGGGGGTCATCGCCGAGAGGATCACGCCGACCTCCATGCCCAGGAACCGGTGCACCCGGCCCATCTGGTCGGCGTCGCGCTTGGCCAGGTAGTCGTTGACCGTGACCACGTGCACGCCGTCGCCGGAGATCGCGTTGAGGTACGCGGGCAGCACACAGGTCAGGGTCTTGCCCTCACCGGTCTTCATCTCCGCGATCTGGCCGAGGTGCAGCGCGGCACCGCCCATCAGCTGCACGTCGTAGTGCCGCTGGCCCAGGACGCGCTTGGCGGCCTCGCGGGCCACGGCGAACGCCTCGGGCAGCAGGTCGTCGAGCTCCTCGCCCTCGGCGTGGCGCTTGCGGAACTCGTCTGTCTTGGCGCGCAGGTCACTGTCGGAGAGCTCGACGTAGTCGTCCTCGATCGAGTTGACGTGCGTCGCAATGGCACGCAGACGCTTGACGATCTTGTTCTCGCCGGTGCGGAGCAGTCGCGACAGGACCATGCGGGGTCGACCTCACTACCTGATCGGTTGCGCCCGACATGGACGCCTTCACCACCCATCGTAGAGGCGGGCGGGTCCGGCTCGCGAAGAGACGACCCCGCTGTCGGCGAAACCCCGCGAAAAGCCGAAAACGGCCGGCGGCCCCCGCGCGTGTGGATCGCACGGGGGCCGCAGGCCGTTCGCCTAGTCCTGTCTAGGCGAGCCTGATGACGCCGTAGTCGAAGCCCTTGCGCCGGTACACGACCGTTGGCCGTCCGGAGTCGGCGCAGTGGAAGAGGTAGAAGTCGTGTCCGACGAGCTCCATTTCGTACAGTGCCTGGTCGACCGTCATGGGCTTGGCGGGGTGCTCCTTCTCCCGCACGACGCGGCCGGGGAGCTTCTCCTCCAGACCGTCGTCCCAGCGCTGTTCGGGGACCTCGGCGATCTGGGGCTCTGCGTCGTAGGCCGTGGCCTCCAGCACGGCGGTGCGCCCGCGCTGGGCCTGCATGGACGAGGGGTCGTAGT
This sequence comes from Allokutzneria oryzae, assembly GCF_042429765.1. Taxonomy (NCBI): domain Bacteria; kingdom Bacillati; phylum Actinomycetota; class Actinomycetes; order Pseudonocardiales; family Pseudonocardiaceae; genus Allokutzneria; species Allokutzneria oryzae. The sequence continues at coordinate 301,318 of NZ_JBHLZU010000010.1, read as the reverse complement.
CGTTGAGCAGCCGAGCGGCGCTGGCCGCGGTGGCCTGGGCGACGGACTTGGGTGCGTGCCTGCCGTGGTGCACACGACGGCGGTCGTGCGCCCGGCGGAGCCTGGCTTCCAGCTTGTTGACCGCGACGTCGAGCGCCGCGTAGAAGTCACCGGCGCACGCTTCCGCGCGCACCACGGGGCCCCGCCCCTTGCCGGTGATCTCGACCCGCTGACAGTTCTTCGCCTGCCTGCGGTTAGGCTCGTGAAAAAGCTCGACATCGAAACGGACGACCTTGCGGTCGTACCGCTCCAACCGGGCCAGCTTCTCGCCGACGTGCACTCGGTAGTGATCGGGCACCTCGACGTTGCGGCCCTTAACCACGATGTCCATACACGGACCTCCCATCGCGTCATGCGCGGTGTATCAGCAAAGGTATCGCTGTGGCGCCGTACGGAGGGGGTCTCAGCCTGCCTCCGGCGCCTTCAGTCGTGGGGTTTTCGCCTCCAAACAACGCCCGGAGTTGCTGATAGCCGAGCACGCTATCCCGGCTTGTTCGGTCACAACACCCCCCAGGACGGGGGATGTCAATGCACCGTGCGCGGTTACTTTCCGCAACCACTCAGAGGTCCGGCCCCTAGCGACCCCCGCGCCCAAGATCGCAGGTAGCACGGGCCATCGGAGCGTGTCTTCACCCTTTCGCAGCAACCGAGCACTCGCTGTGGTCAGCGCGCTCGGTAGCCCGATCGGGATCACCCGATGCCTCATGTCCCGGCCAACGGGCCGGGACGTCGCGGGGTTCCCCGCTGCCGGAACTCCAAGGGAACTCTCAGGTTCACGCTGGGCGCCCCGCCTCGGTGAGCACGAGGGCCAGAAGCGGCGGCGAACCGGCGCGAGCAAGGGCCGCCGCGCACGCGGACAGGGTCGCCCCGGTCGTGACGACGTCGTCGAGCAACACGACCGGAGCAGTGGGCGGCGGCAGCGCGCGCCCGCGCACCAGAACACGTCCGGAGAGGTTGGCGACACGCTGTGCCGCGGTGAGCCCGACCGAGTCCCCCGCGTCCCTGGCGAGCCGGAGCGCGGGCGCCAGCACCGCGGCACAGCCGCGGGCCCGCAGCGCGAGCGCGCAGTGCCTGGCGATGTGGCGCATGTGGTGACCGCCCCGGCGGCGGGCGGCGCGGGCGAGCGAGGGCACGGGAACCAACCAGAGCGCGGCAGCGGGGGGCGCCGAACGCCCCGGCAGCGGCAACAGCGCGGGCAGCGCGGCGGCGAGACAGGACCCGAGCGACCGGGCGAGGTCGCGCCGGCCGCCCAGTTTGGCGGCCAGCACGGCCTCTCGGGTGACCCCGGCGTGAGCGCCGAGGGCGTGGACCGGCGGCCCCGCAGCGAGTGCGGGGCGGTGCACTCCGCGCGGCCGGGCGAACTCGGCGCGACAGGGAGCGCACAGATCACCGCCCGGTGCGCCGCAGACGCAGTGGGCGGGCATGAGCAGGTCGAGCAGTGCGGAGACCACGTCCCCACGGTGCCGCCGGAGAACCGGGGCGTCGAGCGGGACGGCTACCGCGGGTGGAGTTCGTTTCACGCGTCCGGTGCGAGGTGCTACCCGCGCGGGGGAAACGAGGAGGCGGTGGGTTCCTCCTCCTTATCGGAGACCCCCGGGCGGAACTGACTAGGCCACTCGGGTGGTGTCCGGAGCGGCTCAGCCGGGATAGAACGGCAGCGAGTTGGGGCCGGGGTTGAACGGCATCGGCTGCCAGACCTCGGTGGTCTCGTTGACCTTCCAGAGCCCGCCGTTGTCGGAGACGACGACCGGGCGGCCGGGGGCGGCCGCGACGGCGTGCACCGGGGTGGTCAGGTTGGAGCTGAGGTAGGGGTCCAGCGTCAGCCCGTCCACGCCGACCTTGATCACCGGAGAGGTGGAGCTGGCGGTCGCGACGATCACCGCGTCCGGCTGCGGCCACTCCACCGACATCGGGTTGTTCAGCCGGTTGTAGCCCAGCACCTGCACGGCGCGGACGCTGCGCTCCCCGGCCTGCTCGGCGACGGTGCCGACGACGACGCGCCCGGCCACGATGGCGGCGACCCGCAGCCCGTCACGGGAGAGCCGCAGGTCGGTGATGGGCCCGATCCTGGTGAGCTCCTCGGCGTTGACCTGGGTCGAGGTCCAGGTGCCCCGGCCCGTCGTGTCCACCACCCGCACGACGGTGGCCTGGTCGAGCACGGTCCACATCTCCGGCGCGTCCGGCATCCAGCTCGGCCGGGTCAGCGACGCGGACTGGCGGACCGGCACCTCGCGCAGCGGTCCGTTGGTCGGCCCGACCCGCAGCTGCACGCCGCTGCCCTGGCGGGCGACGACGGCGAGCTGGCTGCCCTCCTTGGACTGGGCGGCGGTGATCACCTGGAGCTCGGCGGCCGAGGCCACGACCGACTCGTCCTTGAGCGAGCGCAGCCTGCCGCCCGCCACGTACATCCCGGCCAGTTCCGGGCTGGGGCCGAGGTGCGCCTCGAAGGTGGAGACGTCCACCGGCCGCCAGTCGAGCTTGTCGGGCAGCAGCGGCTGGTTGTCGCTGAGCAGCTTGACCCGGCTGTTGGTGACCCCTTGCAGGGACAGCACCACCTGCGCGGCGATCAGCCGCCGGTCCTGGGTGGTCTTGTCGCCCAGGTTGCCGAGGTTCACCACCAGCGAGCCGTCGATGCCCTCGCTGACGTTGGTGGTCAGCTCGGCCTTCTCCGGGATCACGCTGGTGACCGAGCCGCGGATGGCGGCGGAGGGCCCGAGCAGCAGCATCTCCATGACCTTGCCCGGCACGGCGGGGGCCGGGCGGATCGGCACGTACCGCAGGTCGGGCACGACCGTGCGGTGGTTGGGATCGGAGAAGTACAGCCGGACCTGCTTGTAGTTGTCCTTGAAGTTGCTGATGGTGACCACGACGCCCTGCGGCGGCTCGGCGATGCGCCACTCGCCGTCGGCCTGCTTGCGGACCCGCAGCTCGGTCTCGATGCTCTTGGTCTCCGGGACGAAGGAGCCGTCGAAGTCCAGGCGGCCGAACTGGGTGCCGCGGATGGTGACGATCTGCTCGTCGGGCAGGGGGTCGCCGTTCGGGCCGGGCACCGAGCGCGGGATCGTGTCGAAGTCGTCGGCGATGACCCGTTGCAGGCTGCGGTCGTCCCAGGACCGGCGCGCCAGGTCGGTGAGGTAGAGGCGGGCGGTGGCGTGCTTCTGCTCGGAGTCGGCCGAGGCCTTGACGAAGCTGCGGACCAGACCGAGCGGGGTGAGGCCGGTCTCCGGCAGCGCCGCCTCCGACGCCTGCCCGATGGACTGGCCGGGGCGCAGCCGCTTGGGCGCGCCGGACTCGGGAATGGCGGCGCAGGCGCTCAGCAGCAGTGCGCCGACCAGCGTGAGGCAGGCGGCTGCGACCCGGTGGGCACGGCGGCGTGGCGACACCCGGCTCACATCTCCTCCTCCTGGCGCTTCGCCCCCGCCGCGACGGTCGCGCGCTGCGGGTCGGCGATCTCGGGCGGCTCCGGTGGGTACTGCTGGTCCGGCTCGGCGAGCGCGGGAGGCGCGGGCGTCGTCGCCGGGAGCTGCCACCGCCCGGTGGGGTCCAGCGGCAGCGGGCTGCCGGTGAGCTCGATGCCGGGCCGCCTCGGCAGGGTGAGCCGGAAGCACGCGCCGACCCCGGTCTCGCCCCACGCCTCCAGCCAGCCGCCGTGCAGGCGGGCGTCCTCCAGGCTGATCGCCAGCCCGAGCCCGGTGCCGCCGGTCTGCCGGTTGCGCGAGGGGTCGGCCCGCCAGAAGCGGGTGAAGACCAGCTCCTCCTGGCCGGGGCGCAGGCCGACGCCGTGGTCCCGCACGGTCACCGCGACGGACTCGGCGTCCTCGGCGACCCGCACCTCGACCGGTCTGCCCTCGCTGTGGTCGACCGCGTTGGCCAGCAGGTTGCGCAGGATCCGCTCGACCCGCCGGAAGTCGATGTCCGCGACCACCTCGGTCTCGGGCATGTCCACCTGGATGGGCACCCCGGCCTTGTGCGCGATCACCCGGACGGCGGCCATCGACCGGTCGACGAGCGAGCGCACGTCGACGCTCTCCACCGACAGGTCGGCCACGCCCGCGTCCAGGCGGCTGATCTCCAGCAGGTCGGCGAGCAGCACCTCGAACCGGTCGAGCTCGTTGACCAGCAGCTCGGTGGACCGGGCCAGCCCCGCGGGGAACTGCTCGCGAGAGGCGTGCAGCACGTCGGCGGCCATCCGCACGGTGGTCAGCGGGGTGCGCAGCTCGTGCGAGACGTCGGAGGTGAACCGGCGCTGCAGGGTGCCGAACTCCTCCAGCTGCTGGATCTGGTTCTGGATGCTGCCCGCCATCTCGTTGAAGGCGTCGGCCAGCCTGGCGACGTCGTCCTCGCCCACCGCGGACATGCGTTCTTCCAGCTTGCCGTCGGCGAAGCGCTCGGCGACCTCGGCGGCCTGCCGCACGGGGCGGACCACCTGCCTGGTCACCAGGTTCGCGATCCCGGCGAGCAACAGCAGCAGCACGAGACCGCCGACGAACAGCGTGCTCTGCACGACGTCGATGGTGCGCTGCTCAGCGGTGAGCGGGAAGACCAGGTACAGCTGCAGCGCGCGGCCCGCGCTGCGCACCGGCGCGCCGATCACGTAGATCGGGGTGCGACCGTTCTCCCTGGTGACGGTGGTGTTCTGGCTGGCCCAGCCGCCGCCTTCGACCTCCTTGCGGAGTTCGAGCGGCACCTCGTAGTAGGGGCCGACGGAGGTCGGCTGGTTGGAGGTGGGGTCCAGCAGGGACCGGCTGTCGGCCAGTACCGGGGTGAAGGCGCCCGCCTCCGCGTAGTCCTGCGGGGCCTCCCGAAAGCCCGGGGTGGTGAGCTTGGTGAGCGCGCTGGCGAGCTTGCTCTTGAGGGTGTCGGAGACCGGGTCGACCCCGAGCAGCTCCCGCTCGATGATCTTCACGCTGATCTCGGTCTGGACGAGGGCCGCGTTCTCCTTCTCGGCGAGCAGCCTGGTGGTGATCTGCGTCTGCAGCACCATGCCCAGCACGAACACCACCGAGGAGGACAGCGCCAGCGTGCTGACCACGACCCTGAGCTGCAAGGACCGGCGCCACAGGGCGCCGAAGGCAGCCCAGCGCCGACGCACGTCGGCACCGAGGCTTCTGCCCCGGTGCACGAGCGAGCGAGCGTGCTGGGCGCCCGGCCTCATCCCCACCGTCCGTCCGGGACGGCCTGGCACGCTCCGATCACGGAGGACCGGCCTTGTACCCGACACCTCGCACGGTCAGGACCACCTCGGGGTGCTCGGGGTCGCGCTCGACCTTGGACCGCAGCCGCTGGACGTGCACGTTCACCAGCCGGGTGTCGGCCGCGTGGCGGTAGCCCCACACCTGCTCCAGAAGCACCTCGCGAGTGAACACCTGGCGCGGCTTGCGGGCAAGGGCGACGAGCAGGTCGAACTCCAGCGGCGTGAGCTGGATGGCGACGCCGTCCCTGGTGACCTCGTGGCCGGGGACGTCGATGGTCAGGTCGCCGATCCCGAGCATCTCGGCGGGCTCGGACTCGGTCCGGCGCAGCCGGGCGCGGATGCGGGCGACCAGCTCCTTCGGCTTGAACGGCTTGACCACGTAGTCGTCGGCGCCGGACTCAAGGCCCAGCACCACGTCGACGGTGTCGCTCTTGGCGGTGAGCATGACGATGGGCACCCCGGACTCGGACCGGATCGCCTTGCAGACGTCGATGCCGTTCATGCCGGGAAGCATCAGGTCGAGCAGGACGAGGTCCGGCTTGAGTTCCCGGAGCGCGGGGAGCGCCCGGGTGCCGTCGCCCACCACCGCGGTGTCGAAGCCCTCGCCACGGAGCACGATCGTGAGCATCTCCGCCAGCGCCGGGTCGTCGTCCACCACCAGTACGCGTGCCTTCATGGGCCACATGTTCGCACTGCCCGCCGGACGCCCTCGAACCGCCCGGTGACCATTCTGGTTCGCGGGCATCGCCGGTGTGCCGAGCCCCGCACGCTGCTGCCTGTCGATCTGGACCATTGCCAGCCTCCTCGCCCCCACGGCGCCGCTGCCGTTCACCGGTACAGCGGTGTGTTCTCCCTAGACGTTACTGATTCGCGACCAACTCCAGTCAACTTTGTCAAACCGAGACCGAGTACAGTTCAAATTCGAACAAGATTGGAGCGGTGGAGATGCCCATCAGACGCCTCAACCACGCCGTCGTCTACGTCACCGATCTCGCTCGCAGTCTCGCCTTCTACCAGGGAGTTCTCGACTTCCAGGTGATCAATTCGATGCCAGGGGCCGCCTTCCTCCGCGCGGCGGGGTCGACCAACGATCACGATTTGGGTTTGTTCGCGCTCGGAAGTGATGCGGGGCCGTCGCGTGCGGGTCAAACGACCGTCGGCCTCTACCATCTGGCCTGGTCGGTGGAAACGCTGACCGAGCTCGCCGAGTACGCCGAACGGCTGATGGCGGCGGGCGCCCTTGTCGGTTCCTCCGACCACGGCACGACCAAGGCGCTCTACGCCAAGGACCCGGACGGCCTCGAAATGGAGGTGTCCTGGTTGGTCCCCCTGGACCGTGTCACCCAGGAGATGCGCTCGACGGTGCGGAGCGACCGCCTCGACCTGGCCGCGGAGATCGAGCACTGGGGCGCGGACCTGGTCGGCGCGCCCTGAACGACTCGTTCAGGGCGCGGCGGCGTCAGCCGAGGATGCGGTCGGCGAGCGCGGCGGCGTCCACCGCGGTCGAGCCGTCGACGACGTGCCACGGGCTGACCCAGTTCAGCTCGGCCAACTGCTCGTAGACCTTGGAGCAACGGGCCTGGAGGCCACCGTCGGTCTCGTAGGAGTCGCGCTCGCGTCCGACCTCGCTGCCCTCGCGGTGCGCCGTGCGCGCGGCCGCGACCTCGACCGGGACCCGCAGCAACAGGTGCGCGTCGGGGACCGGCAGCTCGAACCGGCCGAGCTCGACGTCGCGCACCCAGCGGACCATGTCGCCATGCGCGTCCTCGTGCAGCCGGGCGGCGCAGTACGCGGCGTTGGACGCGAGATAGCGGTCGATGAGCACCACGTCGAACTTCTCCAGGTCGGCGCGGATGCCCGCCGCCGCGGCCTGGCGGTCCAGCGCGTAGAGCACCGCCATGCCGTACACGGTGTCGACGAGGGGCCCGAGGCGGTTGTGCATCGCGTCGTGGATCAGGTCGGCGTGCACGCTCTCGCCGTAGCGCGGGAACGCCCAGCGCGTGCTGCTCAGCCCACGGTCGGTCAGCTCCTTGGTCAGCGCGTCGGTCAGCGTGCGCTTGCCGGAACCGTCCAGGCCCTCGATGACGATCAACCGCCCCATGCCGAACACGCTAGTCGGTGAGCGGGCCCCACCAGTGACAACGGGGTGCGTTCGGTCGAACGACTGTCGTCCTGTCGGGGGTGTGGGGTAGGAATCGCCTTCCTGGAAGCTATGGGTAAACGCCTGGTCGGAGGTACTGCCGACGGTCGAGTTCCAGGACAGTGGATCCTTCGGGGCCAGATCGCCGACCACCATCGCCGACCTACGGAGCAGACGACGATGCGACTGTCTGAACGCTGGGCCTTGTTCCGCGCTCGCCGCCGGTACGGCTCGGACTTCCTCATCCAGGCCAGGACCGCCGCGCTCGCGGGCGCGGCGGCGCCGGTCTCGGCGAAGCCCGCTGCCGCCGAGAAGCCGTCCGCACCCGCTGCCCCTGCCGGGAGCACCACGACCGCCAAGCCGGTGGTGCCCGTGGTCCCGGCGGCCAAGCCGGAGCTGTTCCCGCAGCAGTCGATGCGCCCACCCGCGCAGCCGAACGTGACGACCCTGGCGACCAGGTTGCCGAGCTTCGTGCCCGGCACGTGGTTCGACGCCAGCTTCACCCTGCGTTGGGAACCCCTTCCGGGACAACACCTCCGGCACTCCAGGCCGGAGGAGGTGGTGAAGGCCGGAGCAGCCGACCTGGTCGCGGTGGTCGCGCGCTGCGCGCTGGTCACCCAGGTCGAGGCGGTGCAGGCCGAGGCCAACCGGCGGCTCGGCGTGCGGCACGAGTTCGACGAGCTGGTCGCGGTCGTCGGCGAGGTCACCCTCAGCGCCAGCCAGGCCCACGTGGACGCCACCGAGGAGTACGAGCGGTTACGGCGGGCCGAGGCGATCGGCGAGCTCCGGCGCAAGATCGACAAGGAGGAGATGGAGCACCTGCGCTCCACGGCCTTCACCGACGTGCGCACGGCGCGGGTGTGGTGGGCCTACCGCCACCCCGAGCGGATCCACGACATCGCCACCATGGACGAGGTCTTCGCGCGCCTGTGCGGCGAGGACAGCCCCTCCTCGGGCCTGCCGGAGCGCTTCCCCCGGGCGTTCGAGGAGGAGTTCAGCACCGCCGGCGAGCTCTCCAGGGCGAACCGGCACCCCAACGACTAGCGCCCGTCCTGCAAGTCGTCCCGACACCCGACGTGGCGCACCGACCCCGTGCCGCCGGGTGCGCGCGCAAAAGAGCACTCATTTCGCGTTAAGGGTCCACAACGCGAAACGGGGGGCGGGCGTGGGCGGGGAGGTGGTGTCACCACGTGTAGGGCATGGGCTGGTGCATGCACAGGTCTGGACTTCGGCACTACACCGGTAGACCGACACTTCCATCAACAATTTCGCAGCTCACAGCCGTGCTCACCACGGCGGCGGCCCGCCTCCCCGAGGGGAGACGGGCCGCTGCGCGAGAGCAGTGACGTGATCAGTAGCGGTAGTGGTCCGGCTTGTACGGGCCCTCGACGTCGACGTCGATGTACTCCGCCTGCTCCTTGGTGAGCTTGGTGAGCTTGCCGCCCAGCGCCTCCACGTGGATGCGCGCGACCTTCTCGTCCAGCTTCTTCGGGAGGCGGAAGACCTCCTTGTCGTACTCCTCGGCCTTGGTGAACAGCTCGATCTGCGCGATCACCTGGTTGGAGAAGGAGTTCGACATGACGAAGCTCGGGTGTCCGGTGGCGTTGCCCAGGTTCAGCAGGCGGCCCTCGGACAGCACGATGATCGACCGGCCCGACGGGAAGACCCACTCGTCGACCTGCGGCTTGATGTTGGTGCGGCGCACGCCGGGGAAGCGGGCGAGGCCGGCCATGTCGATCTCGTTGTCGAAGTGGCCGATGTTGCCGACGATCGCCTGGTGCTTCATCCGCTCCATGTGCTCGACGAGCAGCACGTCCTTGTTGCCGGTGGAGGTGATGATGATGTCGGCCTGGTCGACGAGGTCGTCGATGGTGCCGACCTGGTAGCCGTCCATCAGCGCCTGGAGCGCGCAGATCGGGTCGATCTCGGCGATGATCACGCGGGCGCCCTGGCCGCGCAGCGACTCCGCGCAGCCCTTGCCCACGTCACCGTAGCCCGCGACCAGCGCGACCTTGCCGCCGATGAGGACGTCGGTCGCGCGGTTGATGCCGTCGATCAGCGAGTGGCGGCAGCCGTAGCGGTTGTCGAACTTGGACTTGGTGACCGAGTCGTTGACGTTGATCGCCGGGAAGAGCAGCTCACCCGCGGCGGCCAGCTGGTAGAGCCGCAGCACGCCGGTGGTGGTCTCCTCGGTGACGCCGCGGATCTCCTTGCCGATCTTGGTCCACTTGTCCGAGGACTTGTTCAGCGACTCCTTGAGCACGCCGAGGATGACCTGCCACTCCTCGGGGTCGCCGTCCTCGGCCGAAGGCACGACGCCCGCCTTCTCGTACTCGGTGCCCTTGTGCACCAGCAGCGTCGCGTCACCGCCGTCGTCGAGCAGCATGTTGGGCAGCTTGCCGTCCGGCCAGGTCAGCATCTGCTCGGTGCACCACCAGTACTCCTCCAGCGTCTCGCCCTTCCAGGCGAACACCGGGACACCCTTCGGCTCCTCCTCGGTGCCGTGCGGGCCGACCGCGACGGCCGCGGCCGCGTGGTCCTGGGTGGAGAAGATGTTGCAGGAGGCCCAGCGGACCTCGGCACCGAGGGAAACCAGGGTCTCGATCAGCACGGCGGTCTGCACGGTCATGTGCAGCGAGCCGGAGATGCGCGCGCCACGCAGCGGGTACACCTCGGAGTACTCCCGGCGGAGCGCCATCAGACCGGGCATCTCGTGCTCGGCGAGCCGGATCTCCTTGCGGCCGAACTCGGCCAGCGAGAGGTCGGCAACGGCGAAGTCGATGCCGTTGCGGGTCTGCAGCCTTTCGGCGGTCATGATCGCTCCATCCAGGTGAGATGTTCAGCCGAGACCCTACCGTTAGCCACGCCGCGCGCCCCAGGTAACGGGATTCACGTTCCCGATGTCGCAAGATGACTGTGCAAGATGACCTTTCCAGCGGCTTCCGGGAGCGCTGTAAGCCAGGTCACCATGCAGGGGCGAGTGAGGAGACGACACGTGCTGCTCCCAGGACCGGACACACGGGTCGTCGAGCTTCGGGTACCGGGGATCGCGGGCGCCACACCGGAGTCGGTGACCGGCGCGGTCGCGACGGCGACCGTGGCCGGCGACAAGCTCGGGCGGATCGTGCGCCCCGCCGACCGGATGCGCAGGCCGGCGCCCGCGCCGTCGCTGCACGCGGGCGGCAGGCCGGTGCCCCGGGTGATCGAGGGCTACGTCTGGGCCGCGATGACCTCCGGCGGGCTGGCCAAGGCCAGCTGGGCGCTGCTGTTCCCGTTCTCCCTGGCCAACGTGGCGCACTGGATGCTGCCGCCGATCCCCGACGGCAAGCGCGTCGCGCACGGGCTCGGCATGGCGCTGCGCGCGCTGCTGCGGCTGGCCGCGCTGCTGCTGACCATGCTGCTCGTGGGGCAGCTCACAGTCGTCACCGCCGATCTGATCGCCGCGCAGTGCCTCGCACCGGACGCGGCCTGCCTGACGTCGCTGGTACCGAGGTCGGTGCGGGAGATCCCCACGGCGCGCGGGCTGATCGGCCTGCTGCCGGTGCTGCTCATCGTGTTCGCCATGCACCGCTTGTCCACTGTGGACTGGACGGTGACGATCAAGCACGAGCTGGGCGACGCCCCCGGTCGCCGGATGCCGACGCTGCCGGGCGGCGGGGTCGAGGCGGACCCGGACACCCCCGCGCTGCGCGCGCTGCACGTGACCGCCGCGCTGTCGGTCGCGTCACTGCTGGTCCTCGGCGGTCCGCTGGGGCCGGTGACGGCGGGCGTCGGGGTGCTGTGGGTGGCCGCGCTGGTGCTGCTGGCGATCGCGGGCGTCGGCGTGTTCTTCCTCGACGACCCGACCGGCGCGCAGGCGCGGGGACCGGGGCGCTGGCTGCGGGCGGCGTTGAGCACGGTGCCGCGCCGGGTGCTGATGATCGCGTCCGGCCTGCTGCTGATCGCGACCGCGACGCTGGTCGAACCGCCGGCGGGCAAGCTCGTCGGCGCGGACCCGACCGCGGAGCTGCTCGGCGCGCTGCTGGCGCTGGTGGTGGTGGTCGTCGCGGTGGTGCTCGCGCCCGCCGCGCTGATGGCCAGGTCGGAGTGGGCGAAGCAGCCCCGCGAGCTGCGTCCGTGGGCGGGCGGCTGGATGGCCGCGCCGATGCTGGCGCTGGCCGGGCTGCTCGGCGGCGGGTTCGGCGCGGGGCTGGCGATCACCCTGAGCGAGTCACTCGGCTACGACGAGCTCGTCCTCCCGCTGGGCTACCGGTGGATCACCTTGCTGTGGGGCCTGTTCGCGGCGTTGAGCCTGGTCGTGCTCGCGGTCGTGCTCCCGCTGTGGCTGCTGTCGCGGTCGATCGCGGAGAAGCGCGGCAGCTACACCCCGCCCGAGGTCGCGCTGCTGCACAAGGACCGCCCGGAAGACGCCAAGCGCGCGGCGCGGAAGTGGCGGCAGGCGAGCTGGCAGCGGCAGAACTACCACCGGCTGCTGATCGCGGCGGCGGGGTTGCTCACCGCGGGCGCGACCTTCGGCGGCTTCTTCCGCGCGTTGAACATCCCGGTGCCCGGCTGGGCGTCGGGGTTGTCCGGGCTGGGTGTCGTGGCGCTGGCCGGTCTCGCCGGTGGCTTCCTCTACGTCGTCTACCAGGCCTCGCGCCACCCCGACCAGGCCAGGCGGCTGGGCATCCTCAGCGACCTTGCGTCGTTCTGGCCGCGTGAGGCGCACCCGACGGTCCCGCCCTGCTACAAGCTCAAGGTCGTCCCGGAGATCGTGGCGCGGGCCGCGGAGCACCTCGCCGAGCCGAACACCAGGGTCGTGCTGGTCGGGCACAGCCAGGGCAGCCTGATGGCGGCGGTCGCGGCGGCCTGGCTGGTCGACTCGCTGCCGGAGCACGACCGCGAGCGGGTGGGCCTTGTCACGGCGGGCTCGCAGCTCCAGTGGGCCTACCCGAGGGCCTTCCCCGCCGTGGTGCCGCATTCCTCGCTGGCCACCCTCGCGGGCATGCTGGGCCCCCGCTGGCGTTCTCTGTGCCGGGGCACCGACGCGCTCGGCGGCCCGGTGACCACGTGGTCGCGGCAGGTCTACGACGGGCGGCTGCTCGGCGTCGGCTTCCGGCCGGACGGTTCGGAGGGACCGCTGTCCCCCGCCGTCGCCGGGCCGACCGGCTCCCTGGTGCTCGGCAACGACCACTGGCTGCCCGATCCGATGGGTGGGCCGTTCCCGGCACTTCGTTGGGCGCCAGGCGTTCTCGGCCACAACGAGTACCAGCCCGATCCCGAATGGGACCGGGCCGTCGCGATCGCCGCGGGCCTGGAGACCCCCTAGAAAGCCAGCCGCCGCCCCCATGGACCAGCTGGCGTGGTCGAGGTTTTCGCGTTTTGTAGCCTTAATGCGCGAAAGAGCGCTCCCAAATCGCGTTAAGGCTACAAAACGCGAAATGGAGGCACGCGGGTGAGGACGCCAGGGGGAGTGGTGTTACCGCGACCCTAGAAGGCCAGGCGGTCGCGCAGGAGCCGGTCAGCGGCTTCGGCCCGCCCGGTGTCGGCCAGCAGGCCCGCCGGGGCCAGCACGTAGTCCTTGTCGACCGTGATCCGCGCGTGCCGCAGGACGGGGCGCAGCACCGGGTCCTCCGCGAGCACCCCGCGCACAGTGTCCAAAGTGGATTGATCCGCGTGCCGGAAGACACCACCGGAGAGCACGAGCAGGCCCGCACCCTTGGGTCCCATCCGTCCCTCGACGAGCCGCATGTGCCTGCGCAGCGCCACGACCGCCGCCAGGGACGCGAGCCGCGCGTCGGCCTCGATGTCTTGCCGCGCTTGGGGAATCCAGCCGACGTCCGCAGCCCGCCGAGTCGCCGCTTCCGCAAGTCCGGCCTCCTCGCCGTCGGCGAGCAGGCGCTCCGCCGCCGCCTCCGAGACCACGCCGGGAGCCGACCAGCGCATCCCCAGGTCGCCCTCGACGGTGCGCCGGTCGGCGGGCAGCTCAACCGTCTTCCTCGGCGTGTCGTCGTCCACAGTGGACACTGCGGAGTACACGTCGCTGGTGGCGCCGCCGACGTCCACCACCAGGACCGCGCCCGGGGTCTCCTCGTCGGTCGCGAGCGTGGCGGCCAGCCTGGACACCCCGCCGAGAACCGCGTCCGGGGTCACCGCGCGCACCATGCGGCGGAACCTGGTGCCTCGGGAGAGCCCCTTGCCGCCGATCACGTGCTGGAGGAAGACCTCCCGGATCGCGCGCCGTGCGGGCCCCGGAGCGAGCTCCCCGACATCGGGCAGCACGTTGTCCGTCGGGACGACCGTGCGCTTGGTGGCGTGCAGCGTGGCCAGTGCCTCTTGTCCCGCTTGGACATTCCCGGCGAGCACCACCGGGCAGCGGAGCCGGTTCGCGGCGATGCGGTGCGCGTTGTGCAACAGCACCCGGGTCTCGCCGCCGTCCGTGCCGCCGACCAGCAGCACGACGTCGGGACGGCTCTCGCGCAGCGCTCGCACACCGGCCCCGCTGAGCTCGCCCGCCGCCACGTGCACGACCTTCGCGCCCGCCGAGAGCGCGACGCGGTAGCCCGCCTCCGCGCTGACCATGCGCTCCTGGCCGACCACCGCAAGTCGCAGCCCCCCACCGGCGGAGGAGCAGACCAGCGCCGTCGCGGCGTCCCCGCCGGTCTCGGCCGCGACCGCCTCGATGCCGTTCATCACCTCGGGTGGCGTGGTGCGGTGCTGGGCCGTCGCGATCAGGCTCCCGTCCTGGCTGATCAGCGCACCCTTGGTCCAGGTCGAGCCCACATCGAGGCACAGAACGGGTTCCATGCCCGCACCGTACTTGGTTGGCACTCCAAGATGAGCTGGTTCAGGCTGTGCCGTATGGCAACTGTGTCCCGATCAATCGGCGGGCTCGCGGTGAGCGCGATCGGCCTCGGCGAGTGGCCGCTCTCGGACACCGGGCGACCCGGCCGCTCGGCGGCGATCGCGACGATCCGCGCGGCCTTGGAAGCCGGTGTGACCCTGATCGACACCGCCGACGCCTACTGCACCGACCACACGGAGTTCGGCCACGGCGAGGAGCTGGTCGCCGAAGCCGTGGGCGGTCGCGACGACGTCTTGGTCGCGAGCAAGGCCGGGTGCACGCGCCAGCACGGCTCGTGGGGGCTCGACGGGTCGCCGGAGTACCTGCGCAGGGCCTGCGACGCGTCGCTGCGGCGGCTCGGCGTCGAGGCGATCGGGCTCTACCAGCTGCACGCGCCGGACCCCTCGGTACCGCTGAGCGAGTCCGCCGGCGCGCTCGGCGAGCTGATGGACGCCGGGAAGATCCGGATGGTCGGTATGTCCAATGTGGACACGAGCCAGATCCGCGAGGCCAACGAGGCGCTCGGCGGACGGCTGGCCAGCGTGCAGAACGAGTTCTCCCCGCGCGTGCGCACCTCCTTGCCGGAGCTGGAGCTGTGCGAGCGGCTCGGCATCGCCTTCCTGCCCTACAGCCCGCTCGGCGGCGTCGGCGCGGCGAACCGGCTCGGCGGGGCGTTCGCGGAGGTCGGCGAGCGGCACGGCGTCAGCCCGCAGCAGGTGTGCCTCGCCTGGGAGCTGGCCCTCTCCCCCGTGGTGATCCCGATCCCCGGTTCGCGCAGGCCATCGACCATCCGCGACTCGGCCGCCGCGATGCGGCTGCGGCTGTCCGAGGAAGACCTGAACACGCTGGACAAGGAGTGACATTGCAGCAACGCAAGATCGGCACGGTCTCCGTCTCCGCTGTCGGACTCGGCGGCATGCCGCTGTCGATGCCCCCGTCCGGCAAGGCGATGCCCAGCCGCGAGCAGGCCATCGCCACCGTGCACGCGGCGCTGGACGCGGGGATCACCTTCATCGACACCGCTGACGCGTACTCGTTGGAGACAAGCGGTTTCGGGCACAACGAGGAGCTGATCGCCGAGGCGGTGAAGGGCCGCGACGACGTCCTGGTCGCCACCAAGGGCGGGCACACCCGCACCCCGGACAACGGCTGGGACCTCGACGGCAGGCCGGAGTACCTGAAGCGGGCCTGCGAGGGCTCACTGCGGCGGCTCGGTGTCGAGGCGATCGGCCTCTACCAGCTGCACCGCCCGGACCCGAAGGTCCCGATCGAGGAGTCGGTCGGCGCGCTCGCGGAGCTGCTGGACGATGGCAAGATCCGGATGGCCGGGGTGTCGAACTTCAACCCGGCGGAGATCCGCACGGCGAACGCCGTCCTGGGCGGGCGGCTGGCCAGCGTGCAGAACGAGTTCTCGCCGCGCTTCCGCTCCTCGCTGCCGGAGCTGGAGCTGTGCGACGAGCTCGGGATCGCCTTCCTGCCGTGGAGCCCGCTCGGCGGCATGGGCGGCGCGGCGGACCTCGGCTCGCAGCACGCGGCCTTCGCGAAGGTGGCCCAGGAGCACGGCGTCAGCCCGCAGCAGGTCTGCATCGCCTGGGAGCTGGCCAAGTCGGACCGGGTGATCCCGATCCCCGGCTCGTCCCGCCCGGAGACCATCCACTCCTCAGCCGCCGCCGTCCACCTGACCCTCTCCCCCGCCGACCTGACCCTCCTCGACGCTTGACGGCCATTCGCGGGCTTATGGACGCTTTTGAGACCTCCAGCACGTCCATAAGCCCGCGAATGGCGGGGGGTCACTTCTTCTTGGCGCGCATGCGGGTGATGATCGCGGTGTCGTAGTCGCCGCTGAGGAACTCGGGGTTCTCCAGGAGCTCGGCGTGGAAGGCCAGGTTGGACTTCGGGCCGGTGATCGTGAAGCCCTCGACCGCCTTGCGGGCCTTCTCCAGCGCGTCCGCGCGGTCGGCGCCGGTGATGATCAGCTTGGCCATCAGCGAGTCGTAGTGCGGGGTCACCACCGTGTCCGGGCCGTAGCCGGAGTCCACGCGCACGCCCTCGCCAGTCGGCTCGACCCACTCGGTGATCGCGCCGGGACCGGGGAAGAAGCGCTTGGAGTCCTCGGCGTTGACGCGCAGCTCGATCGCGTGGCCGGTGGCCGCGAGTGCGTCCACGTCGAAGCCCGGCTCCAGGCCAGCTGCCACCCGCAGCTGTTCCTCGACCAGGTCCACGCCGAAGATCGCCTCGGTGATCGGGTGCTCCACCTGGAGGCGGGTGTTCATCTCCAGGAAGAAGAACTCCTTGGTGGCCGGGTCGAGCAGGAACTCCACGGTGCCCGCGTTGCGGTAGCCCACCGCCTCCGCGGCCAGCACCGCGGCACGGCACATCGCGGCGCGCAGCTCAGCGTCCACCGCGGGCGAGGGGGTCTCCTCGGCGACCTTCTGGTTGCGGCGCTGCACCGAGCAGTCCCGCTCGCCGAGTGCGATGACCCGCCCGTCGGCCAGGCCGAGGACCTGGACCTCCACGTGCCGGACGCTGGGGAAGAAGCGCTCGACGAAGACGCGGCCGTCCCCGAAGGTGCGCTCGGCGAACGCGGTGACCTTCTCGAACTCCGTGCGCAGCGCGTCACCGTCGGAGGCCGTTGCCATGCCCATGCCGCCACCGCCGGCGGAGGCCTTGATCATGACCGGGTAGCCGACGCGCTCCGCCTCGGCGACCGCGTCATCCACAGTGGACACGGCGTCCGCGGAGCCGGGGGCGACCGGGACACCGGCCGCGGCCATGGCGGCGCGGGCGGCGACCTTGTCGCCCATGGCCGAGATGGCGGCGCTGTCCGGGCCGACCCACGCGATGCCCGCCTCCTGCACGGCGCGGGCGAAGTCGGTGTTCTCCGACAGGAACCCGTAGCCGGGGTGGATCGCCTTCGCGCCGGTCTTCAGCGCGGCTTCGAGCACCCGCTCGGCGTTGCGGTAGGACTCCGCGGGCGCGGCGGCGCCGAGCAGCACGGCCTCGTCGGCCTCCAGCACGAACGGCAGGTTCGCGTCGGCCTCGGAGTGCACGGCGATGGTCCTGATGCCCAGCCTGCGTGCGGTGCGCAGGACCCGTCGGGCGATCTCACCGCGGTTGGCGACGAGAACGGATTCGAACATCGGAGCTCCTCGTGGGGTCGATGAACAAGACGGCCGGGGCCGCCCACGCAGATTACGTGGGCGGCCCCGGCCGGTCGTTCGTCAGTCCCGTGAGTCAGTCCTTCGACTCGGCCCTGCTCTTGTCCTCGCCGAGCTGGACCTCGCGGGAGCGCAGCACGGAGTGCCTGGCGCCGTAGGCGAAGTACACGACGACGCCGAGCGCCATCCAGACCAGGAACCGGACCCAGGTCAGCGCCGTGAGGTTCAGCATCAGCCACAGGCAGGCCAGGATCGCCAGGATCGGCACCAGTGGGACCATCGGCGCGCGGAACCCGCGCGGCAGCTCCGGGTGGGTCTTGCGCAGCACCATCACACCGGCGGAGACCAGCACGAAGGCGAACAGCGTTCCGACGTTGACCATCTCTTCGAGGGTTCCGGTCGGGAAGAAGCCCGCCGCGACGGCCACCACGATGCCGACCAGGATGGTGGCGCGCACCGGGGTGCCGCGGTCGCCGGTGACGGCGAGGCCGCGCGGGATCAGGCCGTCGCGGGACATCGCGAACAGCACCCGGCTCTGGCCGAGCAGCAGCACCATGACGACCGTGGTCAGACCGGCGAGCGCACCGACCGCGATGATCGTGGACCAGTTGATGCCCAGCCAGTTGATGCCCGCGTCGGAGAAGGCCGTCGCCAGGTTGGCGCGGACCACCTCGCCGTCCGGGCCGATCTTGTTCTTCAGCTCGGTGTACGGCCGGATACCGGTGATCACCAGCGAGACCGCGACGTAGAGCACGGTGACGATGGCCAGCGAACCGAGGATGCCGCGCGGCACGTTGCGCTGCGGGTTCTTGGTCTCCTCCGCGGTGGTGGCCACGATGTCGAAGCCGATGAAGGCGAAGAACACCAGCGCCGCGCCCGCGAGCATGCCGTAGACGCCGAAGGTGGAGGTCTCCACACCGGAGATCAGCGAGAACAGCGACTGCTCAAGGCCACCGGCGTGACCGGAGGCGCTGGCCTCGGCGGCCGGCGGGATGAACGGAGAGTAGTTGGCGGTGTTGATGTAGCCGATGCCGACCACGATCACCAGCAGCACCACGATCACCTTGATCGCGGTGATCACCTGGCTGACCCGCGAGGACATCTTGGTGCCCAGGGCGAGCAGCACGCTGAGCGCGACCACGATCAGCACCGCGCCCCAGTCGAAGGTCAGGCCGGCGATCTGCACCGAGGTCGACGTCGGCAGCCCGAAGGCGCCCATCACCGTCTGCAGGTAGCTCGACCAGCCCTTGCCGACGACGGCGGCGGCGAGCGCGAACTCCAGGATGAGGTCCCAGCCCAGGATCCACGCGATGAACTCGCCGAAGGTCGCGTACGAGTAGGTGTACGCGCTACCGGCCACCGGCACCGTGGAGGCGAACTCCGCGTAGCAGACCGCCGCCAGGCCGCAGGCGATCGCGGCGAGCACGAACGAGACCGTGACCGATGGTCCGGCCAGGTTGCCCGCGGTGCTCGCGGCGAGGGTGAAGATGCCCGCGCCGATGACCACCGCGACACCGAAGACCGTCAGGTCCCACGCGCTGAGATCCTTGCGTAGCCGCGTCTCCGGCTCATCGGTGTCCGCAATGGACTGTTCGATGGTTTTCTTGCGCCACAGACCAGACACGCCGGTCCTCCTTGACCCTTAGTCACGGACACCCCTCGACAGGTGACCCCGCGATTGTGCGGGCCACACCCTACCCAGGTAGCCCGACACACAGCCGCTTTCCCGGCGAGATTTAGGAAAGGCTTAGGGAAAAGATCAGTTGCCGGCCGAGGTCGAAGCGTCGGCGCGGTCGATGTCCGGCTCCAGGTAGATCAACCGGGCCTCCGGGACCTTGGCCCGCACCCGGTGCTCGGCGTCGTTGATCGCCTGCGCGACGTCGCCGATGTCCTTGGTGCCGACCAGCGAGATCTTCGCGGCGACCAGCAGCTCGTCCGGGCCGATGTACTGGGTGCGGATGTGCAGCACGCGGTCGACCTTGCCCGCCTGCAGCTCGTGCACGACCACGTTCAGCACGTCGGGGTTGGCGCCCTCGCCGATCAGCAGGCTCTTGGTCTCGCCGATCAGGATGATCGCGATGACGCCCAGCAGCACACCGATGCAGATGGTGCCGATCGCGTCCCACACCGGGTCGCCGGTGACGTAGGTGAGCCCGACACCGCCGAGTGCGAGGACGAGGCCGAACAGCGCGCCCGCGTCCTCCAGCAGCACGACGGGCAGCTCGGGGGTCTTGGCGCGGCGGATGAACTCCCACCAGGTGGCGTCGCCCTTGATCGCGCGGGACTCCTTGATCGCGGTGGCGAAGCTGAAGCTCTCCAGGATGATCGCGACAACCAGGATGACCACCGCGACCAGCGGCGAGCTCAGCGCCTCCGGCGCCTCCAGCTTGTGGATGCCCTCGTAGAGCGCGAACACCGAGCCCAGGGTGAACAGCAGCAGCGCAACCACGAAGGAGTAGAAGTACCGGTCGCGGCCGTAGCCGAACGGGTGCTCCTCCGTCGGGCGGCGCTTGGCGGTCCGCTGACCGACGAGCAGCAGGCCCTGGTTGGACGTGTCCGCGACCGAGTGCACCGCCTCGGCCAGCATGGACGACGAACCCGTGATGAAGAACCCGACGAACTTCGAGACCGCGATGCCCGCGTTGGCCAGCAGTGCGGCGACGATCGCCTTGGTTCCGCCCCCAGCAGCCACTTCCGCTCCTCAGTGCGACCGAATTTGAGATGGAGTCCGAATTGCCGGGGTGACATTAGGGCATGCCGAGCCCGCCGGGGTCAGTGCTCCCCGGATGTGGCGCGGAAGACCCTGGCGGCGCCAGGACCCGCCGGACCGATGTGGGTCTTGTCGTCGGAGGCGGGCAGCCACGCCGACTCGCCCCGGTCCAGCCGCAGCTCGTCCCCGTCGTGGGTGTGCAGCCGCACCGCGCCCTCGACGCAGATCAGGATCTGCGGCCCGTCACCGGCCAGCGGCACGTCGCCGTCCGGCGCGCCCGCGGGCCAGTCCAGCCGCGACAGCTCGAACTCCGGCGCGGGGGTGCGGTAGACCGTCAGGTGCGGCTGCACCTGCTCGCCTGCCAGCACCGGCATGTCACCGCAGGAGAAGTCCAGCACCCGCAGCAGCTCCGGCACGTCCACGTGTTTCGGGGTGAGCCCGCCGCGCAGGATGTTGTCGGAGTTGGCCAGGATCTCCACGGCACTGCCCTGGAGGTAGGCGTGCAGGTTGCCCGCCGGCAGGTAGATCGCCTCGCCCGGCCGCAGCACCAACCGG
Organism: Allokutzneria oryzae; assembly: GCF_042429765.1. NCBI lineage: Bacteria > Bacillati > Actinomycetota > Actinomycetes > Pseudonocardiales > Pseudonocardiaceae > Allokutzneria > Allokutzneria oryzae. The sequence goes on along the minus strand of NZ_JBHLZU010000010.1, from coordinate 280,699 downwards.
TTCATCAGCAGCGCGGCCAGCACGCCCGCGTCGCCGGGGTGCCGCTCGCCGAGCTCCAGGATGGTCCGGCACTCCAGCGCGAACGGGCCGTGCTCCTGGACGTGCCGGACGCAGGCGTCCAGCACCGGCGGCAGCAGCTCGTCCAGCGCGGTCTGCGGCAGCGTGATCCAGGTGGTGAACAGGAACCGCAGCCCGTTCTCGGTCGGGTCGGCGGCCAGCAGCTGGGCGTGGCCGCGCAGCGCGGGCACGTCCAGCTCGGACAGCAGCTCGACGGTGCGCGCGGCCTCGCGGAACCCGGCGAGCGCGTGGAACTCCGAGAGCGCGCACACCAGCTCGGGCTTGGCGGTCGGGTCGGGGTAGTTGCGGTTGGCCGCGTCCCTGGGCACCTCGGCCCGCTCCTCGCGGGCGAAGCCCTCGGCGGCCTGCTCGACCGACGGGTGGGCCTGCAGGCTCAGCGGCTCCTCGGCCGCGAGCACCTTCATCAGGAACGGCAGCCTGCCCTGCCAGCGGTTCAGGCAGGCCTCGCCGAGCTGCCCGGTGGGGTCGGCGTTGACGGCCTCCAGCAGCGAGACCTCGGAGCCGTCCGGGCCGACCAGCCAGGACGGGTCGCCGGGGTGGGCGCCCATCCAGAGCTCGGCCTCCGGGTGCGGAGCGGGCACCGGCCGACCGAGGAGGTCCGCGATCACGGTGCGCGAACCCCACGCATAGGGGCGCACCGCGTTGCGCAGTAGATCCACTCTTCCTCTCGCTCCCTACCTCGGCCTTCGTCCGCGCGTGCGCGCGGCGGGCCAGCCCTGGCCGGGCCGAGAACAGGTTCTCAGAGCACGACCGGGGACACGATTCCGGGTCCGCCGAGGCGTCCGGCGGCCAGTCCAAGGTAGAGGGCGGCGAGGTCGAAGCGCACAGCGAGCAGCGCGGCGCGCAGTGCCTCGTCCCCGACGATCTCCTCGGCGGGCGCGATCACGTCGGCCCCGCGCAGCGACTCCGACGCCGCCCGGCGCGCCGCGTCGGCGACCGGACCCTGCCGCACGGCCAGCAGCAGCACCCTCGGCGGAACGCCCTCGTCGTCGTCGGGGTCGGCGAAGATGTCGGCCTGGCTGGTCGCGTTGATCGCGGCCCGGTGCAGCGCGGGCCGGATCACGGCCTGCGGGTACCCGGCGACGTCGGCGACGACGCCGGAGAAGGAGGCCAGTGCCAGCGCGCCGTGCGCCGCGACCGCCGTCGCCGCGTGGTCCAGCCCCCACAGCAGCGGGGTCCGGTCGGCCAGCCGCAGCGCGAGCGACTTCGCCGGGTTGACGAAGGACTCGTGCATCGGGTGGTCGCGCTCGGCCTCGCGGTCGAGCTCGTCGGCGAGCGCGCCGAGGTCGGTGCGCAGCAGCCCGAGCGAGGCGAGGGTGACCAGCCCTGCGGCGAGCACCCTGGCGAAGCCGAGGCCGCCTGGCACCGGGACGCGCGGCGGCAGCAGCAGCGCCCGCCCTGCGGCGGCCTGGGCGACCGGGCCGGTCTCCGGGGCGGTGATCACCATGCGGGCGCCGCGCCTGGTGGCCAGCTCCACGGACTCGGCGAGCACCCCGTCCCCGGGGTCGTCGGTGTGCGCGATCACCACGTCGAGCGCGCCCACCCAGCCGGGGACCACGTCGGCGAGCACCACCGGCACCGGGCAGGCCGGGCCGAGCAGGGCGGCGAGCAGCTGGGCGCCCGCCGGGCCCACGCCCGGCCTGGTGAGCAGCACCAGCGCGCGCGGCCGCTCCGAGCCGATCAGGCGGCCGATGCCGCCCTCCTCGGCCGCCTCGGCCGTCGAGCGCACCTGGGCGCCCGCCAGGGCCGCGGCGCGGAGCAGCCCGCCCGCGTCGGCGTCCTGCAACCGGCGCGGGTCGTCGAGCAGAGTGTCGTCGAGCAACAACGTCACGCCTTCGCCGTGTCCCCGGGGCCGCCTTCGGCCTCCTCAAGCAACAGCACGGGGATGCCGTCGCGCACCGGGTAGCGCCGGGCGCACACGGTGCAGGTCAGGTAGTCCGCGTCCGCGTCCTGCGGGGTTCCGGTGACCAGCGCGCCGTGCTCCTCGCACGGGCACGCGAGGATCTCCAGCAGCTGGGCGTCGAGCTGAACGGCCATGTCTCTCCTCCCACCGCCTCAGCCGCGGACGATCGCGAGAACGCGGTCACGCAGCTCGGCGACGGCCTCGTCGGTCGGGGCCTCGATGTTCAGGCGCAGCAGGGGCTCGGTGTTGGACGCCCTCAGGTTGAACCAGGAGCCGTCGCCGAGGTCAACGGTCAGGCCGTCGAGCTCGTCGACGCTCACACCCTCCCCGGAGAAGGTCTCCTTGACCGCGGCCATCCGGCCTGCCTGGTCGGCCACCGTGGAGTTGATCTCACCGGAGGCCGAGTAGCGGGAGTACTGGCCCATCAGATCCGACAGCGGCTTGTCGGTCTCACCCAGCGCGGCCAGCACGTGCAGCGCGGCCAGCATGCCGGAGTCGGCCCGCCAGAAGTCGCGGAAGTAGTAGTGCGCGGAGTGCTCGCCGCCGAAGATCGCGCCGGTCTCGGCCATCGTCTGCTTGATGAACGAGTGGCCGACGCGGGTGCGCACGGCCTTGCCGCCGTGCTCGGTGACGATCTCCGGGACGCCCTTGGAGGTGATCAGGTTGTGGATGATCGTGCCGCCGGGGTCCTTGGCCAGCTCGCGCACGGCGACCAGCGCGGTGATCGCGCTCGGCGAGACCGGCTCGCCGTCGGCGTCGACGACGAAGCAGCGGTCGGCGTCGCCGTCGAAGGCCACGCCCACGTCCGCGCCGACCTCGCGCACCTTGGCCTGCAGGTCCACGATGTTCTTCGGGTCCAGCGGGTTGGCCTCGTGGTTCGGGAAGGTGCCGTCGAGCTCGAAGAACATCGGCACGACGTCGAAGGGCAGGCCGTCGAAGACCCGGGGCACGGTGTAGCCGCCCATGCCGTTGCCCGCGTCCACCACGATCTTCAGCGGGCGGCTGGTGGAGAGGTCGACCAGCGTGTGCAGGTACTCGGCGTAGCCGTCGAGCATGTCGCGCTTGGACACGCTGCCCTTGGCGCCGAGGAAGTCCGGGACGCCGTGCTCGACCATCTGCCGGATCTCCGACAGGCCGCTGTCCTGGCCGACCGGCGAGGCGCCCGCGCGGCAGAGCTTGATGCCGTTGTACTTCGCGGGGTTGTGGCTCGCGGTGAACATCGCGCCGGGCAGCTCCAGCTTGCCGGAGGCGAAGTAGAGCATGTCGGTGCTGGCCAGGCCGATGTCGACGACGTCGACACCCTGGCCGGTCACGCCCTCGGCGAAGGCGGCCGACAGGGCGGGCGAGGAGTCCCGCATGTCATAGCCGATGACCACGGCGGGTCCACCGACGAACCGGGCGAAAGCAGCGCCGAGGTCGCGGACCACCTCGGTGTCGATCTGCTCTCCCACCACCCCGCGGATGTCGTATGCCTTCACGATGCCGGACAGGTCGCGCACGCCATCTCCAACTGATCGGCTGAGGAGGATCTGTCGAACTGACGGCAGAAGCCTACCGGCGAGCTCTTGACGCTCCCCCGGCAACTCGGGTCAGGACCTACCGCTCGTCATGGGGATCGGGGAGAACCCGGAGGTGGCCACGGCGTCCGGTGCCCACCGAGATCTCCGGGCGCTCGACAGGGCGGTCGGCCCTGCCCGCCTCGCGCACGGCCTCGGCCAGCGCGGTCAGATCGTCGACGGAGGGCTGCGGGACGGTGAACTCACCCTCGTGCCGCACGACTTCCCAGCCGCGGGGGACGGTCAACCGCATCGCGTGCACTTCACACAGGTCGTAGCTGTGCGGTTCGGCATAGGTGGCGAGGGGCCCGACCACGGCGGTGGAGTCGGTGTAGGCATAGGTGAGCGTGGCAACAGCCGGGTTGACACACCCGGTCCGCGAGCATTGCCTCACGCTGCGCACGATGGGGACGATAGCGCTTCGCGGGGCGTGACGTCGTCAGGCACGCTGATGACACACGGCGTAGCGGCCGACCGGCGTACTCTGCGGGCCGTGGTGACGGCTCACGGGGCACAGCGTAGGAACCCGCGCAGGCGGGACCGGCACGGTCGCGGACTGCGGGGGCAGCTGTACCCGGCGAACCTGCCCGCGGCGCGCAGCCGCTCGGAGCGGTTCGACGCGGTGGTGCTGGAGGCCCTTGAGCCGATCGAGGCCCGCTGGCGCAACGAGCTGACCGAGCTGGACGTGGCCGTCGACGACGTCCCCGAAGTGCTGGGATCCGCCCCGGACGAGCTGTCCTGGGGCGAGGACGTCGTGGAGGACGGCAGCGTCCCGCTGGCCCGCCTTGTGCCCGCGGGGGTGGACAGCAGAGGGGTGCCGACCCGGGCCCGGATCGTGCTCTACCGCCGCCCGCTCGAAGCCCGTGCGCGCGACGGCGCGGACCTCTCCGACCTCGTCCACGACCTGCTGGTCGAGCAGGTCGCGAGCTACCTCGGCCTCGACCCCGACATCGTCGACGGCGACTGACGACGACTAGGCATCCGCCTAGGGCGAAACGCGACCAAGATCACCCCTTGCCCTCCCGGCGGCGGGCGGGGTGGGGTCAGCGGCGGGCGGGGATGGCGGTGAGCAGGGCGAAGAGCACCGCGAATGCCTGGACCAGGAGCAGGACGTCGCGGAGCCCGCTCGCCACCTCCACCCGGACCTCGACCGCGCGGCCGGGCAGGGTGAGGGCGACCTGGCTGCCCCAGGCCCTGGTCAGGGTCGCCGGTTCACCGTCGACGGTGGCGCGCCAGCCCGGTTCGTCCGCCGCCGCGAGCACCAGCAGCCGCGCCTCCGCACCTCGGGTGACCCGCACCGCCACGGCGGGCGGCCCGCCGGGCACCGGAGCCACCCCGGCGAGCTCCGCGGGCGGGCCCGCCGCGGAGCGGGCCGTCACGCCGAGGTCGGCGGGTAGCAGCACCGCGGGCGGCTGGGCCCGGACCAGCCGGAGCACCGGGCGGCCGTCGGAGCGCGGCGGGGCGCTCGTCACGAGGTCGCCCGCGAACGCCTTGACGCGGTTGGCGGTCTGGTCGTCGGGCAGGACCACGAACAGGACCCCGGCCGCCGCGGCACGGGCGACGACCGCGCGCACCACCGGCTGGTCGAGGCTGGCGAAGTCCGTTGCCAGCGACGCGGCCCGGTTCACGCCCACCCGGAGGGCGTCGTCGCCGAAGCGGGGCTGGCGGCCCATGACCAACTGCGGGTCCTCGGAAACGACCAGCAACCACGCCGAGGTCGTCGCGAGGTCGTAGGCCGGGGCCGACGCGAGCTGAGCGCCCTCCCCCACCCGCAGCGGGCCGTCGCGTCCCACCACGAGCGCCCCCACCGACAGGCAGAGCAGTGCGGCCGCCGCCGCGAACGCCAGGACGGGCTGCGGGGTGAGCGGACGATCTCCGTACGCCACCGCCGCGAGCGCGATCCACAGCAGGCCGCAACCGACGAGCACCAGGGGCGCCCCCGCCCACCCCGGCTCGCCGAACGGACCGAGGCGCACCACCACGACGGCGAGACCGCCGAGCACGACGAGGCCGACTCCCGGCAGGACCTCACGACGCGGGCGCAGGGCCACCGCGAGCGCGACCGCGGCCAGGACCGCGAAGCCCACCCACGGTGTCCCGCCGGGGCCGCCGGGGTTCAGGGCCGCGAGGGAGAGCGCGGACGCGGGCGGCGCGCCAGCACCCGGAACCAGGACTTCGGGGTGCTGCAACAGAACCGACGGCCAAGGCAGCAGCAATCCCAACGGCAGCAACACGATCGCGACGAGCGGCGCGACACGGCGCCCGAGCTCGCCGGGGACCATGACGAAGGCGGTCACCGCCGCGACCAGCACCAGGACGTGGGTCAGCGGGGAGAACGCACCGATCACCGCGAGGCCGAGCGCGGTGCCCGACGCCGCCGACAGCCAGGAGCCCGAGGTGGGTTTGACCGCGGAGACCACTCCCGCGAGCACGAGCGGCAGGAACACGTGCACCACAACGACGTCGAGCCGCCCCTGTGCGGTCGCGGCGGTCGCGGCCGGCAGGAGCGCGTACCCCGCGGCGGCGACCGCGCGGACCCATCGGGGCACCGGCAGGCGGCGGGTCGCGAGGTAACCGGTGAGGCCGGACAGCGGCAGATCTCCCAGCAGCAGCACCGCCGCGGCTACCGGAGGACCGCCGAGCACCGCGCCGAGGGAACCGAGGACCGCGAGGGCCGGAGTGGCCGAGGCCGTTGTGCCACCGGCGACTCCGTGCCACGACGCCAAGTACTCCGACCAGGTCCCGGCGAGGTCGGCGAGCGGCAGGAGGTGCCCGCCGGAGAGGGCTCCGCCGAGACGCGCGGCGTGGACTCCCAGGGCGAGCAGGGCCAAAGCTGTGACGAGCACCACCGGCGGGGACAGCAGGAGCTCGCGGAGGACGCGGGCGCGGTCGACCTCCACCACGACGAGGTCGGGCGTGGGCGCCTCGGGCCGGGTGCGTGGGCCGGGCGACGGGCGCGGTCGGGGACTCGGGCGGAGTTTCGCCTGCGCTGTGGTGGGCACCTCCACCACCACGGCGCGGGCCGGGCGGCGCAGCCCCGCCGTCTGGCGGACCGGGCGGCTGCCACGGCCCAGCGCTCCGGCGGGCAGCGCGGGCGGACCGACCTGCGTTGGCGGGGTCCAGGTCGGCAACCGGTCGGCCTTGGCCGGCAACCGGCCCAGCGCCGCGTCCGCGCGCATCCGGTTGCGCAGGAACCGGGACAGGCCACCGCGACCGGTGTTGCGCAGCCGGGTCAGCCTGGAGGTGAACAGTCCGCGGACATCGCGCGCGTCCGGATCGCGGTAGAGCTTGCGATCACGGCGCGCCGCAAGGAGTCCCGTGCGCCCGGTGAGCAGCCGCAGCGTCGCGCTGATCTCCGCGCGGGCCTCGGGAAACCGCCGCAGCAAGGCGAATCCCGCTCCGCGCAGCAGCCCGAGGACCGCCAGCCGGGGCAGTCCGAGCACGAAGGACAGCGCGGAGCAGTTGACCAGGACCGTGCGCAGGCCGTGCTCACGCCGAGCCCTCAACGCGAGGAAATCTCGCGAGAGCGCCGGGTTCCCGTCGAGCGCGTCGAGCGAGCGCTCGCCCTTGGCCGCGGCCGACGCGTGCCGGACCCGCGCCCCGGGAACGACGACCACCACGTACCCGGAGAGGTTCGCCCGCCAGCCGAAGTCGATGTCGTCGCCGAACAGCGGCAGCGCCTCGTCGTACCCGTGGAGCTTCTGCCAGACCTCGCGGCGCACCAGCGCTCCCGCCGAGGACACCGCGAGCGCCTCGGTGTTCTGCTCGATCCAGACACCGATCGTCCCGGGCTCGCCGTAGCGACCCCAGTCCAGCTCGTTGGGCCCGATCCCGGTCTGCCGGTGCCCGGAGGAGTCCGTGGAGACGCCCGCCTCCACCACCAGGCGCGGATCCGTCCACTCCAGACAGAGCGGTCCCAGCACGGCGGCAGAGGGTGAGACCTCGGCTACGGTCAGCAGCGCGGTCAGGCAGTCCGGTTCCGGCGCGCAGTCGTCGTGCAGCAACCAGATCCACTGCCCGGGATCGCCCCAGCGCTGAAGGCCGTTGGCCACCGCGGCCTCGACCGCGGCGCCGAACCCGGTCTCGCGGGGCAGGGTGAGGACTCCGTCGAGGGTCTTGTCCACCCCGGTGCACGCCGCGCGCAGCGTCTCCGAGGTGGAGTCGACGGAACCGGTGTCCACGGCGAGGATGTGCCGTGGTCGCACCGTGAGCTCGCGCAGCGCGGCGAGCGCCTGCTCCAGCCAGGGGTCGGCGTCGTGGCAGACGAGAACGGCGAGGACGGGTGCCGTGCGCAGCAACGGTGTGCCGCCGGGGAACCCGGCGTTCACCGGCACCAACGATCCGCGTGCGTGGTGGAACTCCCGCCGCGCGGGGTCGCGCGTCGTCCCAGTGCTGCCAACGCGTGGCCTCCCGATCGCCGAACGTGACCCGGTGATTACCGGGTCACGGTACGACGACCGCGGTCACGCTCCGCGCTCAGGCGGTCAGTCCGTCCAACGTGATCACGTCGTCGGGACGTTTCTTCAGCTTGCGGCGCTCGCGCTCGGACAGACCGCCCCAGATGCCGAAGCGCTCGTCGTGCGCGAGGGCGTACTCCAGGCACTCGGACCGGACGGCACACCCGCCGCAGATGCGCTTGGCCTCACGGGTGGAGCCGCCCTTCTCGGGGAAGAACGCCTCCGGATCCGTTTGCGCGCAGAGCGCTTCCTCCTGCCAGTCGAACTCGTCATCGTCCGTGTCGAACAGCTCAGCGATGACGCCCACCCCGGTGGGTGCGGCATCCCCCCGCTGGCCCACACGGCTCCCTTCGTCCTTCTTCACGTCCGCCTCCTCGCCTTCCGCTCCCCGGTTGGCGGACCCATTCGCCTTCCAGTGCCTCTTCCAACACTGTCGTTACCCACACTGCCACGGCGAATGACACCAATGTGATTACACCCGCGTGATGCAAGGGGGTCAAGCCAAGTACACACGACGGGGGACCCCCCATGCGGCTGGAAAGCGCTGTGCGGACGTGGGCAGACTGGTCCGGTGATCCGACAAGCGGTAAGACCGAGCCCCCTGTTCCTGCTCATCCTGGCGATCACTGCTGTCGGCTGCTTCCTGTCTACTGTGGACTCCGAGGTCGTCATGACCATCGGCATCGTGCTCACGGTTCTTGGGGGGTGGACGGCCTCTTTGTGCCTGCACGAGTTCGGGCACGCGCTTTTCGCCTATCGGGGCGGTGACCACTCGGTCGCCCTGAAGGGTTATCTGACCCTGGATCCCCGCCGCTACACCGATCCAGTGCTCAGTCTGCTGCTTCCCTTGCTCTTCCTCGCGATCGGCGGGATTCCGCTGCCGGGCGGCGCGGTCTGGATCAACCGGCACGCGCTGCGCGGAAAGCGCGCCGAGTCAGCTGTTTCCCTGGCCGGGCCGCTGGCAAACCTCGCGATCGGCATCGTGCTCGCCGGGGTCGTCGCGCTGACCGACCCCGCTCCGGGGCTCGCGGCGGCCCTGTCCTACCTGGCGCTGCTGCAGGTGATGGCCTTCGTGCTGAACATCCTGCCGATCCCCGGACTCGACGGGTACGGCGCGATCGAGCCCTACCTGCCGTACCAGTGGCAGGAGATGGGGGCGAAGGCCCGGCCGTGGGCCCCGCTGGTGCTCTTCGCCGTGCTGATCGGAATTCCCGCCGTCGGCTCGGTGTTCCACAGCGTGTCCGAAGCGCTGTTCGGGCTCGTCGGTGGCGACTGGTACACCGCCGTCCTCGGGCAGTACATGTTCATGTTCTGGCGCTGACAGCGGCGCCGTGACCGCGTGCGAGGATGGCCACCCGTGAAGGTCGTTGTGCTGGTCGGTGGCGTTGGCGGAGCTCGGTTCCTGCTGGGGGTGAAGGCCGCTCTCGGCATGCCCGCCACCGGGTCGGCGCCGTCCCCGCACCAGGTGACCGCGCTGGTCAACACCGGTGACGACGTGTGGATGCACGGGTTGCGGATCTGCCCGGACCTGGACACCTGCATGTACACCCTGGGTGGCGGCATCGACACCGAGCGCGGCTGGGGCCGGGCCGGGGAGAGCTGGACGGTCAAGGACGAGCTCGCGGCCTACGGAGCCGACCCCACCTGGTTCGGCCTCGGGGACCGGGACATCGCGACGCACCTGGTCCGCTCCAGGATGCTGCGCGCCGGGTTCCCGCTCTCGGCCGTGACCGAGGCCCTGTGCGACCGCTGGCAGCCGGGCGTCACGCTGCTGCCCGCCAGCGACGACCGGGTCGAGACGCACGTGGCGGTCGACGACCCGGAGACCGGCGAGCGGCGCGCGATCCACTTCCAGGAGTGGTGGGTGCGGCACCGGGCCGGGCTGCCCGCGCACGCGATCGTCGCGGTCGGGGCCGAGGAGGCGAAGCCGGCGCCCGGCGTGGTCGAGGCGATCGCCGACGCCGACGTGGTGCTGCTCGCGCCGTCGAACCCGGTGGTCAGCGTGGGGACCGTGCTCGCGGTGCCGGGGATCAGGGCGGCGCTGCGCGAGGGCAGGGCCCCGGTGATCGGGATCTCCCCCATCATCGACGGCAGGCCGCTGCGCGGCATGGCCGACGCGTGCCTGACCGCGATCGGGGTCGAGACCACCGCGGAGGCGGTGGGCAGGCATTACGGCTCGCGCGCCGAGCCCGGCGACGGCCTGCTCGACGGCTGGCTGGTGCACACCGGCGACACCGCGGACGTGCCCGGTGTGAAGGTCGTCTCAGCCCCCATGCTCATGTCCGACGTCGACGCCACCTCGGCCATGGTCGCCGAGGCCTTCTCACTCGCCGGAGTCACCCCGTGACCGACACCACCACGCCCAGCGGCGACCACGGCTCGACCAAGGTCGAGGTGCTGCTCGTCGAGGGCCTGCCGGAGTTCCGCCCCGGCGACGACCTGCTCGGCGCGATCACCTCGGCGGCGCCGTGGCTGCGCGACGGCGACGTGCTCGTCGTGACGAGCAAGGTGCTGTCCAAAGTGGAGGGAAGGCTGGTGCCATCCCCCAGCGACCACGACGGCCGCGAGCAGCTGCGCCGCCGGCTGGTGCGCGAGGAGTCCGACGCGGTGGTCGCCCGGTTCCGCAACACGCTGATCACCAGGAACAAGCTCGGCATCATCCAGGCGGCCTCCGGCGTGGACGCCTCCAACGTGGCCGGGGACGAGATCGCGCTGCTGCCGGAGGACCCGGACGGCTCGGCGGCGGCGCTGCGCGCCGGGATCGCGCGGCTGCTGGGTGTCGACGTGGCCGTGGTGGTCACCGACACGATGGGCCGGACGTGGCGGCTCGGGCAGACCGACGTGGCCATCGGCTCGGCGGGCCTGCCGGTGCTGCACGGTTACGCGGGCCGGGTGGACGCGCAGGGCAACCAGCTCGTGGTGACCTCGATCGCCATCGCCGACGAGGTCGCCGCCGCCGGCGACCTGGTCAAGGGCAAGCTCGGCGGGCACCCGGTCGCCGTGGTCCGTGGCATGTCCTTTGTGGACGACGGTTCGACCGCGCGGGACCTGTTGCGCCCCTTGGAGGAGGACCTCTTCCGGTTGGGCACGGACCTCGCGATCGCTCAGGGCCGCCGGGAGGCCGTGCTGATGCGGCGCTCGGTCCGCTTCTACGACCAGGAGCGCCCTGTTGACCCCGACGCGGTGCGCAGGGCGGTCACCGCCGCGCTCACCGCGCCCGCGCCGCACCACACGCGGCCGGTGCGCTTCGTGTGGGTGCGGGACCGGTCGCTGCGGGCGAAGCTGCTCGACGCGATGCGCGAGGCGTGGCAGTCCGACCTGGCAGGCGACGGGATGAGCGCCGAGCGGATCGAACGACGCGTGCGCCGGGGCCGGCTGCTCTACGAGGCACCGGAGATCGTGTTGCCGTTCCTGGTCCGCGAGGGCGCGCACGACTACCCGGACGCTCGCCGCGCGGAGGCGGAGCGGACGATGTTCACCGTCGCTGGCGGTGCCGCGGTGCAGGGGCTCCTCGTGGCGCTCGCTGCTGAGGAACTGGGCTCCTGCTGGGTTTCCTCAACGATCTTCTGTCCCGATGTGGTGCGCGGAGTGCTCGACCTGCCCGCCGAGTGGGAGCCGCTCGGTGGCGTGGCGGTCGGGCACCCGAGCGACGGCGATCCGAGCCCGCGCCCGCCGCGCGAGCTCGCGGAAGGACTGGTCGAGCTGTGAGCAACCTGCACGCGGACGTCGTTCGCCGGCTGACCGACTGGGAACCGGAGGACCACGCGCAGCAGTCGGTGAAGCACGCGCTGCTGGCCTTCCTCGCCGCACGGCCGGACGCGTGCGAACGCGCCTGCGCCCCGGGGCACATCACCGCGTCGGCGGTGGTGCTGGACGCGACCTCGGAGCACGTGCTGCTGACGCTGCACCCGCGCGTCGGCCGCTGGGTCCAGCTCGGCGGCCACTGCGAGCCGGAGGACACCACGCTCGTCGCCGCGGCACTGCGCGAGGCGACCGAGGAGTCCGGAATCCGTGGCCTGACAATCGATCCCCGGCCGGTGCACGTCGAGGTGCACCCGATCACCTGCTCGCTCGGAGTGCCGACGCGGCACCTCGACGTGCGCTTCGTGGTGCGGGCCCCGGTCGGCGCGAAGCCGGTCCGCAGCGAGGAGTCCGTCGATCTCCAGTGGTGGCCGGTGGACGAACTTCCGTCCGATGTGGACTCGATCCCGGACCTGGTCCGGCGCGCGCTGGCGTTGCGCTGACGCCCGAGGGGCCACGTGTCGCTGGGGTCGACACGTGGCCCCGTTTCCCCCTTGCCCCGGTCAGGGCCTGGTGCAGCTGATGAAGACGTCCGCCCACCAGAAGCCGACGCTGATCTGGGACGAGCTGCTGTGCGTCACCACGCACTGCGTTGCCGGGACATAGCCCGCCGCCGCCGCGTGCCCGTACGCGGACTCGCGCGCCTTGTTGATCGAGCGCTTCTTGTCCGAGCCAGTGGCGGTGGCGTGGAACGTCTGCGTCTCGCTGGCGGTCACGTCACCAGTGGTGGCGCTCGCCTGGGCCGCTGGCCCGACCACCATCGCCGCCGCGAACAGCGAGGCGACCACAGCTGCCTTGCGCATCGTCGTGTTCATCCTGTTCTCCCTCATGGCCTGGTGCAGCTGATGACGACAGTGGCGTGCCAGAAACCGACGCTGATCCGAGACGAGTCGCTGTGCGTCAGCACGCACTGGCTGCCCGGGATGAAACCCGCGATCGCCGCGTGCCTCCGTGCGGCCTCGTGCGCGTTGTTGATCGCCCGCTTCTTGTCCGAGCCGTAGTCGCTCGCGTGGAACGTCTGCGTCTCACTGGCGGTGACGTCACCGGCGACGGTGCTCGCCTGAGCGGCCGGAGCGACGACCAGCGCCGCAGCGAGCGCCGTGCCCACCAGGACTCCCCTTGTGATCGTCTTCGTCATGGCGGCGATCACCTGGTGCAGCTGATGACGGCGGAACCGTCGTAGCCGCCGCTGGTTGGCAGGTACGACGTCCGGACCACCGAGCACTGGGACCGGGAGAACCCGGCCCAGGACGCGCGGTTGTACGCGGCGTCGAGTGCGCCCTGGATCGCCTGCGACGGGGTGTTGCCGATCTGGCGCCCGTCGAAGAGACGGGTCTCCAACGCGCTGGCCCCCTGCTGGGTCACGGGCGCCGCGGTGGCCGGAACCGCGGCGCAGGTGATCGCGGCCAGCACGGCAGCACTGAGTAGGAGCTTCTTCACTGTGTCCCCTTAGCTTCGCTGTGAAACGCATCCCTCGAACCGGCACGGCCCCCGCCCGCGCCGCACTCCCCGCCGCTCACGGCCGGGAGCAGCTGATGGTCACCGTCGCCCACCACAGACCCGCGCCGATCTGGGTCGCGGACGAAGAGACGAGCCGGCACCACTCGGGGCTGTTCCCTTCGCGCAGGGCTTTCGCGGTGGCGTACCTCTGCGCCATCCGGATCGCACCGCCCCTGGTGGTTCCGCTGCCCTTGTCGGTGTAAGTCACGAGTGCCGTCATCGCGAGCACGTGATCCGCGCTGTCCCGTCGTAGCCGTAGGGCGGCCGGGCGGAGTGCTCACCACTGACGACCGCGCAGCTCGACGGCACGTGGCCCTTGGCCGCCGCCCTCCGGTAGGCACTCTCGATCGCGTTGCCGACGGCGTTGTCCGGGCTGTGCCCGAAACCCTTGCCCTCGAGGGACTTCGCCGCCCTCGGTCGCACCGTGTCGTCCTGCGCCGTCTCGATCGGCGGCGCGCACGCCACCACCGCGACCAGCGGCAGCAGCGCAGCGAGCTGCTTGTTCACCGGAGTTCCTCCCCCTTGCCCGCCATGACGGCCGACCCTTCAGCTGAGATGACCCAGCGTCCCCCGTTGATTCATCTCAGCTCATGTCCGACACCGCAGAGCTTGCCCCAGCGAGGCAACGCTGTCAACACACGCGAATGGCGATAGCATCTCCATTCACATGGGCTCATGAACCACGCCCTGGTCCGTACCGAGTCGCGTGCGGCGGCGACGAAGGAGAAGACCGATGTCCGACAGCACCGCGGCGGGGACGCTCGCCGACAAGATCGACAACCTGTTCCGGGTGATCCGCAGGCCGGGCGGTGACCAGCACAGCCACGAGGAGGTGGCGAAGGCCTGCCGGGAGGCGACCGGGGAGTCCTTCTCGGCGACCTACCTCTGGCAGCTGCGCACCGGCAGGCGGGACAACCCGACCAAGCGCCACCTCGAAGCGCTCGCGGAGTTCTTCCAGGTACCGCCCGCCTACTTCTTCGACGACAAGCAGGGTGCGGAGATCGCCAGGGAGCTCGACCTCCTCGGCGCGTTGCGGAACAACGCCGTGCGCCAGGTGGCCCTGCGCGCCGTCAACCTTTCCGAGGAGGGCCTTGGCACGGTGAACGACATCATCGATGCTATTGAGCGCAGGGAGGCTCGGCGCGGCGGGCAGGGGGAGTCCGCGGGCCAGTAGGCCCGAGCGCGTCGTCAGGGGGAGGCGGGGTCCGCATGCGGTCAAAGGGATCTGCGCTGTGGCGCAAGTGCGAACGCATCGCGGGCGGACTGGAGATCCCGGATCCGTTCGACGCCGCGGCGTTCGTCGAGACACTCGCTCGACAGCGCGGCCGGCCGATCGAGCTCGTCGAGCTGCCGACGCGGCCGTCCACCCCGTGCGGGGTGCTGGCGGCCACTGACCGCGCCGATTACATCTTCTACGCGGCCGACACCAGCGCGCTGCACCAGGAGCACATCCTGCTGCACGAGCTGGGGCACCTGCTGTGCGGCCACGCGGGGGACGCGGTCGTCGACTCCGCGGTGGCATCGGTCCTGGTGCCCAACCTTTCCACCGACCTCGTCCGCAGGGTCCTCGGCCGCACGTCCTACAGCGAGGAGAAGGAGCAGGAGGCGGAGCTGCTCGCCTCGCTGATCCTGCACCGCGCGCGGCGCAGACCCACCGCGCCGCACCAGGTTCAGCGGCTCGACGGGCTGGAGTCCATCTTCGACGGGCGGTCCGGCGGTGCCTGAGCTGCCCAGCTTCCACCTGCTGACCTGCGCCCTGATCATCGGCGTCGTGGTGTACAAGCTGGTCATCAACCGGGACCGGCCGCCGACGCCGGGGCTGCGGCACCTGTTGCTGTTCCTGCTGTGGCTGGCGGTCAGCCTCGCGCTCGTGGCCCCGGAGAGCGAGCGGCTGATCGTGCTGGTGCAACCGCTGCCCAACACAGCGCGACTGCTGTGCAACCACGCCCAGCTGCTGGCGGTCTACCACATGGTGGGCATCGCCTACTCGACGCAGTCAGCGAAACCACCGCGCACCGTCTTCGCCCTGCTGCTGGCGAGCTGGGCGGCGATGACAACGCTGATGGCCTTCTCCAGCAGCGATCTCACCGGTACCGCGATGTCGAGGGACATCTTCACCGCAGCGGTGTCGAACCCGGTTCTGATCGCTTACGGACTGGTTTTCTTCTTCTACGCCACCGGTTGCATCGCGGTTTTCGTCCGCATGATCAGCCGGTATGCGCGGCAGTGCGCCCCCGGCCTGTTCCGTTCCGGACTGCGCACGATCGTCGCCGCCGCGGTGTTCAGCGCGCTGTGGGGAGCCTGGTCAGCGCTACAACCGTTGCTGGTGCTGCTGTTCGGCCTCGGCCCCGAGCTGCGGGCGCCGGTGGACCGGGTGCTGAGCATCTTCGCGGTGGTGCTCTGGCTGGTCGGCTCGACGATGGCGTGGTGGACCGAGCTGCTGGGAAAGGCGTCGCGCCACATCGCCGCCTACCGGGGCTACCGCGCCATCAATCCACTGTGGACGGAGCTGACCACTGCGCTCCCCCGCATCGCGTTGACCTCGCACAGCAGGCTGCCAAGGAACGTGGAGTTCGCCCTGTACCGACGCGTCATCGAGATCAGGGACGGTGACCTCGCCCTGCGCCCGCACGTCCCGCCGGACCTCGGCGCCTGGGTCACCGAGTCGGCCCGGCGGGCGCGGGTCACCGACACCCGCCAGCTCGCCGTGTTGCTGGAGGCGTCCTCGATCGCGGCGGCTCTGGTGTCGTGGAAAGCCGGACACCGCTGGGACAAGCCCTTCTGCGTCCCACACCAGGTCGAGCCGTGCGTGGAGTCCGAGACCGCTTGGCTGGCCTCGGTCTCGCGCGCCTTCGCCAGCTCACCCGTCGTCGCGGAGATCCGCGGCCGCACCGCAGAAGAGCTGGCGGTTCAGAAGGCCCGGTAGTCGCGCGGGGAGTACCTCGGCCCGAACCTCGGCCGCTTGACGCCGGAGCCCTCCAGGTAGCGGATCGCCCGTTGCCGTTGCGGCGCATAGGGTTCAAGCAGCTCACGAAGCTCGACGTCGTCGATGTCGTGCCCCAGCAACGCCCACCCGACGGTCTTCGCCAGGTGGAAGTCGCCGAAGCTGACCGCGTCCGGATCTCCCCACGCGCGCTGAGCGACCTCCGCAGCAGTCCAGACACCGATGCCCGGCACCCGCCGGAGCAGATCTCTTCCCCGCACCCCACGGAGTTCGGCCGCGCGCTCCAACCGGTTGGCGACGGAGGCGACAGCGAGCAGCGCCCGCCTCCTGCCCCCGTCGAGCCCGACGCGATGCCACTCCCAGTCCGGCACGGCGCGCACGCGCTCCGGCGTCGGCGGCACGAACATGCCCTCCGGAGCGGGTCCGGGAGCGGGCTCACCGAAGCGGCAGCAGAGCTCGCGCCACGTCCGCCACGCCTCCTTGCCGGTGACCTTCTGCTCCAGGATCGCGGGAACCAGCGCGTCCCACACCCGCCCGCTCGATCCCAGCCGCAGATCGGGCCGCAACGCCCGCGCCTGCGCGACAAGCGGGTGGTGCGCGACGAACCCGGTGTCGTCATCGGAGGCACCGAGCAGGTCGGGCAGCCCCTGGATCGCCCACTCCGCGCCGGGCCCCCACGCGGAGCCCCGAACGTGGTCACCCGCACGCCGCACGGCGAGCGTGACGGCCCCGGCAGGCGTGGTGCACGCCCGCCACACGGTCCCGCGCGCATCAAGCCGCCACGCGGGATCGCCGTGCCCGCGCCGATGCGGCCGAAGCACCACAACGGGATCAACGTCGAACGCGGGCCGCCAAGACGTCACAACGGCGGCACCCACATCCACCCGCAGCACGCTACCCTCCCCACCTCCCAAGACGGCCATTCGCGGGCTTATGGACCTCCTGGAGCACCCCCGAACGCCCATTCGCCCGCGAATGGCCGCCAGGAGCCCCCGGTAGCCCCAGCGACCGACATCGCCTTCGCGGACTTAGGGGCCCCCACCAGCACCCTCAACGCCGATTCGCCCGCTCATGGCCGCGGAGGACCGCTTCGCCCCCCACACGACCGGACATCCGCCATTCGCGGGCTTATGGACCTTCTGGAGCGACTCCGAGCGTCCATAAGCCCGCGAATGGCCGTTGGGGTTCCTGGGTGGGGGTTTCCGGGTGAGAGGAAAGGTCTCTTACGAACGGGTGGGACGGGGGATAGTCGGGGGATGCGCCGTTCACTTCGTGTGCTGGCCGCCGCGCTGATCAGCGCCGTCGCCGCCACCTCGCTCTCGCTGCCGACGGCCTCGGCTGCGGCGGTCACGGACCGGGCCGTGTTCAACAACCCGCACGTCGCGGGGCAGCAGCGCGCGATCGTCGACCACCTGCGGTCGTTGATCAGGGGCGCCGCGGCGGGTTCGACCATCAACATCGCGCTCTACCACTTCAACGATCCCACCGTCGTCACCGATCTCGTCGCCGCGCGGGATCGCGGTGTGCGGGTGCAGATGGTGCTCGACCACATGTCCTCGGACAAACCGGCGGGCGCCGACCTGATCGCCAAGCTCGGCACCGACCGGTCGAAGCCGTCGTGGGTCGCCTTGTGCACCAAGGGAAGGGCGTGCATCGGCGATCTGGGCACGCCGATCATGCACAACAAGTTCTTCCTGTTCTCCGACACCTCGGGAGCGAAGAACGTCGTCGTGCAGGGCTCGGCGAACCTCACACCGACCAACGCGACGAAGATGTGGAACAACGCGGTGACCCTGGTGGGCAACACCGGGCTGTACAACTCCTACCTCAACTACTTCCGCGACCTGGTGGCGCAGCGGAAGAACAACGACTACTACCGCTCGGACGCCAGCGGGAACGCCAAGACCTACTTCTTCCCGCGCGCGGGAAGAAGCGAGGCGTCGGACACGATCTACAACATGCTCGACGACAACGTGGCGTGCGAGGGCAACACCACCGTGGGCACCAAGACCGGGCGCACGATCATCCGGATCGCGATGTGGAGCTTCAGCCGGGACGACATCGCACGCAAGCTCCGCGAGCTGGCCACCAAGAAGTGCTGGGTGGAGGTCGTCTACACCGAGCTCGACGCGGGCAGCCTCGACCACCTGCGCGGCCACGACCGGATCGTGCTCAAGCAGATCCCCGGCGACTTCGTGGTGCACTCGAAGTACCTGCTGATCGAGGGCACCTACGCCGGTAAGAAGAACAGCAAGTGGGTGGTGACCGGGAGCCACAACTACACCAACGCGGCGCTCCGGGAGAACGACGAGGCGCTGCTGCGGCTGGACTCCGCGGCCATCCACGACCAGTACCGGGCCAACTTCACCGCGATGAGGTCGTCCTAGCTCACGCGTCGGCGGAGAACCTGACCCCGCCGTCCGGCAGCTGGACGCCCGGCCAGATCCGCACGCCGTCGCGCAGCTCGCAGTTCGCGCCGACGACGGCGCCGTCGCCGATCACCGCGTCCCGGACGACGGCGCCGTCGCCGACGCGGGCGTGCGCGCCGATCACCGAGCGCTCCACGACCGCGCCCGCGCCGATCACCGCGCCGTCGAAGACCACAGCGCCGTCCACCCGCGCGCCGATGCCGAGCTGGCAGCCCGCGCCGATGGTGGAGCCACCGGTGACCGTGGCGCCTTCGCGCAGCATCGCGCCGTCCAGCACGATCGCCTCGCCCGCCGGGCCTGGCAGCGCGGCCGAGGGGGCGATGCCCCGGGCGAGGTCCGCCGAGCCCTGGACGAAGGCGGCGGGCGTGCCGAGGTCGAGCCAGTAGGAGGCGTCGACGTGTCCCTGGACACGTGCGCCGGAGGCGAGCAGGCCGGGGAAGGTCTCGCGCTCGACGGAGACCTCGCGGCCGGCGGGGATGGACTCCAGCACCGAACGGCGGAAGACGTAGCAGCCCGCGTTGATCTGGTCGGTCGGCGGGTTCTCGGTCTTCTCCAGGAACGCGGTGACCCTGCCGTCGGCGTCGGTGGGCACGCAGCCGAAGCGTCTGGGGTCCTCCACCTTCACCAGGTGCAGGGTCACGTCGGCGTCGGCCTCCCGGTGGGTGCCGAGCACCGCGCCCAGGTCTACCCCGGAGAGGATGTCGCCGTTGAAGATCATCGCGGTGTCCCCGCGCAGCCGGTCCGCGACGTTGCGGATGCCGCCGCCGGTGCCCAGCGGCACCTCCTCGACCACGTACTCCAGCTCAAGGCCCAGGTGGGAGCCGTCGCCGAAGTGCTCCTCGAAGACCTCGGCCTTGTAGGAGGTGCCGAGCACGACGTGGGTGATCCCGGCCGCCCTGATCCTGGAGAGCATGTGCGTCAGGAACGGCACACCCGCGGTGGGCAGCATCGGCTTGGGGGCGGAGAGCGTCAACGGCCGCAGCCGGGTGCCCTTTCCGCCGACGAGCAGGACGGCGTCGACGCTCGACCCCACGAGGTCCTGGGTCATGCTTCTCGCTCCTTGGGTGGCTGACGGATGCCCGGCGAACGAATACTCTGGCAGACGCGGGCACGGTGCGGGGACAACCCTCACACCGGGTCGGTCGTTCGATAGGTTGAGCCCATCAGGACCCGGCGGTAGGAGAGGTCAGCGGAAATGGACCCCCGCGAACGGGCCGAGGAGCTGCTGGCACGCGCCAGGGCACGAGGCTCCTTCGTCGTCACGCCCGACGACGCCACCTCCCCGATGGACGCTGCCAACACGGTGCAGATACCGCGCATCGTGGTGACCGGCAACGATCCGCGCCGCGGCGCGGACCCGGAGTCGACGATGGTGATGCCGCAGGGCGGACGACCGCCGCGACAGCACCCGAACCCGCAGCAGCAGCAGCAGCGGACCGAGCAGTTCCAGCAGCCCGGCCAGCAACAGCGGCCGCAGCAGCAACCCCAGCAGCGGCCGCAGCAGCAGGGGGCCAATCAGCAGACCCAGAAGCTGCCGCAGAACCAGCCGACGCAGCAGCTGGCCCAGCACCCCCAGCAACAGCAGCAGCAGCAACACCAGTACCCGCCGCAGCAGCGCACGGACCCGCTCCAGCAGCAGCAACCCCAGCAGCAGCGTCAGGACCAGCAGCACTGGTCCTGACGCGTCAGCGCTGGGCGCCGCGCACTTCGAGCTTCAGCCGCAGCGCCAGCCCGGCCTTGATCGCCAGGCGCACCGGGGCCCACGCCGGGCCGGGGTGCCGGTCGGCGAGGTAGCGGTAGGCGCTGTCGTGGTGCGCGGCCAGCATCTTCGGCTTGACCTTGGCGGTGGACACGCCGCCGATGTGCACCACCTCGGCGGAGGGCACGTACACGTTCTGCCAGCCCTTGCGGGTGAGCCGGTCGCCGAGGTCGACGTCCTCGAAGAACATGAAGTAGCGCGGGTCGAACCCGGCGACGGAGTCAAACGCCTCGCGCCGCATCAGCAGGCAGGAGCCGGACAGCCAGCCGGCTGTGCGCTCGCGGACGGTCTTGTCCTCCTGGCGGTACTGCCGGGTCCACGGGTTGCCCGCCCAGATCTTGCTGAACAGCGCGTGACCGATTCCCCGGCCGAGCTCGGGCAGCAGCCGGGCGGACGGGTAGACCTCGCCGTTGGGCTCGCGGATCAGCGGCCCGAACGCGCCACCGCGCGGCCAGCGCTCAGCCGCGGCGATCAGCTCGTCCAGCGAGCCGGGGCCCCACTCCAGGTCGGGGTTGGCGACCACGATCCAGCCGACGGAGTCCGGCAGCGCCGCCACCCCTCGGTTCGCGCCACCGCCGTAGCCGAGGTTGCCGCCGGTGGGGAGGAACTCGACGTTCTCCCGCTCCGCCGCGGCCGCCTCGGGCACGCCGTCGGTGGAGCCGTTGTCGGCGAGCACCACCGTCACGTCGCGGCTGGTGGCCTTGACCAGCGTGTCCAGGAACCGGCCGAGGGTGTCTCCCGGTGAGTACGTCACGGTGACCACGCCGAGCTCGTCGCCGTAGGACTGGGGGTCGCTGCTCGCAGACGTCACGGCGTCGCATTCTCCCACCTCAGCGCGAAGCCGCCCTCACCGGCCACGGCGGCGCAGGACGACGGCGCGCGCGTAGGCCTCGCGGTGCTTGGCAGCGCTGGCCGCCCAGGTGAACTCCTTGGCGCGGAGCTGGGCGGCCTGGGAGAGCTGGGCCCGGCGGTCCGGGTCGTCGAAGAGGTCCGACAGCGCCGCAGCGATGTCGCCGGCGCCCACACCGCAGTAGGCGACCGCGTCGCCGCCGACCTCCGGCAGGCTCAGCCTGCGCGTGGTCAGCACGGACGCGCCGCAGGCCATGGCCTCCAGCATCGGCAGGCCGAAGCCCTCGCCCAGGCTGGGGTAGCAGACCAGCTGCGCGCCGCCGAGGAAGCCGGCGAGGTTGTCGAAGGGCAGGTAGCCGGAGCGGATCACCCGGAGCCGGTGCGGCACCGAGTCCAGCGCGCGCTCGACCTGGCTGTCCCAGCCCGGCTGGCCGGCGAGCACCAGGGCGGGCGGGTCGGCCCTGCCCCGGCAGGCCCTGGCGAAGCCCCTGATCAGCGCGGGCACGTTCTTGCGCGGTTCCAGGGTGCCGAGGAAGGCCACGTACTCGGAGTCGCGCAGCGCCAGCTCGTCGCGGACGAGCTGGACCTCCTCCGGGGTCGGCGGGTGGAAGCGGTCGTGCTCGACGCCGTGCGGCGCCACGTGCAGGATCCTCGGGTCGGCGCCCGCGACGCGGACCAGCTCGGTCGCGGTGGCGCGGCTGGGCACCACGCAGACCTCGGCCCGGCGCAGCGAGGTCCTGGTCCAGGCCCGGAAGAAGCGGGCCTTCACCGAGGAGTGCAGCGTCACGTCGGTGAAGAAGGTCGCGTCGTGCAGGGTGACGACGGAGGCGGCCGGGTTGGCCAACGGCGCCGTGTAGTGCGGGGAGTGCACGACCTGGACGTTCAGCCTGCGGACCAGGCCGGGCAGGGTGGCCTGCTCCCAGGTCAGCCGCGAGGTCCGCGTCGTGACGGTCTCGGTGGCGACGACGACGCGCGCGTTCGGCGCGAGCTTGCCGTAGAGCTCGGCGTCGCGGGGCTGGCAGACCACGGTGATCCGGGAGCCGTCTGCGTCCAGCGCGGCGACCAGGGCGTCGACGTAGCGGCCGACCCCACCGCGGTCAGCGGGCACGGAGGTGGCGTCGATGAGCACGCGGGGATCGGGAAACACCACCCGGGCAGCCTAAGGCCGATCACGCTGAAGCACGCCAGCATTCGGCGAATCGGAAGTGGCAACGATGGCGGCGACGTGATCAAAGACCCAATCGAGTGATCTTCAGCGCTCATCCGCACGGACCGTGGCATAGCACCGCTGGTGCACCCCCCAGGCGAGCCGCGCGGCGTTCGCCCAGCTGTACTCACGGGCCCGCAGCCGCCCCGCCTCGGCCATCGCCGTCGCCCGGCCGGGGTCGGACACCACTGTGCGCAGCGCCCGCGCGAGCGCGCCGGGATCACCCCTGCGCACCGTGATCCCCGCGCCGCCCGCCACCTCGACCAGCGCGGGCGCGTCGGAGTGGACCACCGGGACACCGGCGGCCATGGCTTCGAGCACGGGCAGCCCGAAGCCCTCGGCCTGGCTCGGCGCGACCAGCGCGGCGGCCCCGTGCAACAGCACGCCGAGGTCGGCGTCGGACACCGCGCCGAGGTGCCGGACCCTCCCGGCGTCCAGCCCTGCGGCCCGCCCCAGCGCGGCCAGGTCCACGCCGCCCCAGCCCCGGGCGCCCGCGACGAGCAGGGGCATCTCCGGCGCCCCCTCCTCAGCGAGGGCCTTGACCAGCACATCCAGTCCCTTGCGCGGTTCCACCGTGCCCACCGCGAGCAGGTACCGCTTCGGCAGGTCCAACCGGTGCGCGACGGCGTCCTGTGTGGACTGATCGGGTTCGCCGAGGCTCGCGGAGACGCCTTCGCCGATCACGTGGACCTGGCTCGATCCGGGCGCGAAGCGCGCGAGGTCGGCGGCGACGGCCGCGGTGGGCACCACGATCGCATCGGCCCGGTCGACCGCGCGGGTGATCATCCGGCGGTGCCAGCCGACACCGCGGCGCGTCAGGGTCTCGGGATGGGTCCACGGCACGGTGTCGTGCACGGTGACGACGAGGCTGCGGCCGCGCTTCGCCCTGGCGGGCGCCAACGGCGTCGGAGCGTGCACGGAGTCGCCGCCAGGCCACAAGGGCAGCCCGCGCTCCCACGCGGCGGTCAACGCGCGCCGAGGCAGGCCGAGCACACGCGGTCCGTTCGCGCCGGGGATGATCGCGGCGCTCGGATCGGCGTGCCGGGCGACGACCGTGCTGACCTCCCACCCAACGGGTGCGGTCGAGGCCAGCGCGCGCACCAGCTCCCTGGTGTACCGCGCGGTCCCGCCAGGCACGGGCGCCAGCAACTGCTCCGCCACCACAACCAACTCCGGCATGCCAGGTACTTTCCCAGGGTGGGCGGTGTGCGGAGCACGGTGGTCGTGGTGACGTGGCGTGGGCGCGAGCACATCGAGGCCTGCCTGAGCGCACTGCGGGCCCAGGACCGTCCACATCGGATCCTCGTGGTGGACAACGCCTCCGACGACGGCACCGCGGAGTTGCTGCGCGACGTGGACGTGCTGCGGCTCAAGCAGAACCTGGGTTACGCGGGCGGTATCGCCGCCGCACTCCCCCGGGTCGGCACGGAGTTCGTCGCGTGGCTCAACGACGACGCCGCCCCGGAGCCTGATTGGCTTGGGGCGCTTGAGAAAGCGCTCGACGATCGGCCCGATGCGGCCGCCGCCAGCTCGGTGCTGCTCACGCCGGCCGGGACCGTCCAATCGACAGGTGTGCGGTTGACCGCCGACGGGCACGGGGCGGACGTCAACCAAGAAACCCAAGAGGTTTTCGGGTTCTGTGGTGGCGCGGTGCTGCTGCGGACCGAAGTCCTGCGTGCCGTCGGCGGAGTTCCGGCCGACTTCTTCTGCTACTACGAGGACACCGAGACCGCGTGGCGCCTGCGGCTCGACGGGCACGAGATCGTCCCGGCCCCGAACGCGCGCGTGCTCCACCAGCACGGCGCCAGCACCAAGCCCGGCTCGCGGAGTTTCCACCGCTGGAACGAGCGGAACCGGCTGCTCATGCTGCTGCGCTGCGCTCCGGCCGGGGTGGCCCTGACCCAGCTCGCCAGGTTCGCCGCGATCACCGCGCTGCTGCCGCTGCGCGGGTCACGGCCGGACGCGGCGAACTTCTCCGTGCGGCTGCGGCTGCGCGTGCTCGGCGAGGTCCTGGTCCGGCTGCCGCGTTCGCTCGCCGCCCGGCGGCGCGTGGAAGCCAGCCGTGGCGCGCGGAACGCGATCTGGCGGAAGTGGGCCGGTCAGACGCCGTAGTGCTCGGAGAGCAACGACTTGACCAGGCCGTTCGGGTCCTTCACCGGGCTGGTCGGGTCCAGCGCCATCAGCAGCATCGGCTCGGCGGGCAGGCCGAGCGTCGTCGGCATGACGTAGTCGTGCACCGGCAGCACCTCACCGCCGATGGCCTCGTAGAAGGCCAGCGCCGTCGTGCGCGCCTCGTGCTGCGGCGAACCCGGCTGGGACCGCTCCGGCAGCTGCGCCTCCCACACCAGGCGGCGCGGGGCGACGTTGAGCGCCAGGTAGTCCACGAGTTCGGTCCACATCGTGCGGCCGAGTCCCTCGCGCCTGCGATCGGGGGTGATCGCGAAGTATCTGAGGAAAGACCAACCCGATCGGGGGAGCACGCGGACCGCCGCGAAGCCCACCGGGACCTCGTCGAGCAGCCCCGCGACCGCGATCCGGTCGGAGCCCCTTCCGCCGTCCAGCTCGTCGATCGACAGGCGCAGCCAATCCGGATATGCCTGCTCAAAGATGCCCTGGACCACGTCGAACTGGTCATCCGACAGCTTGTTGAGCGGCCGGATCCGAAGCTGGCCCATCACTGCCTCCCTACCTGGGTGCGCAGGTCACCATACGGTGAGCGCCAGATCACTCGGCGTTCTACCCGACTCCCAGTAGTGATCAACGCCGGATGGTGCACGCTTATGCCCTCGAAAACACGGCGGGAAGGAGCCAGGAACGTGGCGGACCGGGCGGCGCTGCCCCTCGTCTCCGTGGTAGTGGTCAACTACCGCGGCGTCGAGGACACCCTCACCTGCCTGCGCGCTCTGCGCACGGACTTGGACTACCCCTCCGACCGGCTGGACATCATCTGCGTCGACAACGCCTCCGGCGACGGCTCGGCAGAGCGGCTGCGCGCCGAACCGGGCGTCCGGCTGGTCGAGGCCCCCGCCAACCTGGGCTTCGCGGGCGGCTGCAACCTCGGCGTCGAGCACGCCAAGGGCCAGGTGCTGGCCTTCCTGAACAACGACGCCCGTCCGCACCGGAACTGGGCCAGCGCCGCGGTCGCGGTGCTGGCCGCGGACCGCACCGTGGGCGCGGTCGCCGGCAAGGTGCTGGACTGGGACGGCAAGAAGATCGACTTCGTCGACGGCGGGCTGGCCTGGTACGGCGCCGGCTACAAGCTGCACGGCGGCCAGCGGGACGACGGCAGCCACGACAGCCCCAAGGACGTGCTCTTCGGCACCGGCTCCTCGCTGTTCGTCCGCGCCGAGGTCTTCCGCGCGCTCGGCGGCTTCGACGAGCGGTTCTTCATGTTCTACGAGGACGTCGACCTCGGCTGGCGGATGAACCTGCGCGGCTGGCGGGTCCGGTTCGAGCCGCGCTCGATCGCCTACCACCGGCACCACGCCTCGATGTCCACTGTGGACAACTCGCGCGAGGCGTACCTGCTGGAGCGCAACGCCCTCGCCGCGCTGTACAAGAACGTCGAGGACGAGACGCTGGCCAAGGCGCTGCCGGCCGCGCTCGCGCTGACCGTGCGCAGGGCGACCGCGCGCGGCGAGGTCGACCCGGAGCAGCTGGAGATCACCAGGCGGCCGGACGGCCCCGACCTCTCCGGCCCGGTGGAGCTGCCCAGGATCACCCTCGCCGGGATGCTGGCCATCGACCGCTTCGTGGAGATGCTGCCCTCGCTGAAGGCCTCCCGCGAGGTCGAGCAGGCCGCCCGCCGCCGCTCCGACCGGGACCTGCTCCCGTTGATGCGCAACGCGATGGAGCGCGCGTCGCCGGAGATCCCGTACCTGCTGGCGCACGACGCGCTGGTGGAGACCCTCGGCGTTGACGAGGTCTACGGCAGGCCGCGCAAGATCATGGTGATCACCGCGGACTCGATCTCGAAGAAGATGGCCGGGCCCGCGATCCGCGCGTGGAACATGGCCGAGGTGCTCGGCCGGGAGCACGAGGTCCGGCTGGTCACGCTGAACAGGCACTGCGAGCCGCCCGAGGCGCCGTTCCCGGTGCGCTACATCCCGCCCGCGAAGATGCACGAGCAGACGCCGTGGGCCGACGTGATCGTGTTGCAGGGCCACGTGCTGGAGATGCTGCCCTGGCTGAAGACCTCCGAGCAGATCCTGGTCTGCGACGTCTACGACCCGATGCACCTCGAACAGCTCGAACAGGGCAAGGACCTGGACGCGGGCCAGCGCGCGCACGTGGTCGACGTGGTCACCACGGTGCTGAGCAACCAGCTGGAGCGCGGCGACTTCTTCCTGTGCGCCTCGGAGCGGCAGCGGCACCTGTGGCTGGGCCACCTCGGCGCGATCGGCAGGCTCACCCCGCTGCTCTACGACGCCGACCCGACGGTGCGCTCGCTGCTCGCGGTGTCGCCGTTCGGCCTGTCCGCCAAACCCGCCGAGCGCACCGGCCCCGGTCTCCGGGCAGGCGTTGACGGCATCGGCGAGGACGACAAGGTCGTGCTGTGGGCCGGTGGCGTCTACTCCTGGTTCGACCCGCTGACCCTGGTGCACGCGGTGGACCGGTTGCGGCACAAGCGTTCCGACGTGAAGCTCTGCTTCCTCGGCATGCGCCACCCCAACCCGGACGTGCCCGAGATGGACATGGCGACCCAGACCCGGCGGCTCGCGGAGCGGCTGGACATCGTGGGGCGGCACGTGTTCTTCAACGAGGGCTGGGTGCCCTACCACGAGCGGCAGAACTGGCTGCTGGACGCGAACTGCGGTGTCACGACGCACTACGAGCACGTCGAGACGACCTTCGCCTTCCGCACCAGGACGCTGGACTACCTGTGGGCGGGGCTGCCGATCATCACCACCGACGGCGACGCCTTCGCGGACATGGTGCGCACGGAGGGCCTCGGCCTGGTCGTGCCGGCCGAGGACCCGCGGGCGCTTGCCGACGCGCTGGAGAAGGTGCTCTACGACACGGAGTTCGCCGCGCGCTGCGTGGACAACATCGCGGTCGTCCGCGAGCGCTTCACCTGGGAGCAGGTGCTGGCGCCGCTGGTGGAGTTCTGCCGCAACCCCCAGCCCGCCGCCGACCGCAGGACGGGCGCCCCGGCGCCCTCGGTGCTGCCGGTCGGGGTGTCGCAGCGGGTGCGCAGGGACATCGGGCTGGTGAAGGAGTACCTGGAAGCCGGTGGAGCCGCCGAGGTCGCCAAGCGCGCCTCCGGCCGCCTCCGCCGCCTGGTGCGTGAGAGATTGCGGGGCCGCTGATGGCGGAGAACACCAAGCCGCTGCGGGTCCTGCTGGACGGCAACCCGTTGCTGGGCGACCGCACCGGCGTCGGCCGCTACACCTCGGCCCTCGCCGAGGAGCTGGCGTCGATGCCGGAGATCCAGGTCCGCGCGGTCGCGTTCACCACGCGCGGCTGGCGCCAGCTGCGCTCGGTGGTGCCGCACGGTGTGAAGGCCCGCGGTCTGCCGGTGCCCGCGAGGGCCCTGCGTGCGTGCTGGCTGCGCACGCCGCTGCCGCCGGTGGAGCTGTTCGCCGGGCCGACCGACGTGGTGCACGGCACGAACTTCGTGCTGCCGCCGTCGTTGCGCGCCGGTGGTGTGCTGACCATCCACGACCTCGCCTTCCTCGACGCCGCGGACGAACTGTCCGAAGTGGAGAGTGACCTGCCCGAACTGGTCCGCGTCTCGGCGAAGCGCGCGGCGGTGATCTGCACGCCCACCCGCGCGGTCGCCGACGTGGTGCACGAGCGGCTCGGCGTGCGCGATGACAAGATCATCGTCACCCCGCTCGGCGTCGACCCGGCGTGGTTCGTGGCCCAGGCGCCGAGCCTGGCGCTGCGCAAGCGGCTCAACCTGCCGGAGCGCTACGTGCTCCACGTGGGCGCGGAGAACCCCCGCAAGGGCCTGCCGAACCTGCTGAAGGCGCACGGGGCGAGCGCGGCCCTGCCGCCGCTGGTGCTGGCCGGGCCGGGACCCGCGCGCACCGACGGCGACGTGATCCGCACGGGATACCTGTCGGAGCTGGACCTGCGCCGAGTGGTGGCGGGCGCGTCGGTGCTGGTGCTGCCGTCCCGCGACGAGGGCTTCGGCCTGCCGGTGCTGGAGGCGCTGGCGTGCGGGGTGCCGGTGGTGTGCTCCGACGTGCCGTCGCTGCGCGAAGTGGCGGGCGGTCAGGCGCTGCACGTGCCGGTGGGCGACGTCGACGCGCTGACCGACGCACTGGAGACGGTGGTCAAGTCCTCCGCCGACGCGGGCACCCTGGCGGCTCGCCGGACCCGTGCCGCGGAGTTCACCTGGCGCCGCTGCGCGGAGACCACCGTGGAGGCCTACCGCCGCGCCGCCCACTAGGTCGTGCCCTGCACGTGGCAACACCACCCCCTGGCGCCCCCACCCACGTGCCCCCCAGTTCGCGTTTTGTCACCTTAATGCGAATTGGGAGCGCTCCTTTGCGCATCAAGGTGACAAAACGCGAAAACCCCGACCACGCCAGCCAGGGCCACGCGCACATGGGGGCACGGAGGTGGCGCCGCCTCGGGGCATCGGGATGACTTGCAGGACAGGCTCTGATCCTGCGCGCCCGGCTTCGGTTCCTAAGGAAAAGTGGCGCGAAGGCTCACTCCGCTCTCACCGTTCTCTTAAAGTTCGCGGCGCAGACTCGATCGCATGGCTGACACGCGGCGGAGGACCAGTGCGGCGGTGCTCGCGCTCACCGGCTTCGGTTTCTCGACGGCGTCCGTGCTCTACCTCGACATCAGCTCCTTCGACAGCTTCGACGTCGTCGGCCGGACCATCAGCGAGTACGTCTACGTCGACGGGGCGGGCGTTCTCTTCACCGCCGCCGTGCTGTCGTTGTTCGTCGGGTCGGCCGCGTTGCTGTGGGGACTTGTCGATGTGACAAGGGATCCGCGACTCCTCGCGTTGTTCGCCGTGTGGCTGGCCGGGCTCGGCGCGGTCGCGGTGTTCCCCACCGACGACCTCGGGGAGGTGACCGTCGGCGGGAGCATCCACCTGTACTCCATCGGGGCCGCGTTCGTCGCACTGCCGATCGCCGGTTCACTGCTGGCGCCGGTGTTCCCGGTGCGGCGGCTGGTCCTGTCGGTGTGGGGCGTGATGGCGGTGTTCTCGGTGAGCCTGCTGCCCGACTACCCGGTTTCCGGTGTCGCCGACGGGATCTTCGTGCTCGGGCTCACCGAGCGGGCGCTGCTGCTCACCGAGATCGCGTTGCTGGCGGCCGTCGCGTCCGGGCTGCTGGGGTCAGCCCTGCGGCCGCAGGACCAGGCAGCCGGTGGGGTGGACGGTCGCCGCGTGCCCGGCGAGGACCAGGGTGGTGGAGTCCATCTCCATGATGATCGCCGGACCGACGACCACGTTGCCCGCCAGCAGCTTCGCCCGGTCGTAGATGCGCGCGTCCACCGGCCTGCCGCCGTGCCAGATCTCGGTGTGGCCGATCAGCGCGGTGACCGGGACCGCCTCACCGGGAGGCACCGCCGCGGAGACGAAGGCCAGCCGGGGGCCACGTGCGACCAGTCCGATCCGCACCAGCTCGCGTTCGGCGGGTGGGACGTCGCCGAGGAGGTGGCCGAGGGCCCTGAGCAGGTCCTGCGAGCCGAGCAGGGAGTCGGTGAGCTCGACGCGCAACTCCTGGCCCCGTCGGCGGCCGCGCAGGACGGCCTCGCGGCGCACGGTCTGCTCGGCCCGGGGCACGCCCAGGGACTCAAGCCGGTGGCACACTGACCTCTCAAGATCATCTATTAGGGCTCTGAGCTCACTGTTATCGATTTCATCAAGGGGACGACGTATGAACGCGGTGTCCTCGTCGCGCAGGCCCGCGGTCGCGTCGCCGTGCGCGCACAGCACACCGGGCGCGGGCGGGACGATCACCGGCCAGCTGCCGGTGAGCACGCCGATCGCGTTGGCGTGCAACGGTCCCGCGCCGCCGTAGGCCAGCAGCGCGAAGTCCTTGGGCTCCGCGCCCTGGCGCACGCTGATCAGGCGCATCGCCGCGGCCATGTTCTCGTTGACCGTCTCGATGACCTGCTCGGCGGCCTCGAAGGAGCGCTGGATGCCCAGCTCGTGGGCGAGGCCCTTCAGCGCCCGGCGAGCCGCCGCGCGGTCGAGCATGATCTCGCCGCCCGCCAGCTTGCCCGGCAGGTGGCCGAGCAGCACGTTCGCGTCGGTCACCGTCGGCTCGTCACCGCCGAGCCCGTACGCGACGGGCCCCGGGCGCGCGCCCGCCGACTCCGGCCCGACCACCAGGTCGCCGTGCTCGTCCAGCGCCGCGATCGACCCGCCGCCCGCTCCGACGCTGCGCACGTCCACGCTGTTGGCCCGGACCTCGATCCGGCCGAC
This sequence comes from Allokutzneria oryzae, assembly GCF_042429765.1. Classification (NCBI taxonomy): domain Bacteria; kingdom Bacillati; phylum Actinomycetota; class Actinomycetes; order Pseudonocardiales; family Pseudonocardiaceae; genus Allokutzneria; species Allokutzneria oryzae. The sequence continues at coordinate 249,818 of NZ_JBHLZU010000010.1, read as the reverse complement.
CACGGTCTGCTTGGCCACGCGCGGGCGCCCGTCGCGGACCAGGGCGATGTCGGTGGACGTTCCGCCCATGTCGAAGGTCAGGAAGTCGCGCAGCCCGAGCTGCTGGGCGAACCAGCTGGCCCCGGCGACCCCGCCGACGGGCCCGGACTGCAGCAGCCCCAGCGGCTGGTCGGCCGCGCGGTCGGGCATGGTCTGCTCGCCGTCGCCGCGCAGGATCGACAGCGGCGCCGCGATACCGGCGCTGTCGAGCACGTCACCGAGATCGCCGAGGTAGCGGGAGACCCCGGGCCGCACGTAGCTGCTGGTCACCGCGGCGAGGGCCCGCTCGTACTCCCCCGGCTCGGCGATCACCTTGGCGGACAAGGAGATCGGCACTCCGGGCAGCTCCTCGGCCGCGATCTCGGCGAGCAGCCGCTCGTGCACGTCGTTGGCGTAGGAGTTCAGCAGCGAGATCGTCAGCGCCTCGATGCCGGACCCGCGCAGACCGCGCAGCCCCTCCCGCGCGTCCTGCACGTCCAACGGCACAACCACGGTGCCGTCGGCGTCGACGCGCTCCACCACCTCGACGGTGTTCTCCATGCGCGCCAACGGTTCCGGCTTCGGCCACATCACCCAGCCCGCCAGCGGGCTCGGCAGGTAGGAGCGGGCGATCTGGAGCATCCGGCGGAAGCCGTGCGTGGTCACGAGGCCGACCCGCGCGCCCTTGCCCTGCAGGATCAGGTTGGTCGCCAGCGTCGTCCCGTGCACCACCTGGCTGACCTGGTCCGGCCGGACCCCGGCCTGCTCGCAGACCAGGGCGATGCCCCTGCGCACGCCCACCCCGGCGTTGTCGGGCGTTGAGGGCGTCTTGACGCGGAAGGTGCGGCCGGTGGCCTGTTCGACCAGCAGCACGTCGGTGAAGGTGCCACCGACGTCGACGCCGAGGCGGTACCCCATGGCGTGTCTACTCCTCATCCCTCGGCTCGCCCGCGAGCACGCGCTTGGCGGCCAGCACGTGCGACCGCATCACTGACTCCGCCCATGCCGGATCCCTCGCTCGGAACGCGTGCACCAGCTCGCGGTGGTGGGCCGCACTCCGCTGGAGGTCCTCATGGGTGTAGCGGTGAAAGGTCTGCAGCACAAGGGGCAGCTGGACGACGGCGTTGAGCATCATCAGCAGCCTGGTGCTGGAGGCGGCCCGCCGGACGATGCCGTGGAACTCCGCGTTGCACGCCGCGACCCGCTCCACGTCGCCCGCGTGCACGGCCCGGTCCATCTCGTCGCGCAGCTCGCCCAGCCGCCTCAGCTGGTCGTCGGAGACCCGGGACGCGGCCCTGGCCGCGGCGAAGGACTCCAGCAGGATGCGCAGCTCGTAGATCTCGTCGAGGTCCTCCCTGGACCAGCTGGCCACCCTGGCGCCCCGGTGCGGCAGCAGCTCGACGAGGCCCTCGACCTCCAGCCTGCGTAGCGCCTCCCGAATCGGGGTACGGCTGATCCCGAGCGCGTCGGCGAGCTCCACCTCGCCCAGCCGCTCGGCAGGGGGGTAGGTGCCGTCCAGGATCGCCGTACGCAGGACCTCGTAGGCCTTCTCGGCTGCCAGAGCCACTTCAGTCACCACCGTCATCGGCGCGGTCGGTCCCAGCCTACCGATCTTTTGTATGCAAATTAGGATCCAATTCGGCTTGACACAACTATCCAGCCAAATCAATCCTTCAGCTGGTCGAGAAGTTGTATACAAGGGCGGGTCGATGCGCAGCATTGAGTTGATCGAGGTCGGGCCGAGGGACGGCCTGCAGAACGAGCCGCGCCTGCTGTCCACCGTCGACAAGATCGAGCTGATCGAGTGCTGCGTGTCCGCCGGGCTCCGGCGGATCGAGGCGGCCAGCTTCGTCCGCCCGGAGAAGGTCCCCCAGCTCGCCGACGCCGAAGAGGTCATGGCCTCGGTGCCGAGGGTGCAGGGGGTTTCCTACGCCGGACTGGTGCTCAACCGCAAGGGCCTCTACCGCGCGCTGGCCGCGGGCGTTGACGAGGTGAACGTGGTCGTGGCGGCCACCGAGGAGTTCAGCAGGCGCAACCTCGCGGTCGGCGTCGAGGACGCGCTGCGCGCCTGGACCGAGATCGCCGCCGAGGCCGCCAGCACGGGGGTCCGCACCACGGTGACGATCGCGGCGGCCTTCGGCTGCCCGTACAGCGGGGACGTCTCCGCCGAGGAGGTCATCGGCATCGCCCGCCGCGTCGCCGAGGCCCGCCCGGACGAGATCTCCCTCGCCGACACGATCGGCGTCGGCACCCCGGACCAGGTCCGCCGCCTCACCGACGCGGTCCGCGCGGTCGCGCCCGGAGTCCCGCTGCGCGGCCACTTCCACAACACCCGCAACACCGGCTACGCCAACGCGCTGGCCGCGCTGGACTGCGGTGTGTCCACCCTGGACGTGACGGTCGGCGGCATCGGCGGCTGCCCGTACACCCCGTCGCCGCAGGGCAACGTGGCCACCGAGGACATGCTCTACGCGCTGGACCGGATGGGCGTGCGCACGGGCGTCGACATCAACGCGGTGATCGACATCTCGGCCTGGCTCTCCGAGCGCCTCGGCCGCGAGGTGCCCGCCCTCCTCGGCCGCGCGGGCACCTTCCCGCCCACCACCTAGGACCCGGCCCTCTCAGCCACCCCACCGATCGCGTTTCGCGCGTTTTGTCACCTTGATGCGAAGGAGAGCGCTCCCATTTCGCATCAAGGTGACAAAACGCGAATCTGGGCCGGCCCGAGACGACGGGGGCGGGCGGTCGGCGAGGTGGCGTGTCGCCACGTGCGGGAGTGGGCGGCGGCGAGGAGGCGGCGCACGGCCTAGTTGCGGGCGACGAGGGTGCGGAGGAAGGAGAGCAGGCCGCCGAGGACCGCCGCGCCGCTCACCAGGATCACTCCTCCGACGATCGCGTAGATCATCGTCGCGGTCCACTCACCGGCGCGGTCGCCGTCCTCGCGCTGGTAGGACTCCGGCGCGGGCAACCACTGGTACGGCGGAGTCGTCACACGAACGACGCGAACCGACTGGCCGACGTCCTTCGCCGTCAGCTCCGAGCCGTCGAACTCGTGGGACTCACGCGCACCGTCGTCCCACGCCACCTCCGCCGTGCAGCGCGAGTACGTGCCGAACCCGTTGGCGCTGACCGGTCCCACGTCCACACAGGACTGGACGACGGCGGTGCCCCGGAGGTCGGTCGCGCCGGGGTTGGGCAGGCGGTTCGCCGTGAGGGCGGTACGCGCCAACAGGTAGCCCAGCGAACCCACGACGAGGACCAGCAGCAGCGTGCCGGTCAGCTTCGTCCAGCTCGTCCTGCGCGTCCTGCCTTCGGCCGCAGGCTGCTTGTTGCCCCACTTCGCCATCCGCGCTCCCCGCTGTCGCCGTAGCTGGTTCAGGATCGCAGTGCCGGCCCGCACTCCGCGAACGCCGCGGCCAGGGCCTCGCGCCACGGCCGCAGCGGGGTCAGGCCCGCCTCCTGCCACGCGCGCTGCGACAACACCGAGTAGGCGGGCCGGGGCGCGGGGCGGGGAAAGTCCTCCGTCGTGCACGGGGACACCCTCGTCGGGTCCGCGCCGAGCTCTTCGAAGATCGCTCTGGCGAAGCCGAACCAGCTGGTCTCCCCACCGCCCGCAGCGTGCAGCACCCGCTGCCGCGGTCCTTCCGCACGAGCCGCCAGCTCCAGCAAGCCGCGCGCGAGGTCGGCTGACCACGTCGGACAGCCCACCTGGTCGCCGACCACGGAAAGCTGGTCGCGCTGGCCTTCGAGCTTGGCCATCGTCTTGACGAAGTTCGCACCGACCGCGCCGTACACCCACGCCGTGCGCACCACCCACGCCGCCGCTCCGGAGTCGAGCACAGCGCGCTCTCCGGCCAGCTTCGTGCGGCCGTAGGCGCCGCGCGGACCGACCTCGTCGCCGGGCTCATAAGGCCGCGTGGCATCGCCGGGGAAGACGTAGTCGGTGGAGACGTGCAGCAGCCGCACGCGCTGCTTCGCGCAGGCGGCGGCGAGGTTGCGAGGACCGTCCGCGTTCACCGCGAGCGCCGCCGCCTCGTCGGTCTCGGCCGCGTCCACCGCGGTGTAGGCCGCCGTGTTGACGACCACCGGCCGCAGCCCCGCGTCGTGCGCGGTCGCGGCGAGCGAGCTGACCGCGTCGGCGACGGCCTCCGCGTCGGTGATGTCCAGCTCGGCCGAGCCCGGGGCGTGCACGAACCCGGCTCCTGCGGATTCGGCGAGTGCGGAGACGTCCGAGCCGAGCTGGCCGCGTCCGCCGGGAACCAGGAGTGCGAAGTCGGTCACGGTGGCTAGTGTGCCGCCAAGGCCGCCCGCTGCTTCAGGGGCTCCCACCACGCGCGGTTGTCGCGGTACCAGGCGACCACGTCGGCCAGCCCCTGCTCGAAGGGCACCTGGGGCGCGTAGCCCAGCTCATCGGTGATCTTGGTGATGTCCACCGAGTAGCGCCGGTCGTGGCCGAGCCGGTCCGCGACGGGCCGCACGCTCGACCAGTCCTTGCCGGTCGCGGCCAGCAGCTTCTCGCACAGCTCGCGGTTGGTCAGCTCGGTGCCGCCGCCGATGTTGTAGACCTCCCCCGGCCTGCCGCCCTCGGCGACGAGCTGGATGCCCCGGCAGTGGTCGTCGACGTGCAGCCAGTCGCGGACGTTGAGGCCGTCGCCGTAGAGCGGGACCTCGCTCCCGTCGAGCAGGTTGGTCACGAACAGCGGGATGACCTTCTCCGGGAAGTGGTACGGCCCGTAGTTGTTGGAGCAGCGGGTCACGCACACCGGCAGCCCGTGGGTGCGGAAGTAGGAGCGGGCCAGCAGGTCCGAGGACGCCTTCGACGCGGAGTACGGCGAGTTGGGCTCCAGGACGTGCTCCTCGGTCCACGAGCCGGTGTCGATGGAGCCGTAGACCTCGTCGGTGGAGACGTGCACGAACTTCGACACGCCCGCGTCCAGCGCGGCCTGGAGCAGGGTCTGGGTGCCGAGCACGTTGGTCAGCACGAAGTCCGACGCGCCCAGGATCGAGCGGTCCACATGCGACTCCGCGGCGAAGTGCACCACGGTCGACACGCCGGACATGACTTCGCTCACCACCGAGGGGTCGCAGATGTCGCCCTTGACGAAGCGGTACCTCGGGTTGTCCGCGACCGGGTCCAGGTTGGCCTCGTTGCCCGCGTAGGTGAGCTTGTCCAGCACCACCACCTCGGCGTCGGAGAAGGCCGGATAAGCCCCGGTCAGCACCTTCCGCACGTAGTTCGACCCGATGAACCCGGCGCCACCGGTGACCAGTACGCGCATGCTCTCCACTCTCCAAGTCCCCCTCGGCTTCACCCGCTTCTGGCAGTCTGCCACGGGCCTGAGCAGCACCGGGGGCCGCGAAAGCAACCCGATGGAAGTGCGGTACGTCCACAAAGTGCTGGGAGTGACCAGCCGGGACCGGACCGCCGTTAGCCTGGAGAACCGGATCTCGGGCCACCAGCGCGTCGAGACCGGTACGAAGCACACGGTGACCAGCGGCGGGGAGGAGTGAACGTGGACGACCGGCCCATGCGGCCAGGGGGCAACCCCAGGCGCGGTGTTCCGTCGCGGAACCAGCCAGGGCGGCCCGCACCCGACCAGCAGGGACGGTCCCAGCAGCCACCCGCCGGCGGCGGGCGCGGGCGGGCGGTCCCTCCTCCGGCGGGCCGGGTGCCCCCCAGCGACCAGCCGCGCCGTCAGGGCGCGGGCGGGCGGCAAGGTCAGAGTCCACGCCAGGGCCAGAGCGGCCGTCCCGGTGCGCGCGACGCGCGGGTGGTTCCGCAGGGACCGCCGCCCGCGCGCGGCCGCACCCCCCGTCCCCGCACGGACGACGTCAGGTCGTCGGCGCGGGACTCGGGCAGGGAGTCCTCTCGCGACGCGCGAACGACCAAGCGCACGCCACCGTCGGCGGCAGCCGCCGCGCGGACGTCCTCCCCCCGGCGCATCCATCCCGGCAAGACGGTCGTGGCGCTGGTCTCGGTGATCGTGCTCTGCGTCACCGGATACGCGTGGGGCACGCTCAGGGACGTCACCACCGATGACGTGACCGAGGCCGCGGCCGGCCCCAAGCCGCTCGACGGTGCGGTGGACATCCTGATGGTCGGCCTGGACAGCCGCACCGACGCGCAGGGCAACGAGCTGCCGCCCGAGGTGCTGCGGGAGCTGCACGCCGGTGACAGCAACGACGGCGGCGGCACCACGGACTCGATGATCCTGGTGCACATCCCGGTGGACGGGAAGCCGGTCGGCATCTCACTGCCCCGGGACTCCTATGTGGACATCGCGGGCGGGTTCGGCAAACACAAGATCAACTCCGCGTACTCGTACAACAAGAACGCCGCGGCGAAGAAGCTGCGCGCGGCGAGCAAGAGCAAGACGCAGGTCGAGGAGGAGTCCACCCGCGCTGGCCGCAAGGGCATGCTCGACACCGTCAGCGCGCTGACCGGGGTGACGATCGAGCACTACGCCGAGGTGAACCTGGCCAGTTTCTACGAGATCACCAAGGCGATCGGCGGCGTCGAGGTCTGCCTCAAGGCCGCGACCAAGGACAACATGTCCGGGGCGAACTTCCCCAAGGGCGTGCAGACCATCCAGGGCGCGCAGGCGCTGGCCTTCGTCCGTCAGCGGCACGGCCTGCCCAGCGACCTGGACCGCATCGTGCGCCAGCAGACCTTCCTCAAGGCGATGGCCAAGAAGATCACCTCCGCGGGCACGCTGACCGATCCGGGCAAGCTCAACGACCTGGTCGGCGCCGTGAAGAAGTCCGTGGTGGTGGACAAGAACATGGACCTGCTCCAGTTCGCCCAGCAGATGCAGACGGTGATGGGCGGCGGGGTGGAGTTCAAGACCATCCCGATCGAGGGCGACATCAAGACCGGTGACGGCGACGCGCTGAAGGTGGATCCGAAGCGGGTCAAGGACTTCGTCGCCAACCAGACCAAGGACGAGACCACCACCCCACCCCCGCCGGGACCCGGTGGCGGCGACGCGGGCAACACCGCGATCACCGTCGAGGTGCGCAACGCCACCGGCGCGGCAGGACTGGCCAACGACGTGCTGGAGGCCTTGGCCGCCAAGGGTTTCATCAAGGGCAACACCGACAACGCCGCGATCAGGGCGAAGACGGTGGTCCGGCACTCCAAGGGCCAGCAGGACCTCGGCAAGAAGGTCGTTGAGGCCCTCGGCGGCAACGTGGTCCTGGAGGCCGACCGGGAGAACCTGGTGCCCGCGGGGACCGTGCGGATCTTCATCGGCAAGGACTACTCGGGCCCCGGCAAGAAGAACAACGTGGCGGGACAACCGGTCCTGGAGCTCAACGGGCTCCGCCCGGCCGCGCCGCAGCAGGGCGCGGAACCGGACACCACGCCCGACGGGGTCCCCTGCATCAACTAAAGCGCTCGAACGAGTGGACTCATGAGGACGGTGACCCGCTTGCGGCTGGCTAGCCTGGTAGTCAGCGGCCCCAGCGGGTCATCGTCCCCGCGGAACGGCCGCGATCCCTTGCTTCGCGACGACTTCCGCTAGGAGGAGCACGTGCCGGACCGGCCGCGCCCGACGGACCAGGACGAGGAGCCCGGCGACTCCTCGACGGCGCGGTCCGAGCAGGCTGAGGAGTCCGAGCGAGCCGAGAAGTTCGTGCCGTTGGACGACGACGAGCCCGACGAGCGGCCCGCACCACCCCGGCCCGGCCGGGCGAGACGGGTGGCGGGCCACATCGGCCGCGCGGTCGTCGCGCTGCTGTCGGCGGTCGCGCTCACCGCGAGCGGGATCAGCTGGGCCACGCTGGAACGGTTGCAGGACAACGTCAGCACGACCGACGTGGTCAACCAGCTCGGCAGCCAGCCGGGCGCGCCGCCCGTGCGCGACGGCGCGACGGACATCCTGCTCGTCGGCAGCGACAGCCGCACCGACGCGCAGGGCGCCCCGTTGCCCGCCGCGGTGCTCCGGAAGCTGCGCACCGAGGCCAACGCCAGCCTGAACACCGACACCATCATCGTGCTGCGCATCCCGGACAACGGTGGCAAGGCGACCGCGATCTCCATCCCGCGCGACACCTACGTCCCGATCCCCGGCTTCCAGGACGAGAAGATCAACGCTGCGTACGTGCTGGGCAAGAACCGGCGCCTGGCCGAGCTGCGCGCGGCGGGCGTCACCGACCGCGCCCGTCAGGAACGCGAGTCCGACCAGGCGGGCCGCCTGGTGCTCGGCCGTGCGGTGCAGGAGCTGACCGGCCTGCGGGTGGACCACTACGCCGAGATCAACCTCTACGGCTTCTACCTGCTCACCGAGGCGCTCGGCGGCGTCGAGGTGTGCCTGCGCCAGTCGACGAGCGACCCCGACTCCGGCGCGAACTTCCGGCGCGGCAGGCAGTCGGTCTCCGGCGGTGACGCGCTGGCCTTCGTGCGGCAGCGGTCCGGGCTGCCCAGGGGTGACATCGACCGCGTCGTGCGCCAGCAGGTGTTCATGGCGGCGGTGGTGAACAAGATGCTCTCCACCGGCACCCTGACCGATCCGTCGAAGCTGTCGGCGCTGCTGGACGCGGCGCGCAAGTCGCTGGTCTTCGACGAGGGCTGGGAGCCGCTGACGCTGGCGCGGCAGTTCCAGGGCCTGGCGGCGGGCAACTTCGAGTTCCGCACCATCCCGGTGGTGAACATCAACGCGCGCAACGACCGCGGTCAGAGCATCGTGGCGGTGGACAGGGACGCGGTCAGGGCCTGGGTCACCGGCCTGGTCGTCCAGGGCGGCACCACCCCGCCGAAGATGGCCGGGCGCGGGCTGCTCAGACTGGACGGTGGTGGGGCCGCCACCCCCGTGCCCGCGCAGCAGCCGGGAACCGGCGAGGAGCCGATCACGGCGGGCGGCATCCCCTGCGTGTACTGAGCACCGAGCGGAGAGAACCAGCGATGAACGTCACCGAAGCTCTGTTCGCCCCGCTGATGGCGGACTCGGCCCGGCCCCTGGTCAGCCACTACGACGACGCCGACGGCACGCGCATCGAGCTGTCCAGGGCGACCGTGGCGAACTGGGCGGCGAAGACCGCGAACTGGCTGCGCGACGAGATCGCGATCGAGGAGGGCGCACGCGTGCTGGTGGCGTTGCCCGCGCACTGGCAGACCGTGGGCGTGCTGCTCGGCTCGTGGTGGGCGGGCGCGTCCGTGGTGACCGACCCGGACGCGGACGACATCGAGGTCGCCTTCGTGCCGCAGGGCTTCGAGTCGGACGCGGAGAACGTCGCGGTGGTCGCGCTGGACCCGCTGGGCCGGGGTCTGCGCGACACGGCTCCTGGCACGGTGGACTACATCGGCGAGATCCGGGTGCACGGCGACTTCTTCCATTCCTACGCCGCCGTTCCCGGTGACACCCCCGCCCTGAACGAGTCCACTGTGGACGAGCTGATCTCCTTGGCGCGCAAGCGCGCACAGGAACAGGGCATCTCAGAGGGCGACCGGGTCCTGTCCGACCTGGACTGGAGGTCACCGCAGTCCATTGTGGACGGGCTGGTCGCGGTGATCGCGGCCGGCGCGTCCCTGGTGCAGTGCACCAACCCGGACCCGGCCAAGCTGGACGACCGGCGCAGGACCGAGCAGATCACGGTCGACCTGACCACAGCGTAGGAACGACTGCGCCGGGCGGGGAGCACCCCGCCCGGCACGGTGGCATCACGCGGAGACGGCTTGCCCCTTGCGCGCGGCGAGGAACGCGTCGACGGAGTACCTGCCACCGCCGCCGAAGCCCAGCGCCAGCGCGGCGAGGGTGAGCGTCAGGACGTACTCGTAGCCGCTCGGCATGAAGAAGCCGTTCTTGCCGTGCACGAACACGATCGCGCCCGCCGTGACCACCGCGAGCAGCACGCCGACGATCGGCAGCAGCGCCCCGAGGACCAGCGCGGCGCCACCGAAGGTCTCGACGAAGGCGGCGAAGTACGCGGACAGCGTCGGCAGCGGGATCCCCATCTGCCCGAAGCCCGCGGCGGTGCCGCCGAGGTCGCCGAGCTTCATGGCCCCGTGGGCGATGAAGACGACGCCGATGCCGATCCTGGCGATCAACAGCACCGCGTCACGCAGGCTGTGCACGAGCTTTCCCACTGTGGTTCCTCCCGTTTGCTCTTACGGGAGGACGGTACAAATTTGAACTAAAGCCAGGGTAAAACTGATCAAGCTCTCAATCAGACTCTCGAATCCACGGAGGTGAGGCCGGCCGCGAAACTCCGGTAGAACTCGTTGCCCGCCACCAGCTCATCGTTGGTCCCGGTGCCGGTGACCACCCCGTTCTCCAGCACCACGACCCGGTCGGCGGCCTGCACAGTGGACAGCCGGTGCGCGATGACCAGCAGCGAGCACTCCGACGCGACCTGCTCGACGGCCCGTCGGAAAGCGGCCTCGTTGACCGCGTCCAGGTTCGAGGTGGGCTCGTCGAGCAACAGCAGCGAAGGCCGGGGCAGCAGCGCCCGCGCGATCGCCACCCGCTGCCGCTCACCGCCGGAGAGCTTCATCCCGTGCTCGCCGACCGCGGTGTCCAACCCGTCCGGCAACCGATCGACGAGCTCGTCGAGGTTGACCAGCTCCACGACGTGCCGGATCTCCTCGTCGGTGGCGTTCGGCGCGGCGTAGCGCAGGTTCTCCCGCAGCGTGCCGAACATGACCGGCGAGTGCTGCTCGACGAGCCCCACGCGGCGCCGGTACTCCTTGCGCGAGAGCTCGACGACATCGGCGCCCTCGAACAGCAGCTGCCCGCGGTCCGGCTCGTAGAACCGCTCGGCCAGGGCGAAGATCGTGGACTTCCCCGCCCCGGAACGACCGACGAGCGCGACGTGCCCGCGCTGCGGCACCTCGAAGTTCACCCCGCGAAGCACGGGCTCGGCGACGTCCTGGTAGCCGAACCACACGTCCCGGAACTCCAGGACCGGCGAGCCCTTCTCCACCACGCGAGGACTCGTCCGCGCGGGTCGGTTCTCGTCGGTCTCCTCCGGCAGGTCCAGCGCCTCGTGCACCCGCTGCAGCGCGCCAGCGCCCTGGTTCATCGTCACGATCGCCTGGAACAGCTGGGAAAGCGGCATCGCCAGGAAGCTCATGTACAGCAGGAAGGCGACCAGGTCGGCGACGCTGGTCGCCCCGGTCGCGACCCGGATGCCGCCGACGAGGAAGACCACGAGGAACGACCCGTTGACCGAGAGCTCGACGGCCGGCCCGACGAGCGCGTTGAGCTTCGCCATCCGCACACTCGCGCCGAAAGCCGCTTTCGCTTGCCCACCAATGCGTTCGGTCTCGCGCTCCTCGGCCTGCACCGCGCGCACGGTCCGGATCGCGGTCAACGCCCGCTCCAGGTCGGAGTTCATCACGCCGAGCGCCTCCTGCGCTTGGAGCGAGGCGGCGCGGACCTTGGCCAGCACGGAGAACACCACGGTGGCGCCGATCGCCACGAGGCCCATGACCATCAGGAACAGCGTCGGCTCCAGGATGAGCATGAACGTGACGGTCCCGACGAGCCCGAGCGAACCGGTGACCACCTCGGTGAACCCGGAGGCCACCATCATCCGCAGCGTCGCGCTGTCCGACCCGGTCCTGGACAGCAGGTCACCGGTGCGGTGCCGGTCGTAGGACTCCATGCGCAGCCGCAGCAACCGGTGGATGAGGTTGAGCCGCAACCCGAGCACCACCGACTCGCTGGTGCGCTCCAGGACGTACCCGCCGAGCGTGACCACGAGCGCCTGCGCGAGGAACACGCCGACCAACACCACGATGGTGCCCCACACGATGACGCCGGTCCCCGCGGTCTGAACCACGCTGTGCACGACGAGCGGCTGGACGATGCCGAGCACGGACCCGGTCAGCATCAGGGAGATCGCGACGGCCATCCACCTGCCGTGCCCCCGCAGCAGCGGCACCACGTCGCGCAGCCGCCCCGACCGCCCGGGTTTGCCGTCGTCCATCGCGCTCTCCCCTACTCGTGGTCCGGCCACTCTCCCCCGCCAACGAACCGCGGACATCCCCTTGCCCGCCCCTGAATAACCCCTAACCACGCGAAAGGCCGGTGACCGCAGGGGGTCACCGGCCTCGGCGTAGTCGAGCTAGCTCACCTGAGCAGCGCGCGGGACATCACGACCCGCTGGATCTGGTTGGTGCCCTCGTAGATCTGGGTGATCTTGGCGTCGCGCATCATGCGCTCGACCGGGAAGTCACGGGTGTAGCCCGCGCCGCCGAAGAGCTGGACGGCGTCGGTGGTGACCTCCATGGCCACGTCGGAGGCGTAGCACTTGGCGGCGGCGGTGATGAAGCCGAGGTTGGGCTCACCGCGCTCCGCCTTGGCCGCGGCGACGTAGACCATGTGCCTGGCCGCCTCGACCTTCATCGCCATGTCGGCGAGCATGAACTGCACGCCCTGGAACTCCGAGATGGCCTTGCCGAACTGCTTGCGGTCCTTGACGTAGGCGATGGCCGCGTCGAGGGCGCCCTGCGCGATGCCGACCGCCTGCGCGCCGATCGTCGGGCGGGTGTGGTCCAGCGTGCGCAGCGCGGTCTTCAGACCCGTGCCGGGCTCACCGATGATGCGGTCCGCCGGGATGGTGCAGTCGGAGAAGTAGATCTCGCGCGTCGGCGAGCCCTTGATGCCGAGCTTCTTCTCCTTCGGGCCGACCTCGAAGCCCGGGTCGTCCTTGTGCACCACGAAAGCGGAGATGCCGTTGGACTTCTTCTCCGCGTTGGGGTCGGTGACCGCCATGACGGTGTACCAGTCGGAGACGCCCGCGTTGGTGATCCAGCACTTGGTGCCGTTGAGCACCCAGTTGTCGCCGTCGAGCCGGGCGCGGGTGCGCATCGACGCGGTGTCCGAGCCCGCTTCGCGCTCCGACAGCGCGTAGGAGGCCATCGACTCGCCGCTGGCGATGGACGGCATCACCTTCTGCTTCAGCTCCTCGGAGCCGGAGAGCAGGATCGGCATCGTGCCGAGCTTGTTGACGGCCGGGATCAGCGAGGAGGAGCCGCAGACGCGGGCGACCTCTTCGATGACGATGCAGGTCGCGACCGAGTCGGCGCCCTCACCGCCGTAGGCGTCCGGCACGTGCACCGCGGCGAAGCCCGCCTTGACCAGCGCGTCACGGGCCTCGCTCGGGAACCGCTCCTGCTCGTCGACCTCGGCGGCGTGCGGGGCGATCTCCTTCTCTGCCAACGCCCGGACCGCGTCGCGGAGGGCGTCGTGCTCCTCGGCCAGTTGGTAGGTGCCGAAGCTCGGGTCCACGTTTGTTACCTCCGAGTAGCCGTTCCTGCCCTGGATGCTAGCCGCCTTCGCCGGAGCACCGAAGCACCCCGGCTCTGCAAACAAAGTTGCAAAGGTCTTGTTTCTTGCATTTTCAGTTGTAGCCTCGACTCATGCTCAGCTACCAGAGCGCGCCCGCGCGGACAGGTCTCGCGCAGTCGGCCACGCTCGCCGCGAACGAACGCATCCGCGCCATCCAGGCCACCGGGGAGTCGGTGGTGCACCTCGCATTCGGGGAGGCCGGGCTGCCGGTGCTGCCCGAGGTCGCCGCCGCGCTCTCCGCGGCCGCGACGGAGAACTCCTACGGCCCGACCGCGGGCACCGACGCCGTGCGCGCCGCGGCGGCCGGCTACCTCAGCCGCCGGGGCGTGCCGACCGAGCCGGACCAGATCGTGGCGGGCCCGGGGAGCAAGCCGCTGCTCTACGCGCTGCTCACGGTGCTGCCGGGCGACATCGTGCTGCCGAGGCCGAGCTGGGTGAGCTACGCCGCGCAAGCCGCGCTCGCGGGCAAGGAGGTCATCTGGGTGGACGTGCCGGAGCACACCGGTGGTGTCCCCGACCCGGAGGCCCTGGAGAACGCGCTGCTCGAAGCCAGGTGGCGGGGGCAGCGGCCCGGCGTCCTCGTGGTCACCTCACCGGACAACCCGACCGGGACCACCCCGGACGCGGAGCTGGTGCGGCAGGTCTGCGCGGTGGCCGAGCGCTACGGCCTGGTGGTGATCTCCGACGAGATCTACCGCGACCTGGCGCACGACCCGGACGCGCTGTTGAGCCCGGCCGCGGTGTTCCCGGAGCGCACGATCGTCACCACCGGGCTGAGCAAGGCGAACGCGCTCGGCGGCTGGCGGCTGGGCTTCTGCCGCATCCCGGAGACCCGCGAGGGCGCTCAGCTGCGCGAGCGACTGGTCGGCGTCGCCAGCGAGGTGTGGTCCAACCCGGCGATGCCGGTGCAGATCGCCGCGGGCTACCTGCTCGACGAGCCCACCGAGGTGCGCGAGTACGTCCGGGCCGGGCGCGAACTGCACCGCAAGGTCGTCACGGAGGCCCACCGCCTGCTCGTCGCCGCGGGTGCCTCGTGCCGCGCCCCTGGTGGCGGCTTCTACCTGTACCCGGACCTCGAACCGGCGCGGGAGCGGTTCCGGCTGGGCTCCGGCGCCGACCTCGCGGAGGTGCTGCTGACGATGTACCGGGTCGGTGTGCTGCGCGGTGAGGCTTTCGGCGATGATCCCAGGGCACTGCGCTTCCGGATGGCGACCAGCCTGCTCTACGGAACCGACGACGTGCAGCGGTGGGAAGCCCTGCACAGTGCCGACCCGGTGGCGCTGCCCTGGATCGCCGACGCGCTGAACCGGCTGGCAGAAGCCGTCGACGACCTCACAGGAGGGAGCACTGGGTGATCTCCAGCTTGAGGCGGCGAGCCCGGTGAGCGACGCGCCGACGTCCTTCGCCGAGCTGAGCGAGCTGCTGCGCAGGGAGTCCGACGGGTTCACACCGTCGCAACGGACCCTGGCCGAACGCGTGCTGGCCGACCCGGAGGGCATTGCCTTCAAGACGGTCAGCGAGCTGGCCCGCGACGTCGGGGTGAACGAGGCGACCGTGGTCCGCTTCGCCCAGCGGTGCGGACTGTCCGGCTATCCCGCGCTGATCAAGCTCTGCCGCGAGCACCTCTCCGGTCAGGCCCAGCTGGTCCGCAGGCTCGGATCGCTGGCCGACGCGCCGGACGAGCTGCTCAGCAAGGCCGTCGAGCTGGACAAGCAGAACCTCACCCGCACCCTGGCCAGGGTCGACCCGGACGCGTGGCGCCGGGCCGTCGGGGCCCTGGCCGGCGCGCGCCGGGTGCACGTGATGGGGCTGCGCAAGTCCCACTCGGTCGCCTACCTGCTCGCCTACCTGCTCGACCTGGTGCTCGACGACGTCTCCCTGGTCATCCCCGGCCCCGGCACCCTCACCGACCGGCTGCGCCGCCTGGAGTCCACCGACGTCCTGGTCGCGGTCTCCCTGCACCGCTACGCGGCGGACACGGTCCGGGCCGTGCGCCAGGCGAAGTCCGCGGGAGCGACCACGATCGCGCTGACCGACACGGCGGCGTCCCCCTTGGCCGACATGGCCGACTCCGTCTTCTTCGCCGACACGGCGGGCGCGGGCCTGCTCCGCTCGGTGACCGCCCTCGTGGGGCTGGCCCAGGCGATGGCGGCGGGAGTGGCCGCCCGCCGAGCCGACCAGGCTCCGGAAGCACTGCGCCGTCAGGAAGAACTCCTCGTCGCCTTCAACACCTACCACCCCTGACCACGGCGGCCCGGCTCGACCGGCTCCGCGAGCCCGCGTTGCCGGAACTCCCTCGGCCCTTCTCCGGAGCGGGCCTTGAACACCGAGGAGAACCAGGTCGGTGTGAAGCCGCTCCTAGCGGCGATCTCTCCGATCGTGGCCGCTCTGGCCGCCGGGTCGGCCAGCACGTCCCTAGTACGGCCCCACCGCAGGCGAGTTCGACATCACCAGTGCCCCCAGCGCGCACCTCGTCCTTCGCGTACGGCCCGCACTTCCGCGCAGGCGCGGTTGGAAAGCCGGATCACGCTGTCGGAGCTGTTCGGCCGGTTCCCTCTCGTTCCCTGCCGAGGACGTGTCCCGTACCGGCCGAACTTCGTCGCCTACGGACCCGTCACACTTCCGGCGTCCCTCGGCAGGGGCGAGCAGCCGGTCCCGCAAGTCGTCCCGATGCCCCGATGTGCGCCCGGGCTGGCTGGCTGGCGTGGCCGGTATTTTCGCGTTTTGTCACCTAAATGCGCAAAAGAGCGCTCCCATTTCGCATTAAGGCTACAAAACGCGATATGAGGGGC
Organism: Allokutzneria oryzae; assembly: GCF_042429765.1. Classification (NCBI taxonomy): domain Bacteria; kingdom Bacillati; phylum Actinomycetota; class Actinomycetes; order Pseudonocardiales; family Pseudonocardiaceae; genus Allokutzneria; species Allokutzneria oryzae. The sequence continues at coordinate 233,716 of NZ_JBHLZU010000010.1, read as the reverse complement.
ACGCGAGTGAGGGCGCCAGGGGTGGTGCGGGTGCCAGGGGGTGGTGCGGGCGCCAAGGGGTGGTGAGGGCGCCAGGGGGCTAGGAGCCCTTGGCCCAGATCGCGGAGAAGTTGTCGGCGTAGTCCTTCGAGACGTCCGGGCGCTCCACGCGGATCAGGGTCTCGTCGTGGGTGCGCAGAGCCGGGCCGGTCAGGTTCTGCGAACCCGTGAACACCAGGTGCCGCTTCGCGGTGTCGTTGTAGTGCGACTTCACCACGATGTACTTGGAGTGCAGCTTCTTCAGCTGGCGGACCGTGATGTTCTTCTGGCCCTTGAACGCGTCGCGCACGTACTGGCTGAGGTTGTCACCGACCAGCACCCGCACCTTGCACCCCAGCTTGCCGATGCGGACCAGCTCGCTGATCACCGGCTGACGCGGCCCGGTGAACTGCGCGTGCGCCACGTCCACCGTGCAGCCGGGCTCGGACTTCACGTACTTCAGCACCTGGGCGATCGTGTCGGTCGAGTGCTCCGCCGACGTGCCGCCCTTCGAGTCCGCGCGCGGGGAGAGGTACGCGCGGACGCTCGCGGTGTCGGAGCGGAAGTACTTGTTGTAGTTCGAGGTGCGCTTCTGGTTGAGCATCGCGTCGAGGTGCTGGTCGAAGAAGTCGTACAGCGGCTTGTCGCCGTGCACCACGACCGCGTTGTTGAAGTGCTCGTTCTGGCTGTTGGTCAGGTTCTGCGACGACACCCAGACCGCGTTGGTCATGTTCTTCGTCGCGGAGAACATGAAGACCTTGTTGTGGTTGATCGCGCCCTTGCGGCTGCTGATGCAGGAGGAGTAGCCGGCCGAGGCGCTGCCGCAGAAGACCAGGCGGGTGAGGCCCGCGGACTTGAGGATCTTGATCGCCTCGTTGTCGGGCTTGAGGTTGGAGTCGCCTGCGCCCGCGCGGTCGATCGCGAGGTACACCCTCACCCCGCGCGCCTGCGCGTTCTTCAGCGCCGTCGCGACCGGTGTCCTGGTCCAGGTGAACATCTCACCGTGGATCTCCGAGCCGGCCGGTGCGCCGTCGACCAGGCTGACGAGGTCGGTTTCGATGCGGTGGTCGGGGGTGCTGCCCGTCGGGTTGTTGAAGATCGTGTACGAGCCGGTCGCGGCCGGTGCCGCCGCCTGCGCCGGAATGGCCCCCAGGCCGAGCGTTACCGCGCCGAGCAGGGCGGCGGCGCGACCCCAGCCGCGACGCCACCCCGTCTCACCTGCGAAGAGTTTTGCTCCCATGCGGGGAAAGTAAGTCCGCACGAGAGGTGAATCACTCTCGCTTCACATCATTCGATGCTGATTGCCCTTACTGGCCGATTCGGTCCCGCAGCGCCGCGTCCTTGTCCAGCACGAGCTTCTCCAGATCCGACTGGAACGCGGCCATCCGCTGCCGCAAGGACGCCGCAAGATCGTCCGAGCCCGCCGCGAGCGTGCGCACCGCGAGCAGGCCCGCGTTGCGCGCGCCACCGACGGAGACCGTGGCGACCGGGACGCCCGCGGGCATCTGCACGATCGACAGCAGCGAGTCCATGCCGTCCAGGTACTTCAGCGGCACCGGCACGCCGATCACCGGCAGCACCGTGGCCGAGGCGACCATGCCCGGCAGGTGCGCCGCCCCGCCCGCGCCCGCGATGATCACCCGGATGCCCCGCTCCACCGCGCTCGCGGCGTAGTCGAGCATCCGCTGCGGCGTCCGGTGCGCGGAGACCACGCTCACCTCGTGCGGCACGTCGAACTCGGCAAGCGCCTCGACGGCGGCCTGCATGACCGGCCAGTCCGAGTCGCTGCCCATGATCACGCCGACCAATGGTGTGCCTGTCATTCAGCTGTCCCCCTGGGGTTCGGAGCCGTGGATGTCGTAGCCGTCCGGCCATTCGGCGTGCGAGAGCCAGTGCGCGGAGAGCACGGCCCTGCGCCGCGCCTCGGTCATGTCCGTGCCGAGCACGGTCACGTGCCCGACCTTGCGCCCCGGCCGCTCGGCCTTGCCGTAGAGGTGCACGTGCGCGTCGGGGAACCGGGCGTACAGGTGGTGCAGCCGCTCGTCCACCGTCATGCCCGGAAGTTCCGGCGCGCCAAGGACATTGGCCATCACCACGGCCGGCGCGACCATGTCGGTCACGCCGAGCGGGTAGTCCAGCACCGCGCGCACGTGCTGCTCGAACTGCGAGGTGCGGGCACCCTCGATGGTCCAGTGCCCGGAGTTGTGCGGGCGCATCGCCAGCTCGTTCACCACGACGCCGTCGGCGGTCTCGAACAGCTCCACCGCGAGCACACCGACGACCCCGAGCTCGTCGGCCACCCGCAGCGCGAGCTCCTGCGCTGCCGCAGCGACCTCCGGGTCCAGGCCGGGGGCGGGCGCGAGGACCTCGACGCAGATGCCGTCCCGCTGCACGGTCTCCACCAGCGGCCACGCGCCGCCCTGGCCGAACGGCGAACGGGACACCAGCGCGGCGAGCTCACGACGCATCGGCACGCACTGTTCGACCATCACCGAAGTCCCGGCGGCGAGCAGCTCGGGAACCACCCGTTCGGCGCTGCTCGGCGTGTTCAGCACCCACACGCCCTTGCCGTCGTAGCCGCCGCGGATCGCCTTGAGCACGCAGGGCCAGCCGTGCTCGGCACCGAAGCGCAGGACGTCGCCGACCTCCTCGACACGGGCGAAGGGAGGGACGGGCAGGCCGAGCTCGGCGAGCTTGACCCGCATCACCAGCTTGTCCTGGGCGTGCAGCAGCGCGTCCGGGCCGGGGTGCACCTTGACACCCTCCTCGACCAGCACGCGCAGGTGCTCACCGGGCACGTGCTCGTGGTCGAAGGTCAGCACGTCGCAGGACTTCGCGAAGGCGCGCAGCGCGTCCAGGTCGGTGTGCTCGCCCAGGGTGACCGAGGGCGCGACCAGCGCAGCCGGGTCGTCCGGTGACACGGCGAGCACGTGCAGTGACTGGCCGAGGGCGATGGCGGCCTGGTGGGTCATTCTGGCGAGTTGGCCGCCGCCAACCATGCCGACGACGGGGGTGCCGGTGCGGGAGTCCACGGTCCGTGAACACTACTGGACGCCCGCTCACCAGCCGCCATTCGCGGGCTTATGGACCTGTGAGGAGCTCCGGAAGCGTCCATAAGCCCGCGAATGGCCGGGAAACGGGGGGGTCAGGCTCGGGCGAGGTGGGTGATGAGGTCGCCGGCGGCCTCGGGGGTGGTGGGGAGGCGTTCGAGCCAGACGCGGACGGGTCCGGTGTCGTCGAGGTCCGGGTCCACCGCGAGGCGGCGCTTGACCAGCCACGCCGTGGCGGCGACGCGGCGCTGCAGCCGGTCGTCCCGCCGCGCGAGCACCGCGGCCACCGAGGGGCCGACCGCGGCGAGGGTCTCCCCCGAGTCGAAGACGAGCCGGACGACCTCGGCGATGAGCACCATCACCACCAGCCTCGACCAGCCGGTCGCCGCGGACAGGTCGGTGGCGACGAGCACCAGGCCGTACTCGTCCTCGCAGCGCTGCTCGCGGGACCGCGCCTCCCGGTAGACCTCGCGCAGCCTGGTGCGCAGGTAGGCGGTGGTGGCGAGCCCGGTCAGCCCGTCCTCGGCCTCGCGCTCGCCGACCTGCCGGGAGAGCACGTCGGCCCAGGCGAGCGCGTGCGCCCTGATCAGCTCGACCGGCACCGCGTCCGGGTCGACCGGGACCGCGCCCGGCCCGGCGGAGGTCAGCACGGCGTGCAGCGCGGCGAGGTCCTGGAGCGTCTCGGCGAGTCCTGCCCCGGTCTGCGCCCGGGACTGGGCCAGCCGGTTGAGCGCGGGCGCGGTGTCGCCGCCGAGCACGTGCGCGCGGCACACCTCGTCGACCTCGGCCAGTGCCCAGTCGCTCGGGAACGGCCAGCCCGCCGCCAGGCTCGTGGCACGCCACCGTGCACGGAGAGTACGGATCGCGCCTTCATCACGCTCACGGTCCACCCGTGGCGTGAATTCGCGCGTACCCACCGTCGCCACCCTCCCGGACCTCGATCACTGTCGACTTCCCTGACGCAGCTCTGGAGAACTCGTGACGCCGTTCGGCGTGACGTTTCCGGTCCCGCTCCGTCACACTGAGCGAGCACAACGGACGACCGGCTGCCCATCAGACCGGTCGCCCCAACGAGAGGGCAAGAGTGTCGAGCGTTCAGGGGGACACACCCAGCCGCGGTGATGCCGAGCTGATCACGGAAGTGCGCAACGGCTCGACCGAGGCGTACGGCCGGCTCTACGAGCGGCACGTGGCAGCTGCTTACAACCTCGCGCGACAACTCGCGCGCTCGACGGCGGAAGCGGATGACCTGGTGTCAGAGGCTTTCGCCAAGGTTCTCGACACGCTGCGCGGTGGCCGGGGACCCGACGCTGCCTTCCGTGCTTACCTGCTCACCGCGCTGCGCCACACCGCGTACGACAAGACCCGCCGGGACCGGAGGGTCGAGTTCTCCGACGACATCTCCACGGTCGCCGACGCGGCGTCGGTCGTCGTGCCCTTCACCGACACCGCGGTCGCCGGACTGGACCGCTCGCTGGCCGCCAAGGCCTTCGCGCGGCTGCCCGAGCGGTGGCAGGCGGTGCTGTGGCATACCGAGATCGAGGGACAGTCCCCCGCCGAGGTCGCCCCCATCCTCGGGCTCACCGCCAACGGGGTGTCCGCGCTGGCCTACCGCGCCCGGGAGGGGCTGCGGCAGGCCTACCTCCAGGTGCACGTCGGGTCCGGGACCGGAGAGCAGTGCCGCGCCACGATCGAGCGACTCGGCGCGTGGACCCGGGACGGCCTGTCCCGCCGCGAGACCGCGCAGGTCGAGTCGCACCTCGACAGCTGCGACCGCTGCCGCGTGCTCGCCGCCGAGCTCGGCGAGGTCAACGGCGCGCTGCGGCTGGTCATCGCCCCGCTGGTGCTCGGGGGCGCGGTCACCGCGTACCTCGCCGCGGCGGGAGCCGGAACGGCGAAGGCCGCGGCCGCCGGGCTGTTCACGGCGGGAGCCGCTGCCGGAGCGGGCGCGGCCGCCGGAGCCGGAGGCGGCGCCGGTGGTGGTGGCGTCGGCAGCGCCGCGAGCGCGCTGCCCAGGCAGATCGTCGGCAGCGCCGTCTCCGCGGTCGCGCTGGGCGCGGCCATCGCGGTCGGCATGACCGCGGACCAGGACAAGGAGCCGCCCAAGATCACCGCCCAGGTGACCACCACGAGGCCGGCACCGCCCCCACCCGCACCGCCACCGCCACCGCCGAACCCGCCCCCGGCCAAGCCGACGCCACCGGCGCCAACGCCGGCACCGGCTCCCCCTCCCCCGCCGGAGCCGCCCCCCGCCCCGGCCCCGGAGCCGCCTCCGCCCCCACCGGAGCCGCAGCCCGCGCGGCTGGTGCCCTCGGTGGCCGCGCCGGAGGGACCGCTGACGCCCGGCGGTCCGCCCCAGGAGATGGGCATCACCGTCGCCAACAACGGCGAGAAGGTCTCCGACCCGGTGACGGTGAAGCTGAACCTGCCGCCGGGCGTGACCGTCGGCAAGCCCGCGCCGCGCTTCGCGCCGATGAGCTCGCGCGCGGTGATCGAGTGCACCGACGCCACGTGCACCAGTCCCGGCGGGATCGCGCCCGGCGAGAGCGCCACGTTCCACTTCAAGCTCTACGCCTCGGTCGACGCCAAACCGGGTCAGATCACCGGCACGATCAACGCGGGCGCACTGCCGAACGTGAACATCCCGACCGTGCCGGTCGAGGTGAAGCCGGTCGACGCGATCGACCTGTCCGCCCGGGTGCGCTACATCGGCCGGTGGCCGGCGCGGCTGGACGTGGTCGCGACGAACCGGGGCTCGCAGCGCGGGAAGATGGAGGTCGACATCGGCATCCCGCAGGGCTTCGTTGGCATCGGCTGGCCTGCCGGGTGCAAGGGCCAGGGCACGACGCTGCACTGCGAGAAGCAGGTCAACCCGGGCAGCCAGTACACGGTGCAGCTGTGGCTGCTCTCGCTCGGCGCTGACAAGGGCACCGTGAAGCTGCGTGCCCAGCTCGGCGCGGCGTCGCGGGAGCTCGCGGTGCCCATCGACCTGCCGGAGGACCGGGTCGGCGTCCCCGGCCTGAGCCCGGACATCAACACCATCCCGCCGGTTCCGGGTGGTCTGCGCGTGCCGGGCGGTCCTGGGAAACCGGCGCCCCACACGACGACGACCACTCCGCCAGCGACGACCCCGCCCAGGAGCACGACCAGCTCCCCGACGTCGCCACCCACGACGACATCGGGGAGCTAGGGCCTGCGTGTGGAGTCCATGTTCACGAGACCCCGCACGCAGATCCCTGGGCCTCAGCGGACGCCGAGCTCCCTGGCGATCACCATGCGCTGCACCTCGCTGGTGCCCTCGCCGATCTCCAGGATCTTGGCGTCGCGCCAGTGCCTGGCGACGGGGTACTCGTCCATGAAGCCGTAGCCGCCGAAGATCTGCGTGGCGTCGCGCGCGTTGTCCACGGCGATGGTCGACGCGTAGAGCTTGGCGATGGCCGCCTGCTTCTTGAACGGCTGCCCAGCGACCAGCCGCGCCGCGGCGTCGTACCAGGCCAGCCGGGCCACGTGGGTGCGCATCTCCATGTCGGCGATCTTGAACTGGATCGCCTGGTAGTGGCCGATGTTGTGGCCGAACGCGGTGCGCTCGGCCGCGTAGCGGACGCACTCGTCGACGCAGCCCTGGGCGAGGCCGACGCTGAGCGCGGCGATCGCGACCCTGCCCTCGTCCAGGGTGGACAGGAACTGGGCGAAGCCCCTGCCGCGCTCGCCGAGCAGGTTCGCCGCGGGCACCCGCAGGTCGTCGAAGGACAGCTCACGCGTGTCCGAGGCCCGCCAGCCGACCTTCTGGTACTTCGGCGCGACCGTCAGCCCCGGCGTCCCGGCGGGCACGATGATCGAGGAGATCTCGTCGTCGCCGGTGCGCGCCGCGACGGTGATCGCCGAGGTGATGTCGGTGCCGGAGTTGGTGATGAAGCACTTGGACCCGTTGATCACCCACTCGTCGCCGTCCAGCCGCGCGGTGGTGCGCAGCGCCGCGGCGTCCGAGCCGCTGCCGGGCTCGGTGAGGCCGAAGGCGGCCAGCTTCCGCCCGGCGACCAGGTCGGGCAGGAAGGTGGCGCGCTGCTCGTCGGTGCCGAAGCGGTAGATCGGCATCGCGCCGAGGGAGACCGCGGCCTCCAGGGTGATCGCGACGGAGGAGTCGGCGCGGGCCAGCTCCTCCAGGGCCAGGCAGAGCACGAAGTAGTCGCCGTCCATGCCCCCGAGCTCCTCGGGGAAGGGCAGGCCGAACAGGCCCATCTCGCCCATCTGGCGGACGACGTCGTAAGGGAAGGTCCCAGCGGCGTCGTTGGCGTGCGCTTGTGGCGCCACCACGGTGCTGGCGAAGTCCTCCACGGTCTTGCGGAAGTCCTCCTGCTCGGCATCGAGCCGGTAGTCAGGCATGTGACACCCCTTGCTGAATAGTTGGAGCAAGTGTCACATCCCGCCCCTCACCGCACCAGACCCCTGTACCGGGGGCTGCATCCGGATGGGTGAACCGGCTCCGTAGAATGCGGAAGTGGCCGCCCTGGATGCTGTTCTCGTCCGCCTGCCCCAGCCGTACCGCGACCTGCTCGTCAAGCACCACGAGCTGCTGAAGTTCGCGATCGTCGGCTCGATCACCTTCGTGGTGAACACCGTGGTCTTCTACGGTCTGAAGTGGACGATCCTGGAGCCGAAGCCGGTCAGCGCCCTCGCGGTGGCCGTGATCGTCGCCACGATCGTCGGTTACGTGCTCAACCGGGAGTGGTCCTTCCGCACCCGCGGCGGGCGCGAGCGGCACCACGAGGCCGCGCTGTACTTCCTGATCAGCGGCGTCGGCGTCCTGATCAACTCCGCCCCGCTCTACGCGTCCCGCTACTGGCTGATGCTGGAGGAACCGCACGTCAGCGCCCTGGTCCAGGAGGTGGCCGACTTCGCGAGCGGCATGCTGCTGGGCACCGTGCTCGCCATGGTCTTCCGCTGGTGGGCGTTCCGGAAGTACGTCTTCCCCGACGAGGGCGCCCGCGTGGTCCGCGACGCCGAGAAGCTGCTCAAGGAACAGGCGCGCCGGACCGAACCGGCATCCGAGTGATTTCCGCGTACGTAGACTCGCCGGGTGTCCCTGATCCACACGGTCGTCGGTAAGTTCCCCAAGCCCGTGCGCGAGCTGATGCTCAAGCACCGTGAGCTGCTGAAGTTCGCCTTCGTCGGTGGCACGACGTTCGTGATCGACACCGCGATCTTCTACGGGTTGAAGCTGACGATCCTGCACGACCGCCCCGTCACCTCGAAGGTCATCGCGGTGCTCGTGGCGACGATCGTGTCCTACGTCCTCAACCGCGAGTGGTCCTTCCGCGCGCGGGGCGGCCGGGAGAAGCGGCACGAGGCCGCGCTGTACTTCCTGGTCAGCGGCATCGGCGTGGGGATCTACGCCTTCCCGCTGTTCTTCTCCCGCTACGTGCTGGACCTGCGGTACCCGGACGTGGCGGTGGCCTACCAGGAGCTCGGCGACTTCTTCCTCGGCCAGATCGGCGGCGTGCTGCTGGGCATGGTGTTCCGTTGGTGGGCGTTCCGGAAGTTCGTCTTCCCGGAGGAGAACGCCAAGCCGCGCGCGCTCCAAGGCTCGACCCGCAACGTCGACGCCGAGTACGAGGAGTTCGGCCACTCCTGAGCCGTGCGGCGCCCGGCACGACCCGCACCGCGGGCGACCGCACTCGCGATTTCCGATGGGGACGGTCACATCGGCGGAATCCGCATGGCGCAAGGCATCTGGTCAGCGGGGAGTGCTCTCGGCGGGCCAGGGGACGCCGAGCACGTCGTCGGCGCGCGGCACCGGCAGGAAGATCACGAAGGTGGCGCGGCGGGTCGCGGAGAGCTCCAGCCGCCCTCCGTCGGCCTCCACCAGCGCCCTGGCCAGCGCCAGGCCCACGCCGGTCGAACCCGAGCCCGACACACCCCGTTCGAAGACGTGCGCGACCAGCTCGTCCGGCACGCCCGCTCCGCCGTCGGTGATCTCCACGGTCACCATGCCGTCGCCGTGCTTGGCGGAGACGGTGACGGTGCCGTCGCCGTGCCTGTTGGCGTTGTCCAGCAACACGCCAACGGCCTCACGCAGGCGGGACGGGGTGGCTCGGGCGAGCAGACCGGAGGTGACCCGGATCCGCAGCGCCCTGCCGTCCTTGCGCAGCGGCTCGCGCCACTCCGCGGCGATCGCGGGCAGCTCGCTGGCCAGGTCCACCGGCTCCGCGCCGACCGACCGGGCCCGGTGCGCGGCGGCCAGCAGCTCCTCCAGGACCGTGACCAGGTGGTCGACCTGCTCCAGAGCGGCAGCCGCCTCGCTCGCGGTGGACTCCTCCGGATGCATCGCCAACCCCTCCAGTCGCAGCCGCATCGCGGTCAGCCGACTGCGGAGCTGGTGGGAGACGTCGCCGATGAGCTCGCGCTCGCGCTGCATCAGCTCGGCGAGCGCGGAGGCCGAGGTGTCCAGCGCCTCGGCGAGCCGGTCCAGCTCGGGCACCTCGTAGCGGCGGCGGTCCGGGCGGAAGTCGCCGGCGCCGAGGCGGGCCGCGCGGTTGGCCACGTGCCGCAGCGGGTCGGCGAGGCGGCGCGCGGTCACCGTGGCCACGGCGGTCCCGATCGCCATCGACACCACGACCAGCAGCATCACCAGTCCGGCCATCTCCAGCTGGTCGCGGCGCAGTGTCGCGCCGGGAATGGTGAGCCGGACCTCGCCCTGCCGCACGATCGGCTGGGCCTCGGTGAGCACGTCCCCGGTCAGCTCCGGGCCGAGGCGCTGCGAGGGCAGGCCGGGGAGCGTGACGACGAGCTCGCCGCCTGGCGGCACCGCGAGCTGCACCCCCTGCAGCTCGACCGAGTGCGATCCGCCGGCGAGCTGGTTGTCCAGCTCGGTGGCGATCTGCCTGGCCCGCGCGGACAGTTCCTTGCGGGTGACGTCCTCGACGACCTGGAGGGCGCTGTAGCCCAAGGGGATGCCCAGCGCGAAGCCGGTCACCAGGACGGCGAGCAAGATCGCGCGGAGGATGCGGCGGCGCATGCTTGGCGCCCCCTAGTCTGCGTTGAAGCGGAAGCCGACACCGCGCACGGTCGCGATGCGGCGCTCCGCGGTGCCCGCGTGGGCGTCGCCGATCTTCCGGCGCAGCCAGGAGATGTGCATGTCCAGCGTCTTGCTGCCGCGCAGCTCCGGGTCGTTCCAGACCTCGTCGAGGATGTCGTCGCGGCTGACCACCTGGCCCGCGCGCTCCATCAGCACCCGCAGCAGCTCGAACTCCTTGTTGGCGAGCTGGACCTCACGCCCGTCCACCTGCACCCGCCGCGCGGAGAAGTCGATGCGCACGCCGTTGGACTCCAGGCTGTTGTGCGAGCGGCGGCGCAGCAGCGCACGGATCCTGGCCATGAGCTCGGCCAGCCGGAACGGTTTGGCGACGTAGTCGTCGGCGCCCGCGTCGAGGCCGACGACGAAGTCCACCTCGTCGACCCGCGCGGTGAGCATGAGCACGGGTATGCCGCGCCCCGCCGCGCGCAGGCGGCGGCAGACCTCCAGGCCGTCGAGGCCGGGCAGGCCGAGGTCGAGCACGAGGAGGTCGACGCCCCCGTTGACGGCGGCCTGCAGTGCGGCCGGGCCCTCGGAGACGACCTGGACGGAGTAGCCCTCCCGTCCCAGCGCGCGGGACAGGGGCTCAGCGATGGCCGGATCGTCCTCGGCCAGCAGCACAACGCTCACAGGGCCAGCCTAGGCTCCTCCGTGTGGACCTATCGGTTGATCTCGATCTTGCGCTCAGGCTGGCCGACTCGGCGGACTCGATCACCTCGCAGCGGTTCCGCGCCCAGGACCTGCGCGTCAGCCGGAAACCGGACCGCACCCCGGTCACCGACGCGGACCTGGCGGTGGAGGACGCGGTCCGCGAACTTCTCACAAACGCGCGTCCCGACGACACGGTGGTCGGCGAGGAACGCGGGGGTACGGCGGGTGCGGGCCGGTCCTGGGTGCTGGACCCGATCGACGGCACGAAGAACTTCCTGCGCGGTGTCCCGGCGTGGGCGACGCTGATCGCGCTGGTGGTGGACGGCACCCCGGAGGTGGGCGTGATCAGCGCCCCGGCGATGGGTCGCCGCTGGTGGGCGGCTCGGGGCCTGGGCGCGTGGACCTCCGACCAGGACGGGTCGCGACGCCGGATCTCGGTCTCGGGCGTGGACGCGATCGAGGACGCCTACCTCTCCACCACCCACCTGGGCTCGTGGGTGGAGTTCCACTCACGCGAGGCGTACCTGAGGCTGGTCGACGCCTGCTGGGAGAACCGCGCGTTCGGCGACTTCTGGCAGCACTGCCTGGTGGCGGAGGGCGCGATCGACCTGGCGGCCGAGGCGATCGTGAACCCCTGGGACGTGGCCTCGGTCCAGGTCCTGGTCGAAGAGGCCGGCGGCCGGTTCACCGCGCTGGACGGCTCCCCCGACTACACCAAGGGCAGCGTCCTGACCTCCAACTCCCTGCTCCACCCCCACGCCCTATCCCTCCTCTCCTGACCCCCCGGCCATTCGCGGGCTTATGGACCGTTCCGCCAGTACCGAAGAGGTCCATAAGCCCGCGAATGGCGAGAAAGGGGTGGGGTTAGACGGGGGTTACGCCGTGGCGGCGGCGGGAGAAGTGGCGGTCCTTGTTCGCCGCTGCGCGGTAGCGGCGGATGAGCTCGGCGCGGAGGTCCTCCGGCTGCACGATCGTGTCGATGACCAGCTCGCTCGCCAGCCGGAGCACGTCGATGTCCTGCTCGTACTCCGCGCGCTTGGCCTGGACGAAGGCCTCGCGCTCCGCCTCGTCCGCGATGGCCGCGATCTTGTTGGCGTAGACGGCGTTCACCGCGGCCTCCGCGCCCATCACCGCGATCTTGGCGGTGGGCAGGGCGATCGTGGCGTCCGGGTCGAAACCGGGACCGGCCATGGCGTAGAGGCCCGCGCCGTAGGCCTTGCGCACCACCACGCACAGCTTCGGCACCGTCGCCTCGGAGACCGCCGTGATCATCTTGGCGCCGTGCCGGATGATGCCCTGCTTCTCCACGGCCGTGCCGACCATGAAGCCCGGCACGTCGGAGAGGAACAGCAGCGGCACGTTGAACGCGTCGCAGAGCTGGATGAACCGGCTGGCCTTGTCCGCGGAGTCCACGAACAGCACGCCGCCCTTGAACATCGAGTTGTTCGCCACGACACCGACGACCCGGCCGTCGACGCGGCCGAAGCCGACCGTCAGCTCCTTGGCCCACAGGGCGTGGATCTCGAAGAACGAGCCGTCGTCGAGCAGCGCCTTGATGTAGCGGCGCATGTCGAAGGCCTGGCGCTCGCTGTCCGGGACGAGCTTGCGCAGGTCGCCCTTGCCGGGGCCGGTCGGCTCGGCGGCGGGCGGCTCGCCCTGCCAGTTGGACGGCAGGTAGGACAGGTACTGGCGCACGGTGCCCAGCGCCTCGTCCTCGGTCTTGGCCAGGAAGTGGCCGACGCCGGAGGTGGTGCAGTGCACGGCGGCGCCGCCCATCTCCTCCAGGGTGGTCTTCTCCCCGGTGACCATCTCGACCATGCGGTCGGAACCGAGGTACATCGACGCGTTGCCCTCGACCATGATCACCACGTCGCAGAACGCGGGGATGTAGGCGCCACCGGCCGCGCTCGGCCCGAACAGCGCGCAGACCTGCGGGATCGAGCCGGAGGCGCGGACCTGGTTGTGGAAGATCTTCCCGGCGCCGCGGCGGCCGGGGAACAGCTCGACCTGGTCGGTGATCCGGGCGCCGGCGGAGTCGACCAGGTAGACCATGGGCACGCCGGTCGAGTAGGCGGTCTCGATGATCCGGATGATCTTCTCGACGGTGCGCGCGCCCCAGGAGCCCGCCTTCACCGTGGAGTCGTTGGCCATCAGGCAGACCGGGCGGCCGTCGACGGTCGCGGTCCCGGTGATCACGCCGTCGGCCGGCAGGCCATCGGCCAACGCGTTGGCGTAGAGGCCGTCCTCGACGAAGCTGCCGGGGTCGACGAGCCGCTCCACCCGCTCGCGGGCGAACAGCTTGCCCTTGCCCGCGTTGGCCTTGTGGTACTTCTCCGCGCCGCCCGCGACGACGCGCGCGTGCACCTCACCGAGGTGGTCCACGGGAAGGTCGGTACCGGCGGCGTCGGCGGCATCCATGGTCTGGCTCACACCGGGCAGATTACGGGCTCCCCCCTGCGGCCGCGTATGACACCCCTCACCATTTCAAGCGAAGAGGTGTCACAAGTCGCTGTGTGAGGATCTGGCCATGGCAACGATCGCGTACGAGGACCTGACGCCGGGAACGGTCATCGACCTGGGTGAGGTCGTGATCGACAAGACCGAGATGCTGGCGTTCAACGAGCGCTTCGACCCCCAGCCGTTCCACCTCGACGAGGTGGCGGGCCGCAACTCCGTCCTCGGCGGGCTGTGCGCATCGGGCTGGTTCACCGCGTCGCTGTGGATGCGCCAGTACGTCGACCACGTGCTGGCGGACTCGACCTCGCAGGGCTCGCCCGGCGGCAAGGACCTGTCGTGGGCCGCTCCGGTCTTCCCCGACGACGTGCTGAGGTGCCAGCTCGAAGTGATCTCCGCGCGGCGCTCGCGCAGCCGGGAGAACCTGGGGCTGGTGGAGATCACCGGCTCCGCGCTCCGGGACGGAGAACGCGTCATGAGCTTCACCTTCACCGGCATGTTCGGCACCCGCGACGGCTCCTGAGCCCACTACCGCCGGGTAGAGCCGAAACAGTTGCGGCCAGCTCTCGGCGCGCAACAGGCTGGGGTCATGTCGAACAGAATCGGCTCGACCCTGCTCGCAGTCCTGCTGGCGGTCGGTGGAGCGTTCACTGCCGTGGCACCGGCCTCCGCCGCGCCCGCGTGGCAGTGCGGCTGGAAGTGGAACGGCTCGGACTACAAGGGCGGAAAGGCCTGCATCCGCGTCAACGGCGGCAACTTCGAGGCGTGGGCGGAGATCTCCTCGGTGCCCAAGGGCTGCCGGAGCATCACGCTCTACGTGTTCGAGGACTCGCCGAACCCGCGGCGCGGCTACACGAACTTCAGCTGCGAGAAGGGCAAGACCGACCGGATCAGGGTGACCACCCGCAACCACAAGGGAATCCGGACCTACGCCCAGGTGCAGATCCACACCGGCGACGTGACCGGCCCGATCCGCAGGGAGAGCAAGAGCGTCAAAGCCTGATCACGGCCCGGTCCACGGCTCGTAGCGCGGGAACTTCACCCGCAGTCCCTCCGCGATCGAGGCGTGCACCGCACGCGCCATCGCCGAACCGAGTCGCGAACGCGGTCCGCCGTAAGCCTCGGCGGGCCCGTTCGTGGGGCACAGCAACACAACCGCGTCCGTGCAGGTCCCGGTTCCCGGCACTCCGGCCTCACCCAGCGCCTGCGCCTTGGCCTCCGCGGCGGTCGCGACGGCGTTGACCAGCGCGGCCTCGGACATCCGCACCGGAAGCCAGCACACCACGTTGATCGTTCCGGGTGAGGTGTCCACTGTGGACTCCTTCGCTGCCGCCCACGTGGGGTGCAGCCCGACCCCGGTCGTCACGGACGCCACCACTCCCTTGTCCGGAGTGGTCACCGCGAGGCGGACGTCGACGGCGGTCAGCAAACCCGTGCCGGAACCGGAAAGTCCTGTCACAGCAGCGAGTTCGGCCACGTGCTCAGCGGGATCGTCGCGGTCGTAGTTGGAGCCGACCGTCGCGTTGACCACCCACGAGCGCTCACCGATCCCACCGCCGTGCACCCCGGAGGAGATCGCCAGCCAGGGCCGGTCGGCCTGCCAGGTCAGCACCGGGTAGGACTCGGCCCAGCGCAGCACCGGCGACGGTGCGACCCATTCGGTCATGCCACGGCACGACGAACGAGCGCCCGACGCGTGCCGCGCCGCTCCACAAGCTCGAAACCGTTGGCCAGGAACAGGTTCAGCGTTCCCTGGTACAGCGAGCCGGAATCCCGCTTGACCCCTTCGGTGCCCACCGGACAGCCCTCGACCACTCGCGCGCCCGCTTCCCGCGCGTGCTCGACAGCGGCCGCCAGCAGCGCATCAGCCACGCCTTGCCGCCGCGCGGCGCGGTGAACGGAGGAGCACGTCACCGACCACACCTCGGACAGGTCCTCGTCACGGTCCACCGGCTTGGAGACCTGCGAACGCGCCAGTCCCGGGTAGTCCGGTATCGGGGCGAGGGCCACCCAGCCGACGCCGCGATCCCCTTGCAGGGCAAGCAGTCCGAGCGGAGCACCGGCGCTCCAGACGACCCGCGAGGCGGCGGTCATCCGGTGAGCGCCCGCACCACTCGCGACGGGCTCGGCCTGCCGAGCTGCTCGGC
This sequence comes from Allokutzneria oryzae, assembly GCF_042429765.1. Classification (NCBI taxonomy): domain Bacteria; kingdom Bacillati; phylum Actinomycetota; class Actinomycetes; order Pseudonocardiales; family Pseudonocardiaceae; genus Allokutzneria; species Allokutzneria oryzae. Next base: position 218,324 of record NZ_JBHLZU010000010.1, on the reverse strand, counting down.
CATCCACGCGCTGGTCGCGGCGAGGGCGTCCAGGTCGACACCGTGCTCGATGCCCATCCCGTCCAGCGCCCACACCAGGTCCTCGGTCGCGAGGTTGCCGGTCGCCGACTCCGCGTACGGGCACCCGCCGAGGCCACCGGCCGAGGAGTCCACAGTGGACACACCGCAGCGCAGCGCGGTCAGCGTGTTCGCCAGCGCCTGGCCGTAGGTGTCGTGGAAGTGCACCGCGAGCCGGTCGATCTCGTCGAAGCCCGCGATCACGTCCTCGACGAGGCCGGGGGTCGCGACGCCGATGGTGTCGCCGAGCGAGAGCTGCCAGCAGCCCATGTCCAGCAGCCGCTCGCCGACCGCGTGCACCTGCTCGGGCTCGACGTCGCCCTCCCACGGGTCGCCGAAGCACATCGAGATGTAGCCGCGCACCCGCAGCCCCTCGGCCAGCGCGCGCGTGACGACCGGCTCGAACATCTCGAACTGCTCGTCGAGGGTGCGGTTGAGGTTGCGCTTGGCGAAGGTCTCGGTGGCGCTGGCGAAGATCGCGATGTGGCCGACGCCCGCGGCGAGCGCGCGGTCAAGGCCGCGCTCGTTGGGCACCAGCACCGGGTATTCCACGCCGGCGCGGTGGTCAAGGCCCGCGAGCAGCTCCTCGGCGTCGGCCAGCTGCGGCACCCACTTCGGGTGCACGAAGCTGGTCGCCTCCAGCGTGGTCAGCCCGGCGTCGGCGAGCCTGCCGAGGAACTCCAGCTTGGTGGCGACCGGCACCACGGTCTGCTCGTTCTGCAGGCCGTCGCGCGCGCCGACCTCCCAGATCGTCACCCGCTGCGGGTAGAACGACTCCAGCGGCACCGACCGCGTCGGCAGGCCGACCTCGCGGGCGCCCATCAGCGACCCTGCCTGCGGACGTAGTCGTCGTTCGGGTCGTCGTTGGTCTCGCGGTAGAGCAGCGTGCGCACGCGCTCGACCTGGGGGATGTCGTCGAACTCCAGCGGCTCGTCGGAGGCCGACTCGACGACCAGCGTGCCGCAGCGGAACAGCCGGTCGCTCAGCGACTGGTCCGAGCGCACACTGTTGATCTTGGACATCGGCAGGTCGATGCCGCTCCGGTTCAGCACGCCCTCCCGGACCATCAGCCGGTGGGTGGTCACCACGAAGTGGGTGGTGCGCCAGCGGACGAACGGGGCGAGCACGCGCCAGACGATCAGGATGCCGCCGACGGCGGCGATCGCGATCTGACCGGCCATCCGCCACTCGGTCTCCTGCACCAGCGCGGCCAGGTAGAGGCCACCGCCGACAACGACCAGCAGCACGATCACCGGGATGATCAGCATCTTCCAGTGCGGGTGCTTGTGCACCACGACCTGCTCGTCGTCGGAAAGCAGATCGTCCGGGTAGGCCACGGGACTCCTCCTGGTGTGCGGGACGCGGCGATCACGGTACTCGCGTCGCCTCCACGGCCCCTAGCGACTCACTCGGGCTGAGTAGCCGGGCGCAGGTGGACGACATCGCCCGCGGAGACCGGCTGCGCCGACCCGTCGGCGGCGCGCACCACGAGCCTGCCGTCGGCGTCGATGTCCTCGGCGACGCCGTGCAGGAACCGGTTCCGCCCGTCACTGCCGGGCAGCTCGACCCGGACCTGCTGCCCCAGGGTGCCGCAGACCTGGCGATACCGGTCGATGAGCCCGCTGCGCACCGGGTCGCCGCCGTGCTCGCGCCACAGCCGCTCCGCGCTGTCGAGCTCCCGCAGCAGCTCGACGAGGATGCGGTCGCGCTCCAGGCAGGCGGAGCCCTGCATGGCCAGCGAGGTCGGCGGCAAGCCGCCGGGACCCACCGGAAGTTCATCCGCCCGTTGGTGGACGTTCAGACCGATCCCGAGCACCACCGCGGGCCCGTCCTGCCCGACGACCGCCTCGGCGAGCACCCCGCAGCACTTCGCCCGATCGGGTCCGATCAGCAGGTCGTTCGGCCACTTCACGACGGCCTCGACGGCGCACAGCCTGCTGACGACGCGTTGGACGACGACCCCGCCGAGCATCATCAGCCACCCGAGCCGGGGCATCGGCACCCCGGCGGGACGCAGCAGCACGGAGACGTGGATGCCCGCCCGCGCCGGGGACGTCCACGGCCGGGTGTTGCGGCCGCGCCCCGCGGTCTGCTCCTCGGCGATGAGCACGGTCCGGTCCGGGGCCCCGTTCCTGGCCGCGTCGGCGAGGTCGGTGTTGGTCGAGCCGGTGCGCGTCAGCACGTCCAGCGCGGTGAACGGCCCGTTCGGGGCCAGCAGCTCGGCGCGCAGCGCGTCCGCGGGCAAGGGAGCGAGATCGGCGATCACGCCTGCTCAGGGTAGTCGCCGACGTCCGGACGAGCACCAACGACCATCGCGTCCACTGTGGACACTCTTTCGGGTAACCGCTCGGCGAGCGGGTTGGGGCGCGCTGGGAGACATTCTCTGGCGAGGCCCTCGGCGAGGAGAGGAAACCGATGAACACCGAAGACTTGCTCGCAGGGTCGAGCATGAACACCCAAGACCTGCTCGCTGGATCCGATGCCGATCGCGGATACGTCATCGGGATGCTGTTCGCCTTCTGCCCGGCGCAGGTCGTGCACACCGTCGCCAAGCTCGGGATCTCCGACGCGCTCGCCGAGGGCGCGAGAACCACGAGTCAGCTCGCCACCGCCCTCGACGTGCACGAACCGTCGTTGAAGCGGCTGATGCGCGGGGCCGCGCAGATCGGCCTGGTCAAGGAGACGGAGAAGGACCTCTACGTGCTCACGGGCGCGGGTGAGGTGCTGCGGGAAGGCGTCCCGGGCTCGGTGCGCAACCTGGCTCTCACCTACGGCGGCGAACCGACCTGGAAGTCCTGGGGACGCATGGCGGAGAGCGTGCGCACCGGCCGCTCGGGCATCGAGCTGGAGTACGGCAGCACACCGTTCGAGTGGCTGGCCGCGCACCCGGAGGCGGAGGTCCACTTCAACGGCGCGATGGCGGAGACGACCGCGACGCAGAACCCGGTGGTGGTCGCCAACTGCGACCTGTCGGCGACCACGACACTGGTCGACGTCGGCGGCGGCAACGGCACGCTGATCGCGGGCCTGCTGACCGCGAACCCGCACGTCACGGGCACGCTCTACGACCTGCCCATGGGCCTTGCGGAGGCGGGGCCGGTGCTCACCGGGGCCGGGGTCGCGGGCCGCTGCCGGATCGTGCCTGGCGACTTCTTCGAGTCGGTCCCGGAGGGCCACGACACGTACGTGCTCAAGAGCGTCCTGCACGACTGGGACGACGAGAGCGCGATCCGGATCCTGCGCAGCTGCGCGCGGGCGATGCGCCCCGACAGCGAGCTGCTGATCGTCGAACAGATCATGCCGTCGGGCGTCAACGACTTCGCCGCGGAACCGTTCGTGGTGATGAGCGACCTGAACATGATGGTGTGCACCACGGGCAAGGAGCGCACCGAGGAGGAGTTCAGGGAGCTGCTCGCGGCGGCAGGCCTGCGCCTGGACGCGGTGCGGCGGTGCGAGTTCCCGATCTCGATCAGCATCCTCCGAGCCACACCCGCCTGACCGCGACACGAACTCTTGGCGCACAAGAAGATCTATGCGTGAGCGGTCAACAACGCCGCCAAGGGCCGCCGTTTCGTGCTCATAGCGGAGGGGAATGTCTGCTCCCAGATCCCGTTATGAGTGCGAAACGGGCACCGCGACGCCGGCCCACGGCGAGGTGGAACGTTTCAGAAGGCACCGGAGAGTGACGTGGAATACGCATCGGTAACCACCTCTGGCCCCGGTGGATACGCTCCCAGGTCATGAGCAGCGCCACCGAGCCGATCGGCGAGGCACCGAGCACGGAGCCGGACACGCACACCACTGCCGGCAAGCTCGCCGATCTGTACCGCCGCAATGACGAGGCTGTGCACGCCGGATCCGCACGCGCCGTCGAGAAGCAGCACGCCAAGGGCAAGATGACCGCCCGGGAGCGGATCGAGAAGCTGCTCGATCCCGGCTCGTTCGTCGAGCTGGACGAGCTCGCGCGGCACCGCTCGATCAACTTCGGGCAGGAGCGCAACCGGCCGTACGGCGACGGCGTCGTGACCGGCTACGGCACGGTGGACGGGCGCCCGGTGTGCGTGTTCAGCCAGGACGTGACGATCTTCGGCGGCTCGCTCGGCGAGGTGTACGGCGAGAAGATCGTCAAGGTGATGGACCTGGCGCTCAAGACCGGCAGGCCGATCGTCGGCATCAACGAGGGCGGCGGCGCGCGCATCCAGGAGGGTGTGGTCTCGCTCGGCCTCTACGGCGAGATCTTCCGGCGCAACACGCAGGCCTCCGGCGTGATCCCGCAGATCTCGCTGATCATGGGGCCGTGCGCGGGCGGGCACGTGTACTCCCCGGCGCTGACCGACTTCACCGTGATGGTGGACCAGACCTCGCACATGTTCATCACCGGCCCGGACGTGATCAAGACGGTCACCGGCGAGGACGTCGGCTTCGAGGACCTCGGCGGCGCGCGGACGCACAACACCAAGTCCGGCAACGCGCACTACATGGGCTCCGACGAGGACGACGCGATCTCCTACGTCAAGGCGCTGCTGAGCTACCTGCCGTCGAACAACCTGTCCGAGCCGCCGGTCTACGACGCGCCCGGACTGACCGAGAGCTCGATCGCCGACTCTCTGACCGACGACGACCGCGAGCTGGACACGCTCATCCCGGACTCGGCCAATCAGCCGTACGACATGCACGAGGTCGTCACCCGCGTGCTCGACGACGGCGAGTTCCTGGAGGTCCAGCCGATGTTCGCGCCGAACATCCTGATCGGTTTCGGCCGGGTGGACGGGCAGAGCGTCGGGGTCGTCGCCAACCAGCCGACCCAGTTCGCGGGCTGCCTGGACATCGACGCGAGCGAGAAGGCCGCGCGCTTCGTGCGCACCTGCGACGCCTTCAACATCCCCGTGCTGACCTTCGTGGACGTGCCCGGTTTCCTCCCCGGCACCGACCAGGAGTGGAACGGCATCATCCGGCGCGGCGCGAAGCTGATCTACGCCTACGCCGAGGCCACCGTCCCGCTGGTCACGGTGATCACCCGCAAGGCCTACGGCGGCGCCTACGACGTGATGGGCTCCAAGCACCTGGGCGCGGACGTGAACCTGGCGTGGCCGACGGCGCAGATCGCGGTCATGGGCGCTTCCGGCGCGGCCAACATCGTGCACCGCAAGACCCTCGCGCAGGCGGCGGAGCGCGGCGAGGACGTCGACGCGTTGCGCGCCAAGCTCCAGCAGGAGTACGAGGACACGCTGTGCAACCCGTACGTCGCCGCTGAGCGCGGTTACGTGGACTCGGTGATCCCGCCGTCGTACACGCGCGGCTACGTGGCGCGGGCGCTGAACCTGTTGAAGGAGAAGCGCGAGACGCTGCCGCCCAAGAAGCACGGGAACATCCCGCTGTGAGCGCCGAGGAGGAGAAGCGGCCGCTGCTGCGCGTCGTCCGGGGTGAGCCCGACGACGTGGAGCTCGCGGCCCTCACGGCGGTCATCACGGCCCTGGCGAGCCAGCAGGCTCCCGCGCCGGAACGGGAAACCCGGTCGCTGTGGGCGGATCGCGCGTCGCTGCTGCGGCGGCCGCACCATCCCGGACCGGGTGCGTGGCGCGCTTCCGCGCACCGCTTCTGAGTCAGGGGCAGTCGATCGGCTGGTGCAGCACGGTGAGCTGCTGGTCCAGGTTGAGATCGACCTGGTGGCAGCTGGGCCCGGTGCGCAGCCGCAACCGCGCGTGCGACGGGCGGTCCAGTGTCGTGGAGAGCACGTCGACGTGGTCGATCCCTTCGAGCACGTCGGCGACCGCGGCCAGCGGCCGTCCCGACGTGACGGTGGACTCCAGGACCAGCAGCACCCTGTCGACCGGTTCCGGCCGCGTCCTGTCCTGTCCCAGCAGCACCAGTCCGGCCAGGCCACCGGCCAGCGCCGCCCCCAACAGGGACAGCGGCCAGCGGTGACGGCGCACCACCCCGACGATCGAACCCATCCCGCCATGGTGCGACCCGGACAAAGCGGAACGCATCCGCACGACTACTCAGTCCCGCCCACAACTATCGGCTCTGCCGCCGGTGCCACCTGGCTGAATAGCGTCAAGACAGATCACGAGGCGGAGGTGCACGGTGCTGAGACGGATCGGCGTGGTGGTCGGGCTGATGGGCCTGGTCACATCGATGATCGCGATGCCGGCGTCGGCGCGGACGGACGCGTTCGCCTTGAGCGGGGGCGTCACCCAGCCGGTGCACGCGCTCGCCGACGCGGTCCGCGAGACGGTGTGGGTGGACATCGGCATGGACGGCGACCGCGACGGTGTGAGCGACCGGGTCGCGGCCGACATCGTGCGGCCGCAGACGACCGCCAAGGTCCCCGTGATCATGGATGCCAGCCCGTACTACTCGTGCTGCGGACGCGGTAACGAGTCCGAGCGCAAGACCTACGACTCCAGCGGCCGGCCGGTCGGCTTCCCGCTGTACTACGACAACTACTTCGTGCCGCGTGGCTACTCGGTGGTGCTCGTCGACCTCGCGGGCACCAACAGGTCCGAGGGCTGTGTCGACGTCGGCGGCCGGTCGGACGTCACCTCCGCCAAGGCGGTCGTGGACTGGCTCAACGGCCGCGGCAAGGGCTACAGCGGCAAGACCGGCGGCACCGAGGTCGCGGCGAGCTGGTCAACCGGGGCTGTCGGCATGATCGGCAAGTCCTACGACGGCACGATCGCCAACGGTGTCGCGGCGACCGGTGTGGACGGTCTGCGCACCATCGTGCCCATCGGTGCGATCAGCTCCTGGTACGACTACTACCGGGGCGACGGGATGGCTTTCCGGCGCGGTGGCCCCTCCGGTCTGGCGCGCACCGTCGAGGGCGGCGGGCGTTCGGACTGCGGTCACGCCAAGACCGTGCTGGACCAGGGCACCGCCGCCAACGGCGACGTCACCCCGATGTGGGTGGACCGCAACCACGTCCCGAACGCGGGCAAGGTGAAGGCGAGCGTCTTCGTCGTGCACGGCCTCGGCGACATGAACGTGATGACCCTCCACTTCGGACAGTGGTGGGACGCGCTGGCCAAGAACGGGGTGAAGCGCAAGATCTGGCTGAGCCAGACCGGTCACGTCGACCCGTTCGACTTCCGCAGGGCGGAATGGGTGCGCACGCTGCACCGCTGGTTCGACCACACGCTTCTCAACGTGGCCAACGGGATCGACACCGAGCCGATGGCCGATGTCGAGCGCAGTCCCGACCGTTGGAGCACCGACAAGGTCTGGCCGCCCGCGAGCAAGCTCACCGCCGTGCGCCCGCAGCCCGGATCGGCGGCGGGACTCGGCAAGCTCAGCACCCAGGCGGCTCCGGCGGGCAAGACCGAGCAGTTCACCGACAACGGTCAGACCAACGAGTACTCATGGGCGTTGCAACCCAACGCGGCGTCGCCCTCGCGCGTGCTGTTCACGACCGGCAACCTGGCCAACGAGCTGCGGCTCTCCGGAACGGGTTCGGTGACCGTCACCGCGAGCTCGTCCACACCGAGCGCGCACCTCACCGCGGCGCTGGTTCACTACGGCCCCAACACGATCCGGGACTACCGGGGCAGCGGTGAGGGCATCAGGACGCTGAGCACGGAGTCGTGCTGGGGCGAGAACCGCGACGGCGACGACGCCTGTTACCGGGACACCGCGACCACGACCAAGCAGGTCGACCACGAGGTGCTGGCGCGTGGCTGGGCCGACCTGTCCAACTACTCGTCGCTGAGCAGCAGCCAGCCGCTCCAGCCAGGGCAGAGCTACACGATGACCTTCCGGCTCTCCGCGCTCGACCACGTGATCCCGGCGGGCCACCAGCTCGCGGTGATCATCGGGGGCACGGACAACTCCTACATCGCCGCACCGTCGCGGCTGCCGAAGATCACCGTGGACCTGAGCCGGACCAGCTTCGACCTCCCCCTGGTCGGCGGTCTGCCCGCGGCCGGTGGCGAGAGCGCGCCCGCCGCACGCGACGGCCTGCCCGCGCCGACCGCGCTGCCCAACGGCGAACGCTGAGCGGTCCCCCCGTCCGGGTGCCCCCGACCTAGGTGAAGACCTAGGTCGGGGGCACTGCCCTATGTTCTCCCGAACACCGCGCCGATGTGGGGGCATCGGCGGATCGTCAACGGGGGAAAGATGAACAAGCGGCCGATCACGGCTGTCGTGCTGGCACTCGCGTTGCTGTCGACGGGGTGCACGAGCACAGTCCCAGGGGAAGCTCTGTCCAAAGTGGACAAAGATGTCGTCCCGATTCCGGAGGAACCCGCCGAGTGGGCGGTTGCCAGGGTCGATGCCTGCAAGCTGCTGTCGGCCGCGGTGCCGACGACCCTGACACCGAGCACGCCGGAGCAGGGCAGTCCGCACAGCTGCGCGATGGACGTGATCACACCCGACTACGGTCGGCGCACGGTCAGGCTCAACGTCGGCGCGGCCTTCGACCATGCGGACCGGATGGACTCCGCACCGTTCACTGCCCGCGATGTGCTCGCCTACCAAGAGCTCGACACCACCGCCCCCGGCGTCTCCCTCCCTGGCGGCGACTACAGCTGCGAGGTGAACCTGCCGCTATCGGCGACCACGTCGATCCAGGTCACGAGCGCGACGTCGGCGCGAGAACCGGAACTCGGGTGCGCAACGCCACGGGAGGTGATCGACGGCGTCGTCGAGCGGCTGGCCCAGCCCGAGCCGGTGTTGCGCTCACCCGGCAACGGCTTGGGCGACTGGCCCACCTGTGCACTGCTGGCGAGCGCGCCGGGCGGCGACGCGGCGCAACTCAGGGCGGACCAGCACCGAGTCGACTCCTGCTACGCGAAACTCGCCCCGGACAAGACGATCTCCATCGAAGTCTCCCCTGCCGGCGATCCGGTCGCCAGGACCCGAGATGCCTCGGAGACGGTCGTCCGGCTGGGCGGTGTCGACGGGCTGCAGAACTCCGGCGCCTCGGGTTCGTGCACCCTCGCATGGGCGCAGGAGCCCGTCGCCAAGCCGTACGGCAACGCCTTTCAGGTGATCACACTGCGCGCGTCGAGCTGCGAGGAGCTCCCCCAGGTGGCGAACAACGTTCGCTCGAAGCTGGCAGGTCCTCCGCCCGTGGCGCCGCAGCGCCCGTCCCGGCTCGGATTCCCGGCGGACGCGTGGGACGAGGTGACCGATCCGGCGTGCCAGATCACCCGGGACCCGTACCCCGACTCTTGTCGGAAGCCCAGAGCCGTTGCCGCGCCGAGGGGAATCGACGCGAACATGGCCTCGGCCCTCAGCGAGGACGGTAAGGACGCGATGTGCGCGGCGCTAGCCGACGCGATGCGGGTGGTCACCGCGGCGGAACCGATCCTGGTCGTCGTCGACAAGATCGAGCACAAGGGCTGCGTCGGCCGGACTCCGGACTTCACGCTGACCGTGACCCTCGCCGTGACCCCGGACAGATCGGCGGAGTTCGCTCCGGGCTTCTACTGCTATGGCACCTCCAAACAGGAGACCGTCACCGTCGCGGACCGACCGGCGAAGCAGTGCTCGCACTACGGCAACAACGTCGGCAACGCCCCCACCACCAGTGTGACCGGCAAGGACTACTACATCGCCGTGCGCGGTTCCCTGGAGTCCATGGGAATGGTGACGATCACCAGCAACGTGAGCTATCCCCGCGGCGTCTCCAACCTGAAACCCGCAGAAGACGCCGAGAAGCTCAACCTCGTCGACCGCATCGCCACCCACCTCGTCACCCACTACTTCCCCCTCTGACCCACCCCCGGCCATTCGCGGGCTTATGGACGTCCTGGCGCGCTCGAACACGTCCATAAGCCCGCGAATGGCCAAGATCGTCCGAGGGGGTGGGGCAGTAGTCTCGCGGCTCGTGCGATTCGTACTTGCCTCAGCCTCGCCCGCCCGCCGCGCCGTGCTCGGCGCCGCCGGGATCGACCCGATCGTCCGCGTCTCCGGAGTGGACGAGGACGCCGTCACCGCCGCGCTCGGCGACCCCACCCCGACCGACCTGGTCGTCGCGCTCGCCGAGGCCAAGGCGGAGGCCGTCCGGCCCGGCGTGGCCGCCGAGTTCCCTGACTCGGTCGTCATCGCCTGCGACTCGATGCTGCTGATGGACTTCGGCGACGGGCCGGAGGTCGTCGGCAAGCCGGGCACGGTGGACATCGCCCGGCGGCGGTGGAAGCGGATGGCGGGCGGCACCGGCGAGCTGCTCACCGGGCACGCCGTCGAGCTGTTCTCCGGCGGCGAGCTGGTCGCGCGGGCCAAGGACTCGGCGGCAACGACGGTCCGCTTCGCCGACATCACCGACGAGGAGCTGGACGCCTACCTCACCACCGGCGAGCCGCTGGCGGTCGCGGGCGGGTTCACCCTGGACGGGCTCGGCGGCTGGTTCGTGGAGGGCGTCGACGGCGACCCGTCCAGCGTGATCGGGATCAGCCTCCCCCTCACCAGGAAGCTGCTTGCGTCGGTGGGGGTGGGTGTCGTCACACTTTGGCGTGACCAGGAAGTTCGTGCGCATCCGGCTGGTTAGTTGAGGGCGTCATGAGTGTTCCTCGGCTTCTGTTGACCAGGCGCCTGCACGTCGATCTGCGACGGCAGGCGAGTTCGCTCTGTCCGGCCTGACGCGGCTCCCCGACACCGAACCCACCCCATCAACCAGCCGAGGAAGACAGTCGTGCTCAAGAGAATCCCGTTCTGGGTCCAGATCGTCGCGGGCCTGGTGCTCGGCGTCGTGCTGGGCGTCGTCGCCAGGGTCGGCAACCTGACCTGGCTTGGCACCGCACTGAGCACGATCGGCAGCACCTTCGTGCAGCTGCTGATGCTCGCCGTGGTGCCGCTGGTGTTCACCGCGATCGTGGTGAGCATCGCCAACCTGCGCAACATCAACGGCGGGCCCGGCACGGTCGCCAGGCTGACCGGCAAGACCCTGCTGTGGTTCGGGATCACCTCGCTGGTCGCGGTGCTCGTCGGCATCGCGACCGGGCTGATCAGCAACCCCGGCCAGGGCGTCGGGCTGACCCCCGACCCGAACTACAAGCCGAAGACGCAGGGCAGCTGGGTGGACTTCCTCAAGGGGATCATCCCGAGCAACCCGGTGGACGCCTTCACCTCCGACGGCAAGGTGCTCCAGATCGTCTTCCTGGCCGTGGTGATCGGCATCGCCGCGTACAAGGTCGGCGAGAAGGCCGAGCCGTTCGTCGCTTTCAACCGCTCGCTGCTGGAGGTCGTGCAGAAGGCGCTGTGGTGGGTGATCCGGCTCGCCCCGATCGGCACGCTCGGCCTGATCGGCAAGGCGGCCGCGCAGTACGGCTTCGACGTGCTCCGCCCGCTCGCGACGTTCGTCATCGCCGTCTACGTGGCGTGCGCCGTGGTGCTGTTCGTGGTCTACCCGGTGCTGCTGCGCACGGTCGGCAAGGTCAGCCCCGCCAGGTTCTTCGCCAACGCGTGGCCCGCGATCCAGCTGGCGTTCGTCTCGCGCTCCTCGATCGGCACGCTGCCGCTGACCCAGCGCACCACGATCGACAACCTCGGCGTGCCCAAGGAGTACGCGAGCTTCGCGGTCCCGTTCGGCGCGAGCACCAAGATGGACGGGTGCGCCGCGGTCTACCCGGCCATCGCCGCGATCTTCGTCTCCCAGGTCTTCGGGGTGCCGCTGTCGCTGTGGGACTACGTGCTGATCGCGTTCGTGTCCGTGGTCGGCTCGGCGGCGACCGCTGGTCTGACCGGCGCGACGGTGATGCTCACCCTGACCCTGTCCACGGTGGGCCTGCCGCTGGCCGGTGTCGGCCTGCTGCTGGCGATCGATCCGATCCTGGACATGATGCGCACGGCGACGAACGTCGCGGGCCAGATGGTGGTCCCGGTGCTCGTGGCGCGCAGCGAGGGCACCCTGGACGACGAGGTCTTCAACGCCCCGCGCACCGACGTGCTGGACTCCGAGCCGGTCGCGGCCTGATCACCGCTCCCTCAGCACTTGCGCAGCGCGGTCTTCGCGGGCGCGAGTGCTGAGGGGTATCCGGGGAGCCGGTCCAGCCGATCCACCGGCGCGGTGCAGCCGACCTGCTCAGTATCGGTTGACCACACCTCGATGAAGTAGGTCCGGCACAGCGTCGCCCCGCTGTCACAGCCGCTCTGCGCGGTCACCAGCTCGGGCACGCCGTCACCGTCCACGTCGTGCAGGTTCATCAGGCCCGCTGTGGCCACGTAGGCCGACTGGGCCCGCTCCCACGCCTCCGGCCCGCGCACGAACAGCTCCCCCGTGACGGTGTCCCCCGCCTCGCCCGAGACCAGGCAGACCGCGGCGCGGCCGGGCGCGCAGCTCAGCGACTGCGGGGCCAGCCGCGTGGCGTACTGGCCGATGGTGACCTCGAAGATGCTGTGGGTGTTGCCCCGGACCACGCGGATCCGGCCGTTGCCGCCGCTCGCGTCGGCCAGCAGCTCGACCTGGTCGCCCTCGACCCGTTGCGAGGCCAGCACCTTGCACGGCCCGGTGTTGCAGTAGAGCTGGCCGGAGCCGGGAGGTGGAGCGGAGGAGGACGAGGAGCTCGGGGGCGAGCCCGGGGCGGCGTCGGACATCCCGCGCACCGCGGCGATGGTCAGTGAGACCAGGGTCACCACGGCGCAGGCGCACATGGTCACGATGACCGACCTCGGCGCGAACGACACGGCTCACCCCCTCGATTTTCCCGACGATGACAGCAACGACGCCCACGCGGCACGTGAGGTTGCTCTCCAGTAGTGCCCCTCACCTGGACCCTAGACTCGCCCGCGCGCCAGTCTGTTGACCGACGCGTCGTCACGAGGAGGTGCGGTGTCAGTGCACAGCGACACGCAGGGTCGAGCCATCGCCAAGGTGCTCGTCGCCAACCGCGGTGAGATCGCGGTCCGGGTGATCAGGGCCTGTCGGGACGCCGGGCTGGCCAGTGTGGCCGTCTACGCCGATCCCGACCGGGACGCGCCGTTCGCGCGGCTGGCCGACGAGGCCTTCGCCCTGGGTGGCGCCACCGCGGCCGAGTCCTACCTCAGCGTCGACAAGCTGCTCGACGTCGCCAAGCGCTCCGGGGCGGACGCGGTGCACCCCGGCTACGGCTTCCTGTCGGAGAACGCCGAGTTCGCCCAGGCCGTCATCGACGCGGGCCTGACCTGGGTCGGACCGACCCCGCAGGCCATCCGCGACCTCGGCGACAAGGTCACCGCGCGGCACATCGCGATGCGCGCGGGCGCGCCGCTGGTGCCCGGGACCAAGGAGCCGGTCAGCGGCCCCGACGAGATCATCGCCTTCGCCTCCGAGCACGGGCTGCCGATCGCGATCAAGGCCGCCTTCGGCGGCGGCGGTCGCGGCCTGAAGGTCGCCCGCACCATGGAGGAGATCCCCGAGCTGTTCGACAGCGCGGTGCGCGAGGCGGTCGCGGCCTTCGGGCGCGGCGAGTGCTTCGTGGAGCGCTACCTGGACAAGCCGAGGCACGTCGAGGCCCAGGTGCTCGCCGACCAGCACGGCAACGTGGTCGTCGTGGGCACCCGCGACTGCTCGTTGCAGCGCAGGCACCAGAAGCTGGTCGAGGAGGCCCCGGCCCCGTTCCTGTCCACCGAGCAGCGCCGCGGCATCCACGAGGCCGCCCGCGCGATCTGCGCCGAGGCGGGCTACCACGGCGCGGGCACGGTGGAGTTCCTCGTCGGGCTGGACGGCACGATCTCCTTCCTGGAGGTCAACACCCGGCTCCAGGTCGAGCACCCGGTCAGCGAGGAGACCACTGGCATCGACCTGGTGCGCGAGCAGTTCCGCATCGCCGCCGGGGAGGAGCTGCGGTTCACCGCCGACCCCGAGCCGCGCGGTCACTCCATCGAGTTCCGGATCAACGGCGAGGACGCGGGCCGCAACTTCCTGCCCGCCCCCGGCACCGTCACGACGTTCGTGCCGCCGTCGGGCCCCGGCGTCCGCGTAGACGCGGGCGTGGAGTCGGGCAGCGTGATCGGCGGCCAGTTCGACTCGCTGCTGGCCAAGCTGATCGTCACCGGCGAGACCCGCGAGCAGGCCATCGAGCGCGCCCGCCGCGCCCTGGACGAGATGGTCGTCGAGGGCATGGCGACGGTGCTGCCGTTCCACCGCGCGATCGTGCGCGACAAGGCGTTCACCGCCGAGGACGGCTTCACCGTGCACACCAGGTGGATCGAGACCGAGTTCGACAACACCATCGAGCCCTTCGGCGGCGCGGCAGGGACCGAGGACGTGGAGATCCCGCGGCAGAGCGTCGTGGTCGAGGTCGGCGGGCGGCGGCTGGAGGTCACGCTGCCGGGTGACCTCGCGATCGGCGGCAACGGCGGCGGCACGGCCGTGAAGGCCAAGCCCCGCAAGCGCGCGGGCGGCAAGGCCTCGGCCGCGGCGTCCGGCGACGCGGTCACCGCGCCCATGCAGGGCACGATCGTCAAGGTCGCCGTCGAGGACGGCCAGCAGGTGGAGGCGGGTGACCTGCTCGTCGTGCTGGAGGCCATGAAGATGGAGAACCCGGTCACCGCGCACAAGGCAGGCACCGTCACCGGTCTCACCGCGGCCCCCGGCGACGCGGTCGGGCAAGGTGTCGTCCTGTGCGAGGTGAAGGACTGAGCGGGCCCGGCCTGCTGCTGCTCGACCTGGACGGAGTACTGCGGCGCTTCCCGTCGGAGGCGCCGATCGAGGACGACCACGGCCTGCCGCGGGGAAGCCTGATCGCGGCGGCCTTCGCCCCGGACGTGCTCCGGCCCGCGCTCGTCGGCGCGATCGACGCCGAGCGGTGGTGGGAGACCGCGCGCGACCGCCTCGCGGCCACGCACTCCACTGTGGATGGTGAGACGGCGGGCGCCGCGATGCGCGCTTTCATGCGCCCGGGAGAGTTGGTCCCGGAGGCACTGGAGCTGGTCCGCGAGGTCCGCGGCAGGGGCTGCCGGGTCGCGCTGCTGACCAACGCCACCAGTCGCCTGGACGCCGACCTGGAGCTGCTCGGCCTCGACCGCGAGGTCGACGCGGTGGTGTCCTCCGCGCGGCTCGGGGTGGCCAAGCCGGACCCGGAGGCGTTCCGCCGCGCCCTGCGCGTGTTGCAACACTCCCCTTCGGGCACGTTGTTCTGCGACGACACCGCGGAGAACGTCGCGGCCGCGGCCGCGGTCGGGCTCGACGCGGCGCACGTCCCGGACACCGCGGCGCTACGCGAGGCGCTGCGCTCCCGCGGCCTGCTCGACGACACCTCCAGCCCAGGAGAATCCACAGTGGACGAACCGAGTCCGGTGCTGATCGTGTTGCACGACAAGGACGACGCCGCGGCGCTCGCCGAGGAACTGCTCGGTGACGGCTGGGCTCCGTGCACGGTCCACAAGGAGCTGCTCGCCGGCGAGGACGACGCGGAGGACGCCGACTGGGTGGTCCTGCTGGAGACCGCCCCGGACGGCCTGTCCGCGAGCTGCTGGCAGGACGAGCTGGAGCGCCTCGCCGAAGGTCGCGACGGCTTCGTCACCGATGCGAGCTGATCACCGCTGGCCACCCGGACGAGGCGGTACTGGCCGAACGGCCGAGGGCGGGCCGCGCCGGTCTGGCTAGCGTCGTGCGCATGACGCAGCCGCTTGACCCGCAGACCCGCATTGGAGACACCGAGCGCGCCGAGGCGCAACGGATGCTCGGCGAGCACCTCGAAGCGGGCAGGCTCACCACAGAGGAGTACGGGGAGCGCGCCGCGCTGGCCGGGACGGCCAAGTGCGCCGCGGACCTGCTTCCGCTGTTCTCCGACCTGCCGGGGCACCACCGCGCCGCGCCGTCGATCTCGTTCACCCCGCAGGAGCCCGTGGGGCGGCAGCCACGGCACCAGGACCTCGGCGGGCCGGTCCAGGCCCTGGCGATCTCGGGCGCGGTCTTCCTCACGGGCTGCGTCGGCGTGTTCGGCCTGACCGTGCTCTGGGGCGTCGGGTCCCATCGGTTGATGCAGCTCGTCGCCGTCGTCGGCGTGCTCTCGTCGATGGTCTTCGTCGCGCTCGCGCTGGTGCGCATGCTGCGGTCTGGACCCTCCCGGCCGTACGATCGGCAGGGTGGGTGACCCTTCCTTGCCGGACATCCGGATCGGCGACGCCGACCGGGTCGATGCCGAGCGCCTGCTCAACGAGCACCTGACCGCGGGCAGGCTGACACCGGAGGAGTACGGCGACCGCGCCACCCAGGCCGCGGCCGCCCGCACCCAGGGCGATCTGCTCCGGCTGTTCCTCGACCTGCCGGGGCCGCACCCGAACTTCGAGGCGCCTCGGCAGCTCGACACCTACACCGCCTACACCCCACCGCCGATCTCCCACGAGCCGCAGATCGCGCACCCGCCGGTCAAGCGCGGTCCGAGCACCTGGGTGATCGCCGCCATCACCGTGCCGATCATCGTGCTCGGCGTCGTGGTGACCATCCTCGGCACCTTCGGCTCGGGCTCATTCGTCATCGGGCTGGTCGTCGTGGGCCTGGTCCTGCTGCTGATGTTCGGCGGAGGCTGACCTGTTGTCGGTGAGCGGGCTTAACATTCATTCTTGTGAGCGAACCTGACCCGTCCCTGCTCCGCGTCGGTGACACGGAACGGGAAGCCGCCGTCCAAGCACTCGGCAAGCACTTCACGGCCGGGCGGCTGGACGTCGAGGAGTACGGCGAGCGCACGGCCAAGGTCACCACCGCGCGGACCCAGGGCGAACTGCTCGCGGTCTTCGCCGACCTGCCGGAGCCCCACCCCGACCTGAGCGGCATGGTCCCCCGCGCGGCCACGACGGTGCCCGCGGTCGCGGCGGACCCCGGCTCGGACGAGCTCGACGTCCCGCAGCAGTCGAAGGCGCAGCGGATCGCCGCCGGGGTCATGGCGGTGTCCTGGATCGCGATGGTCCCGCTGTTCTTCATCCTCAACACCTGGTTGGTGTTCCTCGCCCCGCTCGCGCTGTCGGTGTTCCTCGGCGCGATCTGGGGCCAGAACTGGAACGACCCGGAGGAGCGCGCGAAGCAGCAGCGCAAGCGGGCGAAGCGGCGCCGCAAGCACCTGGAGATGCATCGGGAAATGCACCAGGAGATCCGCGACCGGCACCGGGAGGTGCGGCGAGAGATCCGGGGCCGGCGACGCGACGACGAGGACTGAGGCCGTGGACGCCGTCGAGATCAACGCGGGCAACCACTACCTGCGCACCCTGCGCGCGGACGACCGGCTGGACGACCGCCCCGCGCTGGTGACCGCCTTCGCGGACGAGGCGATGCGGCGCTGGGTCTACCACTACAACGTGCCGGATCTGGAGGCCGCGGGTCGCTACGTCGCGCTGCGCGCCCAGGAGTGGGCCGACGACGAGCGCTGCTCGTGGGCCGTCGCCGAGCCGGCAACGGGTGAGCTGCTCGGCGAGGTCGGCCTGAAGAACCTCGACCTGGACGCGGGCACCGCCGAGGTCGCGTGCTGGGCGCATCCGCTCGCTCGGGGCCGGGGCACGACCGTGGAGGCGATCGGCGCCGCGCTGCGCTTCGGGTTCGGCGCGCTCGACCTCAAGGAGGTCAGCTACGACCACGCCGAGGGCAACGCGGCCTCGGCCCGCGTCGCGGAGAAGTGCGGGTTCACCCTGTCCCACAAGCTGCGCAACGAGATCGAGGTCGACGGCCGCCCGGAGACGCTCGTGGTCTGGACACTGCGAGCCTGAGAAACCGGGTCGCTACGGTACGTCGCATGCGCACAGCCGGGCTCCTGACTGTCTTCCTGGTCGCCGCCCTGACCACGGGCTGCACGTCGGCCCCGGCGATCAGCGCGCACGAGCAGCGGCGGACCCGGGTGGACGAGCCGCTGCCCACCACGACGCCGATCACGCTGCCGCCGCGGCCACGCGAGCTGAGGCTCGACAAGGCCGACCCGTGCAAGCTGCTGACCGCCGCACAGCGCAAGGACCTCGGCATGGACCGCCCGCCGCAGGCCGGTCGCAACCCGAACATGGGCAACGCCAAGGTCTGCGACTTCCGGGACAGCACGCGCGCGCTCGCGGTGCGCATCGGCCTGGTGACCGAGCAGGGCGTCGAGGTGTGGCTCGACGAGACCGCGCAGGCCGACGCCACCCAGACACAGGTCGCGGGCTTCCCCGCGCTCGTGGTGCGCACCGCCGCCCAGACCGGCTTCTGCAACGTCGACGTCGACGTTGCCGCCGGCCAGTTCCTCGACGTTCAGTTCGGGAACTCCGGCAATGCCCACCCCCCGTCGCTTGAGCAAATGTGTTCCCGCGCTCAGGAGGTTGCCCAAGCCGCCATGAGCACCCTGATCAGCGCAAAGTGAGGGAACGAACGCGCTGAGTGCCTAGCCCGGTCCGGGTTTCGTCACGGGAAGCACTCCAAGTGATCACACACAGTCGCTACAGTGACCCCGGCAAGACATCCGCGCGCGCAGAGACCGGGAGTGCACCGTGCCGTTCTCCAACGCCCCGAACGGCGACCTGTCCCGCCAGCTCGCCACCTCGGAAGCGGTGTCCGGGGGCTCCGGGCAGCAACGGATGAAGGTCGAGAAGGCCGCGATCCCGACGATGCGCAAGGCGTTCCAGCGCGCGCTGGACCGGCTCACCCCCGAGGTCGGCCAGGCCCGGTCGGACCTGCGCATCCGGCCGTGGGCGGGCGACCCCGTCAGCTCCGAGGCGGCCGCGAAGTTCAACGACCGCTCCGTGGACAGCGGTGAGGCCGCGCTCGGCGCGCTGGAGGGGTACCAGCAGCAGCTGAACAACGCGGTGCTCGCGCTGGAGGAGATCGAACGCGGCTACCGGGGCGTGGAGCGCGGTAACCGGGACCTGATGGACGACAAGCAGTCCGGCTGCTGACCTACTTCCCGGCTGAGGAGGCGACGGTATGAACGCCGACCATCGCTGGCAGGGCTACTCGCACGAGGAGCTGTACCGCCAGTTGCACAGCGGCCCAGGACCGGCGGCCTCGGCCGCGTCGATCCGTCGCTGGTCCGAGATGTCCAAGGCGCTCGAAGAGATCGACAAGGACATCAAGGCGGCGCTCAACCGGGGCGGTGCGGGCTGGGAGGGCAAGGCCTCCGACGCGGCGCAGGGCAAGCTCAACCCGTTGGTGCAGTGGGCCCGCGACGCCAAGACCGGCGCCGAGGCCATGCGCCTGTCGGCCGAGCAGCAGGCCGAGCACATCGGCAAGGCGCGCGCCGACATGCCGCGGCCGGTCAAGGTGGTCGCCGAGGAACCGTGCGCATTGGTGACCGGCCTGGTGCACCTGTTCGGCGGGCAGACCGACTACGAGCGCCAGGAGGTCGCGCGCTCGTCGGCCGAACGCCAGGCGGTCGAGGTGATGTCGGCCTACCAGAGCAAGACCACGGCCAACACCAGCACGCTCGGCCAGTTCAGCCAGCCGCCGCAGCTCACAGTCGAGCCCGTGCAGCCGCGCGTCGACGGGGCTCCGGTGCCCGGCACCGGCAGGGCGGTCACCCGCCCGCGTGGCGGCTCCGTCCCCACCCAGCGCAACCCCGTCAGCCGGGGCACCACGAGCCAGCCCGGCCGCCCGGTCACCGGGTCGCAGGCGGCGAAGCAGATCACGCCCGGCCCGCGCGCCGCCACCCCCACGGCCGCGCAGCTCAACCCGGCCCCCACTGCACGTCCGGCCCCGGCACTGCCCGGAGTCACCTCGCTGGCCTCCGCGAGTGCGTCGCCCGGCGCGGTCCCGCCGGTCGAGCAGCGCCCGGTCGGCGCGGTCACCCAGGCGTCGGCGGCCGCGACCCCGGCGCGTCCCACCCCGCCACCCGCCGGCTACGGCGTGGTCGGCGTCGAGCAGGTGCGCTCCGACGGGGTGCTCGTCGGTGCCTCGACCAGGCGCGAGGAGGACCGCGAGCACCGCCGCGCCGACTACCTGGTCGAGACCGACGACATCTTCGGCGACTCCTTCCTGGTCGCCCCGCCGGTGATCGGGGAGGGCCCGCTGTCGTGACGCTCTTCGGCGAGGCCCCTGCCCGGGAGGTCGTGCTCTCCACAGTGGAGTTCGACGTGCTCTGGAACCACCTGGGCCTGCCGGAGATGCCTTTGGTGCTCAGGGTTCCTTCGCCGGGAAAGACCCACAGCGAGCGCGCGGAGCTGGAGCGGGCGGTGTGGGACGACATCGGCGAACGCGGTCTGGGCAGGCCGATCCGGTTGGATGCCGAGCTGGAGCAGATGCTCGGAGTGCTCGCCCTGCCGGACCGCGAGGTCGACGGCCGCGTGTGGCTCGGCCGCAGCGTGCGGGTACTCGCCGCGGCGCGCGGGAGCGACGGAGTGCTTGCGGTGCTTGAAGGTTCTCAGCTGACGCTGCGCCAGGTCGCCGACTACGGCCTCCCCAGGACCGCGCTGTCGGTGCTGCCGCCGCTGCCCGCGGGGCCGGGGCGCTCGATCACGCTGCCGAGCTCCGACCTGGACGCCGCCGCGGCGCAGGCCGGGGATTCTGTTGCGGCGCTTGAGGCCGCGCTTCGCCAGTACGGGGTCCGGGCCGAGGACGCGAACGCACTGTCCACTGTGGTCAGTGAGGTCGGTGATCGCGGCCAGTTCGGCGCGGCGGCAAGGGACGAGCACGGCAAGCGGCGGCGCGCGGACCGGGTGATCGCGTTCTTCGACACGCCCGCGGGGCGCTACCTCCAGACGCGGAGCACCTCGCCGGGCGGAGTCCCGTGGAGCACGATCTCCCCCGCCGACGCCCGCAGGCTGACCCAGCACCTCGACGAGCTGCTCACCGAGCTCACCGATCCCGATCTGTAGCAACGCGAAGGGCGCCCTCCCAGCGGAGGGCGCCCCTGTCGTCGATCAGTTCGCCGCGGGCTCCAGCATCTGCTGCCGCGCCTCCGGCGCCGCGGTCCGCTTGGCGTCGGCGGCCTGGTCGTCGGGCTGCGTCTGGGAGTCCCGCTCCGCCTCGACCCGCGCGGTGTAGACCTCCACCTCGCGCTTGATCGTCTTGTCGTCCCAGCCGAGCACGCCCGCCATCAGCTCGGCGACCTTCTCCGCGCACTCCACACCGCGGTGCGGGTACTCGATGGAGATCCTGGTGCGTCTGGTGAGCACGTCCTCCAGGTGCAGCGCGCCCTCGTGGCTGGCGGCGTAGACCACCTCGATCTGGAGGTAGTCCGGGGCGCCCGGCACCGGCCGCAGCAGCTCGGGCCTGCCGTCGGCCTCGGCGAGCACCTCGTGCACCAGTGAGCCGTAGCGGTCCAGCAGGTGCCGGACCCGGTACGGGTGCAGTCCGTGCTTCGCGGCCAGCTGGTCGGCCTGGTTCACCAGCGCGTGGTAGCCGTCCGCGCCGAGCAGCGGCACCTTGTCGGTGATCGACGGCGCGATCCGGCCGGGCAGGTCGACGGCGGCCGCGTTGATCGCGTCGGCGGCCATGACCCGGTACGTCGTGTACTTGCCGCCCGCGATGGCCACCAGGCCGGGGGACACCCGCGCGACCGCGTGCTCGCGGGAGAGCTTGGAGGTGTCGTCGCTCTCGCCGGAGAGCAGCGGGCGCAGACCCGCGTACACGCCCTCGATGTCGTCCTTGGTCAACGGCGTCGCGAGTACCTTGTTGACCTGTTCGAGGATGTAGTCGATGTCCTGCTTGGTCGCGGACGGGTGTGCCAGGTCGAGGTTCCAGTCGGTGTCGGTGGTGCCGACGATCCAGTGGTTGCGCCACGGGATCACGAACAGCACGGACTTCGAGGTGCGCAGGATCATCCCGCTCTCGGAGACGATCCGGTCGCGCGGGACGACGATGTGCACGCCCTTGCTCGCCCGCACCCGGAACCGGCCCCGGCTGCCGGAGAGCTTCTGGATCGCGTCGGTCCACACACCCGTGCAGTTGATCACCGCGTGCGCCTGGACCTCGGTCTCCTCGCCGGTCTCCACGTCGCGCACGCGCACACCGCAGACGCGGTCGGACTCGCGCAGCATTCCGATGACCTGGGTGGAGGTCCGCACGACCGCGCCGTAGTGGGCGGCGGTGCGGGCCACGGTCATCGTGTGCCGCGCGTCATCGGCCTGCGCGTCGAAGTAGCGGATGCCGCCGATCAGCGCGTCCCGCTTGAGCGCGGGCACCATGCGCAGCGCGCCCGCCCTGGTGAGGTGCTTCTGTCCCGGAACGGAGCGCGCGCCGCCCATCGTGTCGTAGAGCATCAGGCCCGCGGCGGTGTACGGCCGCTCCCAGATCCGGTGCGTCAACGGGTAGAGGAAGCTCACCGGCTTCACCAGGTGCGGCGCCAGGCGGGTCAGCATCAGCTCCCGCTCCCGCAGCGCCTCTCGGACCAGACCGAACTCCAACTGCTCCAGATAGCGCAATCCGCCATGGAAAAGCTTGCTGGAGCGGCTGGAGGTCCCGGACGCCAGGTCGCGCGCCTCGACGAGGGCGACCCGAAGGCCACGGGTGGCCGCGTCCAGCGCGGCGCCCGCGCCGGTCACGCCACCGCCGATGACCACGACGTCGAACTGCTCCGAACCGAGCTGCTGCCAGCTCCGCTCCCGGTCGGCCGGACCCAGCTCGGCCGCACCCGCCGGCCGCGCCGTCCTGCCGGTCGATCCTCGTGCTTCCCGCTTCGCCACGCGGCATCGCCTCCCTGTGCCCGGCGTCGGCGTATTGGACCAGCAATCACGCTACTCGGCAGTCCGATCAGCCGAACACCCATGTCATCGGGGTAACGGAATCACCTGGTTCAGAAAGTATCCGTGGACATCCACTCGTCTGCGGAAGTACGGTCCGCCGAGTTCGAGGATGCGGCGCCGCACCCTGACGTGGGTCGCTGTCGCATGTGGACCGGTGGACGGAACACGGAGGGGCAGCGATGACTGGCGGAGAGATCTTCGTCTGGGAACTGATCGGGACGGGGATCCTGATCCTGATGGGCGCCGGGGTGGTGGCCAACGTCACCCTGAAGAACTCCCTCGGGCACAACGGGGGCTGGCTGCTGATCAACTTCGGGTGGGGCTTCGCGGTCTTCGCGGGTGCCAGCGTCGCCGCTCCCAGCGGCGCGCACCTGAACCCGGCGGTGACCCTCGGCCTCGCGGTGGCGGAGAAGGTCGACTGGAACCAGGTGCCGATCTACTTCGCGGGACAGATGGTCGGCGCGTTCCTCGGTGCGACGCTGTGCTGGCTGGCCTACAAGCTCCAGTTCGACACCCACGACGACCCGGCCAACACCCTCGGCGTGTTCTCCACCGGTCCCACCGTCGACAACAAGCCGTGGAACGTCGTCACCGAGGTGATCGGCACCTTCGTGCTGGTGTTCTGGGTGCTGGCCAGCCCGACCGCGAAGGTCGCCGAGCACGGCGTCCCGGAGTTCGGCAACTCCGCGCTGGGTTACGCGGCCGTGGCGTTCGTGGTGATCGGCATCGGCAACTCCCTCGGCGGGCCCACCGGCTACGCGATCAACCCGGCCCGCGACCTCGGCCCGCGCATCGCCTACGCGGTGCTGCCCATCAAGGGCAAGGGCGGCGCGAACTGGGGTTACTCCTGGGTCCCGGTGGTGGGCCCGCTGATCGGCGGCGCGCTGGCCGGTCTGCTCGCAATGGCCCTGACCTGAGCACGCTCTCCAGCCCACGCAGAAAGGCGACAGTGGCATGACGCAGTACGTGGCAGCGATCGACCAGGGGACCACCTCCACCCGCTGCATGATCTTCAACCACTCGGGTCGAGTGGTGTCCTCCGACCAGGTGGAGCACGAGCAGATCTTCCCGAAGGCGGGCTGGGTCGAGCACAACGCCGAGGAGATCTGGGAGAACGCCCGCCGGGTCGCGGCGGGCGCGCTGGCCAAGGCCGACCTGACCACCGCGGACATCGTGGCGGTCGGCATCACCAACCAGCGCGAGACCGCGGTGGTGTGGGACAAGAGCACCGGAAAGCCGGTCTACAACGCGATCGTCTGGCAGGACACCAGGACCGACAAGATCTGCGACCGCCTCGGCGACCTCGGCGGCGGGCAGGAGCGCTACCGCGGCAAGACCGGTCTGCCACTGGCCACCTACTTCTCCGGCCCCAAGGTCGCCTGGATCCTGGAGAACGTCGAGGGCGCGCGGGAGAAGGCCGAGGCGGGCGAGCTCCTCTTCGGCAACATGGACACCTGGGTGCTGTGGAACATGACCGGCGGGGTCGACGGCGGCGTGCACGTCACCGACCCGACCAACGCCTCGCGCACCCTGCTGATGGACCTGGACACGCTGTCCTGGGACGCCGAGATCGCCAAGGAGATGGGCATCCCGCTGTCCATGCTCCCGGAGATCCGGTCCTCCTCCGAGGAGTACGGCAAGGTCCGCGAGCGCGGCGCGCTGGCCGGGGTGCCGATCGCGGGCATCCTCGGCGACCAGCAGGCCGCCACCTTCGGCCAGGCGTGCCTGTCCCCCGGCGAGGCCAAGAACACCTACGGCACCGGCAACTTCGTGCTGCTCAACACCGGCACGGAGAAGGTGCTCAGCGAGAACGGCCTGCTCACCACGGTCTGCTACAAGATCGGTGACAACGCCCCGGTGTACGCGCTCGAAGGCTCGATCGCGGTCACCGGCTCGCTGGTCCAGTGGCTGCGCGACAACCTCGGCCTGATCAGCACCGCCGCCGAGGTCGAGGAGTTCGCCAAGACCGTGGAGGACAACGGTGGTGCGTACATCGTGCCCGCGTTCTCCGGGCTGTTCGCGCCGTACTGGCGCTCCGACGCCCGTGGCGCGCTCGTCGGCCTGACCCGCTACGTGAACAAGGGCCACATCGCCCGCGCGGTGCTGGAGGCCACGGCCTTCCAGTCGCGCGAGGTGATCGAGGCGATGAACGCAGACTCCGGTGTTCCGCTCACCTCGCTCAAGGTCGACGGCGGCATGGTGGTCAACGAGACGCTGATGCAGTTCCAGGCCGACATCCTCGGCGTCCCGGTGATCCGCCCCGTGGTCAACGAGACCACGGCGCTGGGCGCGGCGTACGCGGCCGGTCTCGCGACCGGGTTCTGGGCCTCCGAGGACGACATCCGCGAGAACTGGGCGCAGGACAAGCAGTGGGAGCCGTCCATGGACGACAAGACCCGCGACCGTGAGTACCGGAACTGGAAGAAGGCGGTCACGAAGACCTTCGACTGGACCGAGAAGGACGACGACTGATCGTCGAAAGAAATGGGGCGTCCCGCCGAAGCGGGGCGCCCCCTTTCTTGCCCATGCGTGGTTGTCGCTTTTCCGGGGACTCCACTTTTCCCTGCCGTGGCAACCAAAAGGGCCACGGCGCCCCGTGGCCCTTGAAGAAAATGCCGTGGCTCAGTCGAGGTCGTCGTGTCGCATCAGACGACGCCCGGCCTCGGTGATCGTCCCGGAAAGCGACGGGTACACCGAGAAGGTGTAGGCCAGGTGCTCGACGGTCAGCTGGTTCTGCACGGCGAGCGCGATCGGCAGGATCAGCTCGCTGGCCGACGGGCCCACCACGACGCCGCCGATGACCACGCCGGTCTGCGGGCGGCAGAACAGCTTCACGAAGCCGCGGCGCAGGCCCTCCATCTTGGCGCGGGCGTTGGTGGCCAGCGGCAGCATGATGGTGCGGGCGGGCACCTTGCCGGAGTCGATGGCCTCCTGGCTGATGCCCACGGTGGCGATCTCGGGGTGGGTGAACACGTTCGCCGCGACGGTCTTGAGCTTGATCGGCTGGACGCCCTCGCCCAGCGCGTGCCACATCGCGATCCGGCCCTGCATGGCCGCGACCGAGGCGAGCATCAGCAGCCCCGTGCAGTCCCCAGCGGCGTAGACACCGGAGACGTTGGTGCGCGAGACGCGGTCGACCGGGATGAACCCGCCCTTGCCGAGCTCGACCCCGACGCTGTCCAGGCCGATGTCGCCGGTGTTGGGCACCGAGCCGACGGTCATCAGCGCGTGGCTGCCCTCGACCATGCGGCCGTCGGCCAGGTAGACCTGCACGCCGTCCTTGGTGCGCTCGACCCGGTCGGCGCGGGCGTACTTGATCATCGTGGTTCCGCGCTCGGCGAAGACGTCCTCCAGCACCGCGGCGGCGTCGGCGTCCTCGTGCGGCAGCACGCGGTCCCGGCTGGAGACCACGGTGACCTTGACGCCCATCTCGGTGTAGGCCGAAGCGAACTCGGCGCCGGTGACACCGGAGCCGATCACGATCAGGTGCTCGGGGAGCTCGGGCAGGTCGTAGATCTGGCGCCACGTGAGAATGCGCTCACCGTCCGGCTGGGCGCCCGGCAGGATGCGCGGGCTGGCACCGGTGGCGATCAGCACCACGTCGGCGGGCAGCACCTCGGAGTTGCCGTTGAGCATCTCCACGGCGACCCGGTGCTGGGCCAGGCCGGGGGCGTCGTCGCAGAAGCGCGCGCGGCCGGAGAGGATGCGCACCCCCTCGCGCTGCAGGCGCGCCCGGACATCGGCGGACTGGGCGAGCGCGAGGCCACGAACCCGGCCGTTGACCACCGGCAACTCGACGCCAACCTCGGCGTCGTCGTTGCGAATGCCCAGCTCGTCGGCCGAGCGGAAGGCCGCGCGGGCGCCAGAGGAGGCGATGAAGGTCTTGGACGGCACGCAGTCGTAGAGCACGCACGAACCGCCGACACCCTCGTCCTCGACGACGGTCACGTCGGCACCGTGCGGCGCGGCGACCAGCGCCGCCTCGTACCCGGCAGGTCCGCCGCCCATGATCACGATGCGGGTCACGGAAACTCCTCCTAGAGCACTAGCTCCCAACGCCGAGCGCGTCAACCGTACGCGCTACCCGAACGGTGTGAGCGGGTGGCCGCATTGCCCGATGGGTCCCATCTCGTGATCGAGGTCGCTACTCTGTCTCTCGTGCCGCTGTATGCCGCCTACGGGTCCAACATGGAACCGAACCAGATGAAGGAGCGAGCTCCACACTCGCCGATGTCAGGCGCGGGGTGGCTCGTTGGCTGGAGAATGACCTTCGGCGGTGAGGATCTCGGCTGGGAGGGCGCGCTCTCCACGATCGTCGAGGACCCCACATCCCAGGTCTTCGTCGTGCTCTACGACGTCAGTCCCTTCGACGAGGAGCGCCTCGATCGGTGGGAAGGCGCGGAGCTGGGCCTCTACAAGAAGATCCGGCTCCGGGTGCAGACCCTGGAGGGTTCGGTGCTCGCCTGGCTGTACGTGCTCGACGCCTATGAGGGTGGCCTGCCGTCGGCCCGCTACCTCGGCGTGGTCGCGGACGCGGCCGAAGCCGCGGGCGCCCCGGCCGACTACGTCAACGACCTGCGCACCAGGCCCTGCGCGGGCCTCGGCCCCACCTGATCCCCGCATCCGGCGGCCCGTCGCTGCCGGAACGCGGCCCACAACCGGGTCATCAACGCGGTCGGCGCGCGGAGATCCGCCGCGCCCGCGCGCACGGAGATCCATCCCTTCCGGGACAGCGCCCGGTCCTGTCCCGCGTCGCGCGCCGAGTCCAGTGGCCGACGATCCGGCCCGCTGTAGGCCAGCGCGATCCGTAGCTCCGGCCACGCGAGCGCGACCCGCCGCAATGGCGTCCCATCACGGTCACGGACCTCGTACTGCGACTCGGGCAACGGAAAACCATGGTCAACGACCAGGAGTCGCAACCAGCTCTCCTGCGGTGTCTCGACCCGCTCGGTGATCAGGTCGACCATCGCGTGCGCTCCGGACACGCCGCGCCGATCGTCACGCCGGTCGAGCCGGTGATGCATCTGTTCCCGGAAAACCGGCTGCAGGTCCCCCGGCAGTGAACGCATCAGCTGGTCGGCGCAGGCGAGCGCCGTGGGCCTTGGCCCGGTGCACAACAGCTCGGAGAAGACCAGATCCGGCGCCAGCACCGGGAGCCCGTCGAGCTCCACCACGTCGTCGGTCGCGAACCGGCTGTGCCGGATCACCAGTCCCGGTCTGCTGCGTGGCCAGCGCGAGTACGGGACGGTGACGTGCACTTGGTGGGTGTCGGCGGCGGCGCAGCCGTACATCGAGGCGGCGGTGAAACCGGAGAGCACGGCGCCGCCACCGATGGCCATCAGCGCGGCCGCCGCCATGGTCCGCGGGTCACCCATCCGTTCCCGCGGTACCACCACTCCGCGCCAGGGCTGGACGAGCCTGCCGTGACGCAGCGCGTACCGCAGCTTGGTGTCGCCCAGAACGGCGCGGAACCGCTGGTAGCTGTGCGCCCCGTGCCAGGGGTCGGGTCGATGAGGCATGCCACGACCATCCAGCAAACCGGGGTGGTGTGGCGGGAGGATTCGGCTAGCTGTGGACAACTCCGGCCGTTGTGGACAACTGACCGAAGGTGCCGGTCCCCGACTTGACAGGGGCGGCTGGTGTGACCAGCCGCCCCTGGCGAGCCAACACGCCGTCGATCAGGCCAGCGCGGTCAGCGCGGTGTGCACCATGACGCGGACACCGGCGAGCAGCGCCCGCTCGTCCAGGTCGAAGGTGGGCTGGTGCAGGTCACGCTGCGGGCCGTGGCCTGGCCAGACACCGAGCCGCGCGAAGGAGCCTTCGACGTGCTCCAGGTACCAGCCGAAGTCCTCGCCGCCGGAGGACTGCTCGGTACCCGCCAGAGCGTTCTCGCCAAGGGCGGCGAGCACACCGGAGCGCAGCAGCCTGGTGCTTTCCCGCTCGTTGACCACGGGCGGCACACCGCGACGGTGCTGGAGGTCGAAACCGACTCCCATCGGCGCGAGCAGCGAGGTGATCAGCTCACGGACCAGCGGCTCCAGCTCGGCCCAGGTGTCCCGGTTGCCGGTGCGCAGCGTGCCGCGCAGCACGCCCTCCTGGGGAATGGCGTTGGCCGCCTCACCCGCCTGGACCGCGCCCCAGACCAGCACGGTGCCCGACCGCGGGTCCACCCGCCGGGAGAGCAGCGTGGGCAGCCCGGTGATCACGGTGCCCAGCGCGTGCACCAGATCGGCGGTCAGGTGCGGCCGTGAGGTGTGGCCGCCCGGTGAGGTCAGCCGCAGCTCAATCAGGTCGCTGGCGGAGGTGATCGCGCCGACCCTGGTGCCGACCCGCCCGACCTCCAGCCGGGGGTCGCAGTGCAGGCCGAAGATCCGCTCCACGCCGTCGAGCCCGCCCGCGGCGAGCACGTCCAGCGCGCCGCCGGGCATGACCTCCTCGGCGGGCTGGAAGATCAGCCGGATCCGGCCGGGCAGACCGGGCGCGTGCGCGAGCGCGAGCGCGGCGCCGAGCAGGACCGTGGTGTGCGCGTCGTGGCCACAGGCGTGCATCACGCCGTCCACAGTGGACGAGAAGGGGTTGCCGGTGCGCTCGGTCAGCGGCAGCGCGTCGATGTCGGCGCGCAGCGCGACGCAGCGCGGCCCGGAACCGATGTCACAGATCAGCCCGGTGCCGACGGGGAGCAGCCGGGGCTTGAGACCCACCGACTCCAGCTTCTCGGCGAGGAACTCCGTTGTCGCGTGTTCCTGCCTGGACAGCTCGGGGTGGGCGTGGATGTGCCTGCGCCAGCTGACCACGTCCTGCGCGTGGCGCAGCATCCAGGCGTCCAGCCAGGACGGCCCGCGTCCTGCGCCGAGGTCCTCCACAGTGGACATGGTCGCGCCGGACTCGGTGATCAGCACTTCGGAGTGGTCGCGGGCACCCCGCGGGTAGTCGGGACGAGAGTCGAGGACGGTCACGCGAAACCTCCTGCTGCCGCCGCGTCCGCGGCGACCCGACCGGAGAGACGGTCCGCGACGCCGCGGAGCAGCCGGGCGCGCTGCTCCCCGTCGCCGGCGGCGGCGACGGCGGTCCACGCGAGCGCGAGCGCGCCGTCGAGCACAGCGCGGTCGGCAGATGCCGACGCGCAGGCCGCCGCGAACTCGGGCTGGTGGTTCACCGCGTCTCCACAGTCGATGGCGATTGTGGGGTGAATGGCGGGCAACGCTCGGGTGATGTTGCCCATGTCGGTACTCCAGAGTTGTCGTTTCCGCTCCTCTTCCGGGTCCATCGGTACCCGGCCGAGTTCGGAAATCGACTTTCGATAAGCCGAGGCCAACCACTGGTCGGGGTTCAGCTCGGCATAGATGGCTGAGATGTGGGTGACCTCATGCGTACAGCCGGTCGCGACGGCGCCTGCCTTGAAACAGTCCCGGATTCGGTTCTCCAGACGTCGCAAGGAGCCGAGGTCCGTCGCGCGAAGGTAGAAGACGGCGGCGGTGTCCGCTGGGACAATGTTAGGCGCCGCACCGCCGTGTGTGACGATCCCGTGCACCATTTGGCCGCTTTCGAGATGCTGACGGAGCAATCCGATGGCGACCTGGGCGACGGTGATCGCATCGGCCGCGTTGATCCCCAGGTGCGGAGCCGCGGCGGCGTGCGAGGTCCGTCCGCTGTAGCGCACCTCGACGTCGGCGATGGCCAGCGACGTGCACGCGACGGACTCCTCGGGTGAGGGGTGGACCATCATCGCCAGCGCGACGTCGTCGAAGACGCCGGCCTCCAGTAGCGCGACCTTGCCGCCGCCGACCTCCTCCGCGGGGGTGCCGACGAGCTTGACGGTGATGTCGAGCTGATCGGCGACCTCGGCGAGGGCCAGCGCGGCGCCGGTCGACGCGGCGGCGATGACGTTGTGGCCGCACGCGTGGCCGATCTCCGGGAGCGCGTCGTACTCCGCGCACAGCCCGACGACCAGCTCACCGGAGCCGTAGGTCGCGGTGAAGGCGGTCTCCAGGCCGCCGACGCCGTGCTCGACGGCGAAGCCCTCGCGCTGGAGGACGTCGGCGACCCTGGCCGCCGCGCGGTGCTCCTGGTAGGCGAGCTCGGGGTCCGCGTGGATGGCGTGGGAGAGCTCGACAAGCGCATCCGCATGCCGCTCAACGGCGGAGCGGCACTGGGCCTTGGTGTCGGTGCTCATGTGCATCCATCCTGCACCATGCACTCTTCATAGGTGATCAAGAAGCGGGCTGGCGCGATTGCCGGTCGCCACGCTGCGCCGAGTGGAGCAACCGAGTTCGGTCTGGCTGTATCCGGATAACCGGTCACGGCGTAACGCTTCCACGCAGTGCAGCGCTATGTCCCGTGAATCGTCAACGAAGACGGAACGTTTTCGAACCCGGTTTACACCGCCAGAAAACCGTACTTCCGTACTGAGAAGCGCCGTTATCACTCAGTGAGCCGAGCCGGCCACGGCACGTCACCGAGCAATAGTGCGCAATTGCGCTGATCGCCCTTGCACGATTGTGTGACCGCCAGGCGTGGCTCAGGCCTTCTGCGCCCGCTTGCGAATGCGGCGGCCGAGCAGCACC
Source organism: Allokutzneria oryzae (assembly GCF_042429765.1). Taxonomy (NCBI): domain Bacteria; kingdom Bacillati; phylum Actinomycetota; class Actinomycetes; order Pseudonocardiales; family Pseudonocardiaceae; genus Allokutzneria; species Allokutzneria oryzae. The sequence goes on along the minus strand of NZ_JBHLZU010000010.1, from coordinate 187,149 downwards.
GTGCCGAGCAGCACGACCGCGATGATGCCGATGGTGACCCGGTTGCGGTCCTCCGGCACGGCGGGCTGCTGCCCCTCGGTCGGCGGCGCGGTGGTCGTCGGCTGCTGCGCCACCACCACGCCGATCTGTGCCGGAGCCGGGAGCGCCGAGGAGACGGGCGTGACAGCGAGCAACGCCAACACCCCGAACAGGGTGACCACGATCGCTCGGCTCGTTGCACGCATGACTGCCTCCTCCAGCAACAGGTGACGCTTTGAGTCTGCCCTCCTCACCCGCGCGAGGTCACCCTGGTCAGCGATCTTTATGTCCTTTGTTACTTTTCGTTACCGCCTGACCGGACGCCGACAAGATGTTCCAGGGCGAGCTGGTCCAACCGCTCGTACCCCATCCCCCGAGTACCCGCGATCTCCGGGTCGAACTCCTCGGCACGCAGGTCGTCGAGGGTCTCACCGGGCAACAGGGTCGGTACCGCGAGCTGGGCGACCCGTGATGCCCGCAACGCCTCAGCGACCTCGGGATCGGCCCGGAACGACCGCGCCCGGTCGGCGAAGATCAGGTAGTTGCGCATGCACGCCTCGGCCGACGCCCACACGCCGTCCTCGTCCTCGGTGCGCGCGGGCTTGAAGTCGAAGTGCCTCGGCCCCTCGTAGCCCGCCCGCTCCAGGAGGTCGACGAGGAAGAAGGCCGTCTTGACGTCCCCGTTGCCGAAACGCAGGTCCTGGTCGAAGCGCGGCCCGTTCTGGCCGTTGAGGTCGATGTGGAACAGCTTGTCCTGCCACAACGCCTGTGCGACCCCGTGCACCATGGACAGCCCGGCCATCTGTTCGTGTCCGACCTCGGGGTTCAGGCCGACCATCTCGGGGTGCGCGAGCTTGTTGATGAAGCCGAGCGCGTGGCCGATGGTCGGCAGCAGGATGTCGCCGCGCGGCTCGTTCGGCTTGGGCTCCAACGCGAACCGGATGGCGTAGCCCTTCTCATTGACGTACGAGCACAACAGGTCCAACGCCTCCGCATAGCGCTGCAAGGCGACGCGCACATCCTTCGCCGCAGGCGACTCCGCACCCTCGCGACCGCCCCACAACACATAAGTGGTGGCACCGAGTTCGGCGGCCAAGTCGATGTTGCGCAGCACCTTGCGCAGCGCGAACCGACGGATGTCACGATCGTTGGCCGTGAACGCGCCGTCCTTGAAGACGGGGTGGGTGAACAGGTTCGTCGTGACCATCGGCGCCACGAGACCGGTGGCGTCAAGCGCCTTGCGGAAGGCCTGCACGCGTTGGTCACGCTCGCGGTCATCCGCGCCGAACGGGATCAGGTCGTCGTCGTGGAAGGTGACGCCCCACGCGCCGAGCTCAGCGAGTTTCTCCACGGCGTGCACGGCGTCCATCGTCGGCCGGGTCGCGATGCCGAACGGATCGTTACCGGGCCAGCCGACCGTCCAAAGACCGAAGCTGAACTTGTGCTCAGGGCGCGGGGTGTAGTCGGTCACGCGATGCCTCCAAGGTGTGGGACTTCAGCTGGAGCGACGAGCGGGGCGATCGACGGGTCGTCGAAGACCCGGTCCAGAGCGGCGTACGCGCCGCCTCGCACCGCAGCCGTGAACCCGAGGTCGGACAACAGCAAACGGCAGGAGCCGGACGCCATGACTCGCTCAGAGAGTTCCCGCCGGGCGGGTTCGACAAGCCACTCGCCGAGCACGGCGAAGTAACCGCCGAGCACGATTGCGGTGGGGTTGAGGATGTTGACCAGGATCGAAGCACCGATCCCCAAAGCAGAGCCGATCTCCGCCAGAGCGCGACGTGTCCTGGGTTCACCGTCAGCGGCACGGGACGCGATCACCCGCAGTCGCTGCTCAAGGTCTAACGCGGAGTCATGGACCCGGTCGTCGAAGTTGGCGACCGACCGCAGCAGCGCGGCCAGGCCGACCTGCGTCTCCCAGCAACCGCTGCGACCACAACCACACGGAGCTGGCTCAGGGTTGAGCGGCATGTGCCCGACCTCGCCGGTGAACCCGGTCGCCCCTCGGACCAACCGACCGTCCGCGATCACGCCACCGCCGACGCCGACCTCACCGGTGAGATAGAGCAGGTCCGTGGCGCCAGCTGCGACCCCGACCGCGTGTTCGGCCAGCGCGGAGAGGTTGGCGTCGTTGTCGACCGAGATCCGTTCGCGCGGGAGTTCGAGCCGGGTGACGAGCCGCTCCACCACCGAGGCGTCCCGCCAGCGCAGGTTGGGCGCGTGGCGGACGATCCCGTTCTCGGTGTCCACCAGGCCGGGTACCGCGACGGTGACTCCGGTGACCCAGTTGCCCGCGTCCCGCACCTCGGCGATGGCCTCAGCCGCGAGATCGGCCAGGAGATCCATGGCCGCAACCTGTCCGAGTGCCACGACGTCGAGCGGGACCCGCTTGGAGAACACCATCTGGTCGGTGAGGTCGAGGACAGCGACAGCGACGTAGTTGACGTTGATCTCAAGCCCGATCCCGCACACAGTCCGACCACGGAGCTCGACGGGTTGGCTGGGACGCCCCACCGCTCCCGAGACGATCTCACCAAGTCGCACGAGCCGACGCTGTTCGAGCTCACCGACAAGACTCGACGTGGTGGCCTTGTTCAGACCGGTCCGGCGAGCGAGCAGCGCCCGCGACTGCGGCCCGTCCACACGGAGCGCCCGAAGCACCCGCGACAGGTTCAGCCTGCGCAGCCCCGTCTGATCGACCGGGCGATCGGCCGGACTTCGCATGATCCTCCACTTCGTTTGTTGGATCGACAAACTAAAACCCTCGCCCACCCGGGTCAAGTCCGGTCAGCGGGCAGAACGCAGCTATGAACAGGTGGTGCGCTGATTCACTGCTCAAACGGGCGGTGAATCAGCGCAGGTCACTGGCCATGGACCTGGTCGCGGACAGCGGCGTACGCGGCCCGCAGCTCCTCGCCGACATCGGCCACGCCAGGCGCGCAAGCCTCGGATCGCACTGACCATGCCGGTGGCTCCGCAGTACCCGCCAAGGCCCACGCCGCCTGTCGAGCAGCCCCGAGCGCCACGTACTCGGCGGGCTCCGGCACCTCCACTGGCACGCCGAACAGCAGCGGTGCCACCGCCCGGACCGCGGCCGACCGTGCCGCACCGCCCACCAGCAACACCCGCCGCGCCTCGACGCCCTGCCGACGAAGGGCGTCAAGGCCGTCCACCAAGCCGCTGAGCATGCCCTCGACCGCTGCTCGCGCCAGGTTCTCCGGCGTCATGTTCGACCGGCGGAGCCCGACGAGGGTGCCGCTGGCGTCGGGCAGCTGCGGCGTGCGCTCCCCGTCCAGGTACGGAAGCAACACCAGCCCACCGGCCCCGGGCTCGGCCCGCAGCGCGAGCTGGTCCAGTCCCGCAAGGTCGACGCCCAGCATCGTGGCGGTCGCCGTGAGCACCCGCGCCGCGTTGAGCGTGCAGACCAAGGGCAGGAACCGGCCGGTGGCGTCGCAGAACCCGGCGACCGCTCCCGTCGGCTCGGCGGTCGGGTTCTCGGCCACCGCGAACACGGTGCCCGAGGTGCCGAGGGACACGACCACGTCCCCCGGCCCGGCGCCCAGTCCCAGCGCCGCACCCATGTTGTCGCCGGTCCCGGCCCCGAGCAGGGCCCCGCCCGGGGTCCGGCCCGCCGCCTCCGCCGGTCCGAGCACCCGGGGCAGCTCGGGCGCTCGGCCGTCGAGGGCGGCGGTCAGCAGGTCGGGCAGCCACTCACCGGTCGCAGGCGAGAAGTAGCCCGTCCCTGATGCGTCACCGCGATCGGTCGCCGTCTCCGTTCCCGGTGCGGCCAGCCGCCAGGTGATCCAGTCGTGCGGCAGCAGGACCCTGCTCGTGCGATCCGCGTTGGCGGGCTCGTGCTCGGCAAGCCAGGCCAGCTTGCTGACCGTGAAGCTGGCGACCGGCACCGAACCGGTGCGCTCCGCCCACCGCGTCGGTCCGCCCAGGTCCTCGGTCAGCCGCCGAGCCTGCGTCGCGGAGCGGTTGTCGTTCCACAGCAGCGCGGGACGGACGACCTCGCCCTCGGAGTCCAGGGTGACCATCCCGTGCTGCTGCCCGGCCACGGCGATCGCCTGGACCGGCTCGGAAAGCCCGGCCGTGGCCTCGGCCAAGGCCTGCTGAGTGGCCCGCCACCACGCGTCGGGATGGACTTCGGTGCCGTCGGGGTGCGCGGCGCGGCCTTCGGCGAGCACCTGGCCGGAGGCGGCGTCGACGGCGATGGCCTTCGACGACTGAGTCGAGGAGTCGATCCCGATAACCACGGTCATGACGTCGGATCATGCGTCACCGCGGTGTGGTGGTGGAAGGGGCGGGCCCCAGCGGCGCGTGGGCTCGTATAGGCATCACCTCCTTGTTCGCTGCCCAGGTCGTGTTGCTCGTGTGGTGCTCCTCGTCCAGGTTGCGATGACGCGGGGCGGAGGAGAAGCCGAAATTGGCGACCTGTGGACAACGGGGGCCAATGTGGACAACTACGCCGAGAAAGGGGCTCGCGGGGACAGGAATGTCAGGGGTGTCTGGAAGAATTCGCAGCGGGGGGCTCCCCCGCCATTTCACGGTGAACTCACCTATCCGGGAGCTGGCGCGCGAATCCACTGCGGTCACATTCTGTAAGCAGTTGGACCCGACTTGTCGCACAAGACGGTGACAGGCTCCGAGATGTGGAGAATGGGTGCGTGTCCCCGGCCGACATTGACCAGAACTCCGAGTCCCAGGAGCCGAGCGAGCGGTTGATCGCCGAGCGCTACCGGCTCAAGCGGGTGCTCGGACGCGGCGCCATGGGCACGGTCTGGGCTGCTTATGACGAGATGCTGCGCAGACAGGTCGCGGTGAAAGAGGTCCGGCTACCACTGGGGATGCCGCCGGATGAGGCCGACGCCATGCGCGAGCGGACCCTCCGGGAGGCGCGGGCCATCGCCGTTCTCTCTCATCCGAACGTGGTAACCCTGTTCGACGTCGTCCGGCATGAGGGCGAGCCGTTCGTGGTGATGGAGCTGCTGCCCTCGCGCAGCCTCGCCCAACTGGTCCGCAAGCACGGCCCGCTCAACGTCACGCAGGCCGCCGAGGTCGGCAACGCGGTCGCCGCGGCGCTGGAGGCCGCGCACCAGGCCGGCGTCACGCACCGCGACGTCAAGCCGGGAAACGTGCTGGTAGGGGCCGACGGCAGGGTCAAACTGACCGACTTCGGCATCGCCCGCAGCGTCACCGACTCGACCCTGACCAGCGCGGGGCTCCTGCTGGGAACTCCCGCCTACATCGCGCCCGAGGTCGCCTCCGGTGACCCGGCGTCGCCCAGCGCCGACCTGTGGGGCCTGGGCGCCACGCTCTTCGCGGCCATGGAGGGAACCCCGCCCTACGACGTGGAGGACGACCCGCTGGAGACGGTCACCCAGGTCGTGCACGGGGAGGTCCCGGCTCCGAGCGACGAGGGTGTGCTCGGCGAGGTGATCACCGGGCTGATGACCAAGAACCCCGGCGACCGCATGCCGCTGGCGGAGGTCCGCAGACGGCTGCACCCGCTGCTGCCGGAGCCCGGCACCCGCCTGTTCCCGCACGACGAGACCGAGCACAGCTACGCACTGACGCCGAACCCCGTGGTGGAACAGGTGAAGCAGCGCGGCTCGGAGCGCCAACGAGCGGTTGAGGCGTCGATGGCGAAGGAACTCGCCGCCGACCCGGGGCCGCTGCCGTTCATGCTGGCCGCCACGTCCGCGCCACCGCCGCAGCGGCGTGGAGCGCGGCTGCTCACCGTGGCCCTGTCCGCCCTCCTCTTCGTCTTGTCGGCAGGTGGCGGGTTCGCGCTGGCCAGAACCGCCGCGGGCTATCGGGTGTTGCCGGACTTCAGCACCCAGAAGACCACGGGGAACCTGGCGGTCCAGTCCGTTCCGCTTGCCGCACTGGAGCAACGCAACGAGGTGGCCCAGCTCGCCAAGGGAGACCAAGGTGGCGACTTCAGCGTCCAGGTGCCCAAGAACTGGACCGACTTCCAGGAGCAGCGGATCAACTCGACCATGTCGAGCACCGTGATCAGGTTCATCTCGCCGGACGGCCGCAACGAGCTGGCCGTGGAGCGCTTCGCCGGCTTCTACCCGCACAACAAGATCTCGCGGTACCTCGAGCAGCTGGGCGCGGCGGCCACGAGTGACGGCGGCAGCTTCAACCTGAGCTCTCAGCGGCCGTCCGCGACGCAGAACTCCTACGAGCGGTCGCAGGAGATCATCTACCGGACGATCTCGGCCAAGAGCAGCAAGTCCAACAGCCGGGGCCGTGGCGCGGGCGTCGAGGTGGCGCGCACGACCTACGCGACGCTGCTGCCCAACACCAAGGACCTGTGGGTGCTCCGGATCACGGTGCCGACCGACTCCGAGGACTGGGGCAAGACCGAGCTCTACGACCGGATCGCGCCCACCTTCGCCATCGCGAGCTGACTCGCCCGTATCCGGTCGCTAGGCTCCGGACGTGAGCATCGAGACCCGCGCGACCGCCGCCACCAGCGACGCGGACGCCCTCAACCCGGCCATCGACCCCGAAGCCGCCGCCACCGCGGCCGCAGCGGCCCTGGCCGAGCGCACCGGAACCGGCCAGCACGACCTCGCCGTCATCCTCGGTTCGGGCTGGCGCCCGGCCGCCGACGTGATCGGCGAGCTCGTCACCGAAGTCCCCATGGGCGAGCTGCCCGGGTTCGCCGCGCCGAGCGTGGCCGGCCACGGTGGCACGGTCCGTTCGGTGCGCGTCGGTGAGAAGCGCGTGCTGGTGATGCTCGGCCGCACCCACTACTACGAGGGCAGGGGCATCCCGCAGACGGTGCACGGGGTCCGCACCGCGACGGCCGCCGGCTGCACCACCGTCGTCCTGACCAACGCTGCGGGCGGCCTGCGGCAGGGCATGCAGGTCGGCCAGCCCGTCCTGATCAGCGACCACCTCAACCTGACCGCGGCGTCACCGCTGGTCGGCGCGCGGTTCGTGGACCTGACCGACCTCTACTCCAGCCGCCTGCGCGCCGTCGCCAGGGAGATCGACCCCGCCCTGGAGGAGGGCGTCTACGCCGGTCTGCCCGGTCCGCACTTCGAGACGCCCGCCGAGATCCGCATGCTGCGCGCGATGGGCGCCGACCTGGTCGGCATGTCCACCGTGCTGGAGGCCATCGCCGCACGTGCGGCTGGCGCGGAGGTCTTCGGGTTGTCCCTGGTCACGAACCTGGCGGCGGGCATCACCGGCGAGCCGCTGAACCACGAAGAGGTGTTGGAGGCGGGTCGCGAGGCCGCGAGCCGGATGGGCACGCTGCTGCACGAGCTGGTGAGCCGGGCGTGACGCTGTCCCCGGAGCTCCGCGACCGCACGTTCCGCTGGATCGCCGACGACGTCGACGCCGCCGACCGCGAGGAGCTGCAGCGGCTGCTCGCCCAGGCGATGGTCGGTGAGCAGCCCGCCATCGACGAGCTGACCGACCGGATGCGCGCGCCGCTGAGCTTCGGCACCGCGGGTCTGCGCGGACCGGTTCGTCCGGGGCCGAACGGGATGAACCGCGCGGTCGTGGTTCGCACCACCGCCGGTCTTGGAGAGTGGCTCGCGGCCGCCGGGAAGTCCGGCGGCGTCGTCGTGGTCGGGCGCGACGCGCGGCACGGCTCGGAGGAGTTCCACCGCGACGTCGCCGGCGTGCTCACCGCGGCCGGCTTCGACGTTCGCGTCCTGCCCCGGCCCCTGCCGACCCCGGTGCTGGCGTTCGCGGTGCGCAAGCTCAACGCCGTGGCCGGTGTCCAGGTGACCGCGTCGCACAATCCGCCCGCTGACAACGGGTACAAGGTGTACCTGGACGCGGGTTCGCAGATCGTGCCCCCGGCGGACCGGGAGATCGAGGCGGCCATCGCGAAGGTGGGCGCGGCGGTCAGCGTCCCTGTCGCCCAGGGCTGGACGACGCTCGGCGAGGACCTCGTTCAGTCCTATGTGGAGCGAGCTGCCAGCCTGCCGAGGAGCCCCGAGCGCGGACTTCGTGTCGCCGCGACGACGCTGCACGGCGTTGGCGCGGCGACATTGCGGGAAACGTTGGCGCACGCGGGTTTCACCGATGTCCATCTGGTCGCGGAGCAGGAGCGACCCGATCCGGACTTCCCCACCGTGAGCTTCCCGAACCCGGAGGAGCCCGGCGCCTCGGACCTGCTCCTCCAGCTGGCCTCCGCTGTGGACGCTGATCTGGCCGTTGCGCTCGACCCGGACGCGGACCGCTGCGCGCTCGGCGTCCGGCAGCGGGACGGTTCGTGGCGAATGCTTCGGGGCGATGAGACCGGAGCACTGCTCGGCGAGCGCGTTCTGTCCACTTTGGACCGATCGGCCCACCCGGACCCCTTGGTGGCGACCACAATCGTCTCGTCCGAGTTGTTGCGATCGGTGGCCGCCAAGCACAACGCCCGCTACGACGAGACGTTGACGGGCTTCAAGTGGCTCGTGCGCGCGGGCGACGGAAACGGCACCGGTCTGGTCTACGCGTACGAAGAGGCCATCGGCCACTGCGTCGACCCCGATGTGGTGCGGGACAAGGACGGGATCAGCGCGGCCGTGCTGGCTTGCGATCTTGCCGCGTCACTGAAGGCGTCCGGGCGCTCACTGCTCGACGCGCTGGACGACCTCGCGGTCGCGCACGGCCTGCACCTCACCGACCAGGTTTCCCTGCGCGTGCAGGACCTTGGCGTGATCGGCAGGACGATGGCGAGGCTGCGCGCCGAACCACCTGCCGAGCTGGCCGGAATCCCCGTGGACGTGACGGACCTGCGCCCGAAGGCGGACGTGCTGACGATGCGCGGACAGGAACTGCGGGTCCTGGTTCGCCCCTCGGGCACGGAGCCGAAGGTGAAGGCGTACCTGGAGATCGTCGAACCGGTCGCCGCCGCGACGGAGCTCGACGACGCGCGGAAGCGGGGCCGCGAGCGGCTTTCCGCGCTGCGTGAGGAGATCTCCACACTGCTCGGCTAGGCGCGGGATGGCCTCCCGGTCCCACGGGCCGGGAGGCCATCCCGTCAGCTCAGCCGTTGAGCAGGCGCATCATCTGCTCGGGGTAACGGTTGCCCGCAACCTGGTCGAGCGGCACCGCGGCCGCGATGCGGTCGAGCTCCTCGGCGCTGAGCTCGATCGCGACGGACGCGACGTTCTCCTCCAGGTACTTGCGGCGCTTGGTGCCCGGGATCGGCACGACGTCCTCGCCCTGGTTCTGCACCCAGGCCAGCGCGAGCTGCCCCGCGGTGACACCACGGGCCGCGGCCAGCTCCCGCAGCGTTTCGACGATGGCGAGGTTCTTCGCCAGGTTCTCCTCACTGAAGCGCGGCTGACCGACGACGCGGAAGTCCTTGCTGCCGAAGTCGGCCGCCTTGGTGAAGCGGCCGGTGAGGAAGCCCCTGCCGAGCGGCGAGTACGGCACGATGCCGATGCCGAGCTCACGGCAGGTCGGGATCACCTCGTCCTCGATGTCACGGGACCACAGGGACCACTCGCTCTGCAGGGCGGCGATCGGGTGCACCGCGTGCGCCCGGCGGATGGTGTCCGCGCCGGCCTCGGACAGCCCGAGGTACCGGACCTTGCCCTCGGCGACCAGCTCGGCCATGGCGCCGACGGTCTCCTCCGTTGGCACGTTCGGGTCGATCCGGTGCTGGTAGTACAGGTCGATGTGGTCGACACCCAGCCGCTTCAGCGACCCCTCGACCGACTGGCGGACGTACGCGGCGTCACCGCGCACACCACGCACGTGCGGGTCGTCGGTGCGCACGATGCCGAACTTGGTGGCCAGCACGACCTGGTCGCGCCGGTCGGCGATGGCCCGCCCGACCAGCTCCTCGTTCAGGTACGGGCCGTACATGTCCGCGGTGTCCAGGAACCGCACCCCGAGGTCGATGGCACGGTGGATGGTGGCGATCGACTCCTTCTCGTCGGTCTCGCCGTAGAACTCGCTCATTCCCATGCACCCCAGGCCCTGAGCGGAGACCTCAAGCGCACCGAGCCGACGGGTGGGCAGATTGCTCATGATGCTGTCGCTTCCTGGGCGAGCGGGGTCAGCTCAGCGACCCTCTGCTCGACCGTCTCATAGTTGTCGATCTTGTAGTCCAGCGTGCTCAGGCACATCTGCAGCTCAGCGATGCGCTCCCGCACCGCGGCACGCTGTTCCAGCAGGATCTGCTTGCGCGAGCCCGCGCTGGCCGCGCCGTAATGCCGCAACCTGGCGTACTCGCACATCAGGCGGATCGGCATACCGGTCATGCGAAGACAGGACAGGAACCCGAGCCAACCGAGGTCGTCATCGGAGTAGCTGCGCCTGCCGCCCGAGTCCCGGGCCGGCGGGTCGATCAACCCGATGCGCTCGTAGTAGCGAAGGGTGTCCATGGACAGTCCGCTGCGCTCGGCTGCCTCGGCGATCGAATAACTCACGAGGACGACGGTAGAAGTTGGAGCGCGCTCCAGGTCAAGCTCCGGGCCGGAGGCGGCTCAGCCCTGCTCCTCCTTGGCGACGGCCCAGGCTTCGAAGCGCGCTGCCACGTCGGCGACGTCGAACTCGCCGCGCCCGACCTCGCGGACGACCTCCAGCGCGTCGTCCTCCTCGGCGTCGATCCACCAGCCGTTGATGTCGCACAAGGTCACCGCGGCCACCCAGGCCAGCCGCCAGTTGCCCTCGACGAGCGGGCGGGTGCAGACGATGGAGTCCAGCATCGCGGCGGCCTTGAGCCAGAGGGTTCCGTACGCCTCGACGCCGAGAACGGCGGCGCGGGGGCGGTGCGCGGCGGCATCGAGCAGCCCCACGTCGCGAACGACGAGGTCACCGCCGGTCACAGCGGTTGCCAGCACCAGCAGGTCGCTGGCGTCCAGATAGGAGATCACTCGGCCTTTTTCCCGTGGTCGACGTAGCTCGCGGGGCAGGGAAGAACCCGCGTACGGGCCGAGCTCACCGCGCGGTCTGACGATATCGGGGGTCACTGACAGTGGACGCCCGATCGGCCATTGGGGGCGGCTTTCATAGAGGACTTGAATCTAGGTAGAAATCGCGGGTTTTCTCAGGCACAGCACCGAAATTGGCCCGATGGCCACCGATCAGGTGGGGCCGAGGCGGTCCAGCAGGGTGCCGTACCTGGGCATCACCCGCGCCAGCACCTCGGTCAGCTGCCGTTCCTTGTGCAGCCGGGCCCACCGGTCGGCGAGCGCGAGTCGCACCACGTCCTGCTTGGATCGGCCCTCGGCGACGGCGAGCTCGTCGAGTTGCCGATTCTCGTCCTCGGTCAACCGCAGCGTCATAGCCATGCGGGGGATGGTACCGCCGTGGTATCACTGATCACCAGGTCAAGCGGCGTACGGACGTTTCAAAACAGTGTTCCGTTACCCTGGAGGGGTGCCCAGACCGAAGGTCCACGACGACGCCCTGCGCGTCCGCCTGCTCGACCGCGCCGCGGAGACGCTGTCCACCGACGGACCGGACGGGCTGAGCCTGCGCAAACTCGCAGCGGACGTGGGCACATCGACCACCGCGGTGTACTCGCTCTTCGGGGGAAAGCCCGCGCTGCTGCGGGAGCTCTACCGAGAGGCGTTCCGCCGCTTCGGCGAGCGGCTGACCACGGTCGAGCTCTCCGGCGACCCCGTCGAGGACCTGGTCCGGCTCGGCATCGCCTACCGGCAGAGCGCTCAGGCCGACCCGCACCTCTACGCGATCATGTTCTCGGACGCCGTTCCCGGCTTCGACCCGGACGAGGAGGCGGGCCGCGAGGCGGCCGCCACGCTCCAGCCGCTTCTCGACGTCGTGCGCTCCGGGATCGTCTCCGGGCACTTCACAGGCTCCAGGGCCGAGGAGATCGCGCTGGCGTCCTGGGCGCTGGTGCACGGGCTCGTGTCGCTGGAGGCCAGGGCGCACATGCCCCCGGGGATCGACGTCGCGGAGAACTTCGAGAAGGTCCTGCGGGCCCAGTCGCGGGGCTGGTCCGTCGAGCCGAAGTGAAGGAGGGGCCCGGGGATACCCCGCCGCCAACGGTTCCCCGAGCCCCACCAGGACTGTCCGATCAGGACAGTCCGTCCCTGTGCGCCGACCGACTCACCTCAGCCCGTTGTCCAAGGCGGTCATCAGCGTTCCGTCGTCTCCGTCGAGCGACCAGATCATGGCTCCGCCAAGCCCTTTCGCCTTGACGTACTCCATCTTCTTGCCGATCACCCAGGCGTCGTCGAAGGACCACCACTGCCCGTTGGCGAACGCGTACGCCGCGACCGCCTGCTCGTCGTGGTGGACGGTCGGGAACTGGACCTTCAGGTTCTTGTACGCCCGCGTTCCCGCTTCGACGGCGAAGTCGCCAGGAGCGGCACCGTTGGCCGCCTGCCACTCCCCCTTCTTGCCGCCGTCGGTCACCTGCTGCCAGCCGCGCCCGTAGAACGGCACGCCCAGCACGAGCTTCTTCGGGTCGATACCGGCATCGGTGTAGATCTTCAGCGCCACGTCGACGCTGAACTTGGTGGTGTACGGGTCATCGACGTCGGTGTGCAGGTTCGCGTGGTGGCCGGTGCGGTTCGGCTCCCACGAGTTGTCGCTGCCCGCTCCGTGGAAGTCATAGCCCTGGAAGTTGAACAGGTCCAGGCTGTTGGCGACCCTGGCCATCTCCCAGCCCGCCTCGGCCAGCGCGGGCGCGGCCGGGGTGAAGGCGGTCAGCAGGTACTTCTTGCCTGTCGTGGAGCCGAGCGCGTCGAGCTGACGGCGGAACTCCTCGATCAGCAACGAGTTGTTGACCTTGTCTGCCGGGCTGAAGTGGTTGCCGGGGTGCCCTTCCGCGCCGGGCCACTCCCAGTCGAGGTCGAAGCCGTCGAAGATGTTCGCCCCCGTTCCCGGGCCGCCCATGTCGTAGTGCTTGGGCAAGTTCCCCTTGATGTACATGTCCACACAGGACGAGACGAGCTTCTTGCGCGACGCGTCGGTCTTGGCCGCGTCGGAGAAGAACTTCGAGTACGTCCAGCCTCCGAGCGAGAGCAGCACCTTCAGGTTGGGGTGCTTGGCCTTGAGCTTCTTCAGCTGGTTGAAGTTGCCTTTCAGCGGCCCCGCCCCGGCCCAGCCGCCGTCGCCGACACCGTCGACGCTCTGCGCGGCGTCGAACGGCCACACGTAGTCCGCCGTGGAGTCACCGGCCCCGGTCCCCTGGTCCGGGTCCTTCGGGTCGGAGGTCGTCGGCTTGGTGACCGCGAAGCACGTCAGCTCGGTGGGGTGGATGTTGGCGAAGGAGTAGTTGAGGTGCGTCAGCTTCGCCGCGGCTCCCGAGGTGTCGAGGTTCTTGATGAAGAACTTGCGCTCGTAGATACCCCACTGCGGGAAGTACCCGACGCGCACGTGACCGCCGGGAGGGGGCTCGCTACCGGGCTTTCCGGTGCGCGCCGCCACCGAAACGCTCTGTGCGGAGGCGTTCCCCGCCGCGTCCTTGGCACGGACGGTGAAGGTGTAGTCGGTCTCCGGGGTCAGTCCGCTGACGGTGAAGGTCGTGTCCGGAGTGCTCCCGGCGGACACCCCACCACGGAAGACCTCGTACCCCGTGACGGCCACGTTGTCGGTGGACGCGTTCCACTTCAAGGAAACGGTGTTCGCACTCGTACCGGAGACGGCGATGCCCGAAGGCACGCTCGGGGCCTCGGTGTCCGGCGCGCCGCCTTCGCAAGGCAGGCCGTTGAGGCGGCAGTTCACCGGACTGCCGTTGCCGACCCCGTTGAAGCCAAAGGAAACCGATGCCCCGACGCCGACGGCGCCGTTGTACTCGCGGTTGACGAACGCGTAGCGGTCACCGCTGCGAGTGAGGAGGGAGTCCCAGTACGCGCCGACGCTGGTTCCGCTCGGCAGGTCGAACTCGACCTTCCACCCGTTCAGCGCGGTCGCGCCGCCGTTGGTGACAGTGATCAGTCCGGTGAAGCCACCGTCCCAGCTCGAACTCTTGGTGAACGTCGCGGTCGGGGTCGTCGCGGCCTGCGCAGGGGAGGTCGCGAGTCCGAGCACGACACAGACGGTCGCGCAGAGGGCGAGGGGCAGTTGCCATCGCTTGCGGTGCATGATCGATCGCTCCTTCAATCCGGGCGGGCCCGGAAGGTGCAGGGAGAAGTCCTTGCGTGGCGGCGGAGCGGAATCAGGCGACGGTGCGGGGTCCGGCTTTCGGTCGGGGTTCGCGGATGTGTACAGCAGACGATGTGGTCCAGACCACAAGACGTCAAGGTCTAGACCACTCGCCTCACTCGAATGTCGCACCCTTGACCCGCGCGAAACGGAACGGCAAGATCACCCGCGCTATATCTTTTTAAAGTAGTCCGGGGGTGCGCGGTGACCGAACAGGACCTGCTGGAGGGGTCAGACGGCGCCGTACTGCCGGTCCCCGGCGTCACCGAGCCCGGGCACGATGAAGCCGGAGTCGTTGAGCCGCTCGTCCACGCTGGCGGTGACCACCCGGACAGGCAGGTTGGCGCCTTCCAGCGTGCGAATGCCTTCGGGGGCGGCGAGTGCGCAGACGGCGGTGACGTCCGCGGCACCGCGGTCGGTGAGCAGCCTGATGGTGTGCACCATCGAGCCACCGGTCGCCAGCATCGGGTCGAGCACCAGCACCGGCCGACCAGCGAGGTCCTCCGGCAGCGAGACCATGTACGGCGTCGGCTGGAGGGTCTCCTCGTCGCGGGCGAGACCGACGAAGCCCATCTGGGCGTCCGGAATCAGCTTGTGCGCCTGGTCCGCCATGCCCAGACCCGCGCGCAGCACCGGCACCAGCAGCGGCGGGTTCGCGAGCCGGAAACCCGTCGTCCTGGCCACCGGGGTGTGGATGCGCTCCTCGGCGAGAGGCGCGTCCCGCATCGCCTCGTAGATCAGCATCACCGTCAGCTCGTGCAGCGCGGCACGGAATGCCGCGCTGTCGGTGCGGGCGTCACGCATGGTGGTGAGCCGGGCCTTTGCCAGCGGGTGTTCGACGACGAGCACGTCCATGACCGCAGACGTTAGCTGGAGAAGAGGCACAGATGTACGACGTCATCTACCGAGACGCACGGATGCGGATCAGCGCGATCGCGGAAACGCTGGACGAGCGGCAGCTCGCGCTGCCGGTGGCAGCGTGCCCCGAGTGGTCCGTCCGTGCGCTGCTCGCACATCTGCCCGGGGTGGCACACGACGCGGCGACCGGCCGGATGGACGGAGCTCCCGGCAAGACGTGGACCGAGCGGCACGTCGGCGAGCGGCTGGCGCGGACCGTCACGGAGAACCTCATGGAGTGGGCGGGGTTCAGCGACCGTCTTGAGGAGCGCCTGCGCCAGGAAGAGGCGCAGCTCAACATGGTGCACGACGTGACGCAGCACGAGGCCGACCTACGCTCGGCGCTCGGTTTGGAGCGACTGCCGGACGAGGCATGGCGACCGATGCTGAGCCACATCGCGAACATGGTCGGCTCCCGACGCAAAGCGACTGGCGCGCTGGTCGTCCGAGCGAACGAGGACGAGTGGCGGATCGGCGAGGGCGAGGTGGTCGCGACCGTGGAGGCGGAGCCCTATGAGCTGTGGCGAGCCTTCTTCGGCAGGCGCAGCACCGGTCAGATGCGCGGATGGAAGTGGGACTGCGACCCCGAGCCCTACCTGGATCGGATCCCGGTCTTCCCGGCTCGCGCGGACGCCTTGGCGGAGAAGTAAAAATCGAGGGTCCACCGGTGGCGCGTCCGGTGGACCCTCGGGCCTAGCCCGACCCGCCTCGGCAGATCGGCTACTCCACGGTAACCCTGGAAAACGTGGCCGATCAACAACTTGATGAACACTTAAGAAAAGTAATCACCGAATGGCCTACTGGCCACCGCGCGACCTGGGGTGATCACGCTCTCATGCAGCTCAGGCCACCGCTCCGGAACCGCACCCGGATGTGAGCAGCACCATCACCGAGCGGCCCGCTCCGCCGCGACCGGTCACCCGCACCGGCGCTGACCTGCTCCGATCAGGGCCAGCGGCGCGGTGCGGTGCTCGACCGCGACGGGCTGGACGCCCGCTGACCTGGCCCTAGACTCCAGACCATGGCCGCACCGTCACCGCCGACGGCTGCCGAGTCCGCGGACACCCCCGCGACCCGCCAGTCGCCGCACATCCCGGGACTTCCCCCAGAGCTGGCAGACGCCACCAGGGACGACGCCGCGCTGCGCCGGTTCCTGCACGGACTGCCCGGCGTCGACCAGGTAGGACTGGAGCAACGCGCCGCAACGCTGGGCACCCGCAGCATCAAGAAGGCGTCCAAGCTCTGGGCGATCGACACCGCGATCAGGATGGTCGACCTGACCACCCTCGAGGGCGCCGACACCGCTGGCAAGGTCAGCTCGCTGTGCGCCAAGGCGCGGCGCCCCGACCCCGAGCGCGCCGACGTGCCACAGGTCGCCGCCGTCTGCGTCTACCCGGACATGGTCGAGACCGCGGTGCGCGAGCTGAAGGGCGCCGACATCGGCGTCGCCAGCGTGGCGACGGCGTTCCCCTCCGGCCGGTCCTCGCTGGCGATCAAGCTTGAGGACACCCGGATCGCGGTGGACGCGGGCGCGACCGAGATCGACATGGTGATCGACCGCGGCGCGTTCCTCTCCGGTCGCTACGGCCAGGTCTACGAGGAGATCGTCGCCGTCAAGCAAGCCTGTGGAGACGCCCACCTCAAGGTGATCCTGGAGACCGGCGAGCTGTCGACCTACGACAACGTGCGCCGCGCGTCCTGGCTGGCGCTGCTCGCGGGCGGTGACTTCATCAAGACCTCGACCGGCAAGGTCTCCCCCGCCGCGACGCTGCCCGTGACGCACTTGATGCTGCAGGCCGTCCGCGACTGGTGGACCCAGACCTCGCAGCTGCGCGGCGTGAAGCCGGCTGGTGGCATCCGGACGACCAAGGACGCCCTGCGCTACCTGGTCGCCGTGCACGAGGTGGCCGGCGAGGAGTGGCTGGACCCGAAGCTGTTCCGCTTCGGCGCCTCCAGCCTGCTCAACGACCTGCTGATGCAGCGGCGGACCCAGCTCGACGGCCACTACAGCGGCCCGGACTACGTGACGGTGGACTGAGACATGACGCAGATCTGGGAGTACGCCCCGGCTCCGGAGTCCCGGGACATCGCCAACCTCAAGCCGAACTACCGGATGTTCGTCGACGGCCAGTTCGTCGAGGGCGAGGGCGAGCCGCTCAAGTCGGTCAACCCGTCGACCGAGGAGGTGCTGGCCGAGGTCAGCACGGCAGGCAGCGCCGACGTGGACCGCGCGGTCAAGGCGGCCCGCCGCGCCTACGACAAGGTGTGGGGCCGGATGCCGGGCGCCGAGCGCGCCAAGTACCTCTTCCGCATCGCCCGCCTGATCCAGGAGCGCGGCCGCGAGCTCGCCGTGCTGGAGAGCCTGGACAACGGCAAGCCGATCAAGGAGTCCCGCGACGTCGACGTGCCGACGGCCGCGGCGCACTTCTTCTACCACGCGGGCTGGGCCGACAAGCTCGACTACGCGGGCTACGGCCCCGACCCGCGACCGCTGGGCGTCGCCGGCCAGGTCATCCCGTGGAACTTCCCGCTGCTGATGCTGGCGTGGAAGATCGCCCCGGCGCTGGCCTGCGGCAACACCGTGGTGCTCAAGCCGGCCGAGACCACGCCGCTGACCGCGCTGGTCTTCGCCGAGATCTGCCAGCAGGCGGGGCTGCCCGCCGGTGTGGTCAACATCCTGCCCGGCGCCGGTGACGTCGGCTCGGAGATCGTCAACCACGCCGGGATCAACAAGGTCGCCTTCACCGGCTCGACCGAGGTCGGCAAGCTGATCCAGCGCTCGCTGGCCGGGACCGGCAAGAAGCTCACCCTGGAGCTGGGCGGCAAGGCCGCGAACATCGTCTTCGACGACGCGCCGGTCGACCAGGCGGTCGAGGGCATCGTCAACGGCATCTTCTTCAACCAGGGCCACGTGTGCTGCGCGGGTTCGCGGCTGCTGGTGCAGGAGTCCATCGTCGACGAGGTGATGGAGAAGCTGCGCTACCGCGTCTCCACGCTGCGCATCGGCGACGCGCTCGACAAGAACACCGACATCGGCGCGATCAACTCCAAGGAGCAGCTGGCGAAGATCCGCGAGCTGACCGCCTCCGGCGAGGCCGAGGGCGCCGACCGCTGGTCCAGCTCGTGCCCGTTGCCGGACAAGGGTTTCTTCTTCGCGCCGACGGTGTTCTCCAACGTGCACCAGGCGATGCGCATCGCCCGTGAGGAGATCTTCGGGCCGGTGCTGTCCGTGCTGACCTTCCGCACGCCGGACGAGGCGGTCGCCAAGGCCAACAACACCCCGTACGGCCTGTCCGCCGGGATCTGGACCGAGAAGGGGTCCCGGATCCTGTGGATGTCCCAGAAACTCCGGGCCGGTGTGGTGTGGGCGAACACCTTCAACCGGTTCGATCCCACCGCCCCGTTCGGCGGCTACCAGGAGTCCGGTTTCGGTCGCGAGGGCGGCCGCGCGGGGCTGGAGGCGTACCTCGATGTCTGACGGGCGTATTGGCGTGACCAAGACCTACAAGCTCTACGTGGGCGGGAAGTTCCCGCGCTCGGAGTCCGGGCGGGTGTACCCGGTGAACGACTCCAAGGGCAACTTCCTCGCCAACGCCTCGCACGCCTCCCGCAAGGACGTGCGGGACGCGGTCGGCGCCGCGCGCAAGGCGTTCCCCGGCTGGTCCAGTGCCACCGCGTACAACCGCGGCCAGGTGCTCTACCGCGTCGCGGAGATGCTTGAGGGCAGGCGGGACCAGTTCGTCTCGGAGGTCTCGGCCGCGGAGGGCGTGAACGCGAAGAAGGCGGAGTCCATTGTGGACGCCGCGGTGGACCGGTGGGTCTGGTACGCGGGCTGGACCGACAAGGTCGCCTCGGTGCTCGGCGCGTCGAACCCGGTCGCGGGCCCGTACTTCTCCTTCTCGGTGCCCGAGCCGACCGGCGTTGTCGGTGTGCTCGCGCCCCAGGCCTCATCGCTTCTCGGCCTGGTGAGCGTGGTGGCTCCGGTGATCGCCACCGGCAACACCTGCGTCGTGGTGTCCAGCCACCACCGTCCGCTGCCCGCCGTCACGCTGTCCGAGGTCATGGCGACCTCGGACCTGCCGGGCGGTGTGGTGAACCTGCTGACCGGCAACGCCGCGGAGCTGGGTCCGTGGCTGGCCTCGCACGCCGACGTCAACGCGCTCGACGTGTGCGGGGCGCCCGAGGTGATCCGCGCCGATCTGGAGCGGACCGCGGCGGGCACGGTCAAGCGCGTGCTGCGCGCCGCGGCCAAGGAGCCGGACTGGACCCGCCAGCCGGACATCACCAGGCTGCGCGCGTACCTCGAACACAAGACGGTCTGGCACCCGATGGGAGTCTGATCCGTCGTTTCGGCCACGATGTGCCCTGCGGTCCGCGGATCGCGGGGCACATCGTTTTCGGAAGGGGTGTCCGACGTGGAGGAACTCGACGCCTGCGGTATCGCCGAAGTGGTCGCGGCGATGCTCAGCGAGTCGCACGGACTGCGCACCGAGCGCACTGACGCCGTCGTCGCGCTCTCCGACCTCGACCTGGAGATCGCCGTCGAGGAACCGGAGCACGGCCCGGGCGGCGCGTACGTGCGACTGCCGTTAGGCGTGCGCTACACCGCCTGGGAGGAGGGCTACGCCTGGGACCAGGCCGTGGGTGTGCGCTCGGCTGACGCACATCCGCTCGCCGACGCCCTGATGTCCTGGGTGCACAACGTGCTCCCGGTGTTCATCGCCATCCAGCAGCCGGACCACCCGCTCGCGGAGGCCGTGTTCCACCAGCTCGGCGCTGATGGCGAGGGTCGCCCGACCGAACTGTTCGCCGGCCCGGTGGCCTGGCGCGACTTCGGCGGAATCGACGACGAGTTCGTCCGTGCCGCCAGCGAGCGACCGCCCACACTCGTGGTGGCCGAGCGGCTGATGAGCGACGGCCAGCTGCCGGACCGGCCGGTGTGGCTCTACAGCCTGTGCGGCCACGTGCCCGGACAGGACGAGGACACCGTCGAGGTCACCCTGAACAACAACGACGTCAGCGGGCACTTCGTGGACGTCGGCCGACACCTGCCGTGGGGAGTCGGCCACGGCACCGTGAAGTCCTGGGCACTGCTGGTTCCCGCGGTCTGATCCCACTCGGGCCGGATCGTCACGCCTGACAGTCCCTCCTCGGACAGCTCCAGGCATGGCAGACGTGGGCTGGCGACTTCCCTGGCCAGCGACTGCCTCGTGTCGGTGTCACAGCTTCCAGACCAACATGCCTCCCCTCGTGGTCTCCGCGTGGTAGCGGCCAACCGGGCCGCCCGTCTCCAGCGCGTCGGCGACGCCGCCGAGCATCGCGGTGAGGCTCGACCACTCTGGTGGGTACGCGACTCCCCACTGGTGGCTGAAGGCGAACAGGCACCCGTGCAGCGGGCCCGGCCGGAGGTCAACGGCGAGGTCGTAGCCGCCGCCGTCCGTGGCGATCGGGACGAAGCGGGAATGCCAGCCAGCACCGGGGAGGCCTGCCGCCGAGCCCTTCTGCGGGCCGTCGCCGTGTCGGCGGGTCCACTCCCGCCACGCGCTCGCCGAGCCGATCGGCCGGTACGGGATGTAGCCGTGCGGAAGAACGGGATGCAGCCCTCCACCGCAGCTCGTCCACCACTCGAACAGTTCCACCGGCAGGCGCTGGCCGAGCACGTCCTCCACCGCGCGCACGTCCGCCTCCGCCGCGGGTGGCAACAGCTCCTTCGCCGTGGCGGGCGCGTGTTCGGCCAGGGTGCGAGTGATCCGGTTCCAGCTCTGCTCGATGGACATGCCGGGATCGTGACAGCACCCACCGACAGTCCCGGCCGACCACGGATCCGTGATCAGCTCTGCGTGACGAAATCCTGGCCGCAGCACCCCTCACTCGCGTGAATCCTTGGTATCTCAGGACAAAGCCACTTGAAGTGCGGCAGCCTGAGGCGCATGGTGGAGCAGGGTTTCAAGGTCGATCCGGCCGCGCTGTCGAGCTATTCGAGCTCGACCCCGCGGCTGGCGGACGACCTCGGCAGAGTGGGCAGCACAACGCTGAGTCGGATCACCGCACTGCCGCCGGACGCCTTCGGCAAGATCGGCGCGGAGGTCGGCATCGGCCAGGCCTTCGGGCAAGCGGCCAAGGCCACGGTGGACGGAGTCTCCGCCGCGGCCGCGGGCCTGACCGGGCTCGCCAAGTCGGTCGCGGGAGCCCTCACCGAGTACCAGCGGCAAGACGCGGACCACGCCGCGCTGATGCGGCGCACCCAGGCACAGGGGTGACGCGTGGCCGACGCCGCGGGTCTGATCGAACCGCTCGTGCGACCCATGCGCGAGCACCTGGCCAAGCTGGACGGTGACACCGGCAGCGCGAGCAAGGCGGCCGAGTCGCTCGGCACCGCCAAGAACACGATCGCGGAGGTGAAGACACAGCACAGCACGCAGGTCCGCGCGACCCTGGGCGGCTGGTACGGCGAGCGGGCCAATGCGTTCCAGGGGCGGGTGGCCACCCTCGACGGTGGCTTGGACCGGCTCTCCGGCAACTGCGGCAGCGCACAGGGCTCAGTCGCTGGAGCGGTCACGGCGATCACCGTGGGGCGCAAGGCGATCCAGGGTTTGATCGACGAGTTCATCGGTTGGGCGAAGCCGGTGTTCGAGGCGGCGCTGACCGCGCAGAAGGCCGGCGACGGCAACGCGGTACGCGAGGCGGCCGCCAAGGCGTTCGGACGTTCGTCGGACTACGCCGGGAAGACGGCGGCGGAGCTGAAGAAGGTCGCCGACCAGCTGACCGAGGCGGCCTCGCGGCTCCGGGCGCTGCAACCCGCGGATCCCGGCGCTCTCAGGGGACTCGGCTCCCCGCTCGGCGGCAGCGGCGGCTCGGTCGAGGTTCAGGGTGGCGGTGTTCCGATCGCTCCGCCCGCACCCCCGGAGGGAGGCGGCCGGGGTGAGGGTGGCGGTTCCGGCGGCAGCGGTGGTGGCTCGGGTTCCGGCGGAGGCGGTGGCTACAGCGGAGGGGGTGGCGGTGGCGGAGGAGGGGGCAGGCCCAACCTTCCGGTCGCGATCCCGCCTCAGCCCGGTTCCGGTGTCGACATCAACCTGCCTGGTGGGCACACCGTGCAGGCACCCAACCCGGTGGCGGCGGCAGCGGTGCGCAACGCGCTGTCCGTGCTCGGCACGCCGTACGTGTGGGCGGCTTCGGACCCGCCGAGGGCGACCGACTGCAGTGGGCTGACGAAGTGGGCGTACGGCAACGCGGGGCTCGACCTGCCACGGCACTCCGCCGCGCAGGCGGTCGGCGCCTCGGTGCCCCCGGGTCAGCTGCTGCCCGGTGACCTCGTGGTCTGGCGGGGCCACGTGGCCATGTACATCGGCAACGGCCAGATGGTCGAGGCCGGGGACCCGGTGCAGATCCGGCCGCTGCGCACGACCAACTCCGGCATGCCCTTCGTCGGTTTCTACCGGCCGACGGGCTGAGTGAAGGGAGCGGAACCTGAACGACCACATCGACGGCGACATCGCGCGAGTCGCCGGACAGATCAGGACGACCGAGGACCGGGTGGCCGACAGGTTCGCCCGCACCGGACCGGTCGTGGGGCGAGCGGCCTCCGGCGACGGCGAGGTCGTCGTGGAGGTGCTGCCCGGCGGCGGGCTGCACGACGTCCGGCTCGGTCCGGCCGCGCTGCGGATGGACGTCGACGCGTTGGCCAGGGAGATCATCAGCCTCGCCGGTCGGGCCGAACGGGTTGCGGGCGGGCGGCTGCACCACGGGGTCGGCGGCGTGCTCGACAGCGCGGCGCGGGATGAGCTCGTCGGGCTCGGCATCGCGCGTGAGGACCCCAGGGACGACGAGGACGACGAGTTCGCCCCACTGCTGCGGAGGCCACTGTGACCGTGCCGGAGCCCTCGACGGCCGAGCTCATCGCGGCGGCGGAGCAGCGACAGCTCCAGGCCGCCGAGGTGGAGCGCGCCATGGCCGCCGTCACTGGGACCGCGACCGGCGCCGACGGCATGGTGTCGGCGACGGTGACCGCTCGCGGCCGACTGGTCGGGCTGCGGTTGCACCCCGACGCGGTGCGGCTCGGCCCCGCCCTCGGCGACGCGATCGTGGACGTCGCCCGCCGGGCGGCCGACGACGCGGCGCAGCGGTCCTACAACGTGCTGGCGCCCGTGCTCGGTGACGAGCTGACCGCGGCGATCGAGGCCATGGCGGGACCCGTTCCGGAACGAGCGCGCACGTCCGAGTCCGTTCCGGTCTCGTGGGCTCCGATGGGGACGGCCGGGGACTCCGGCGGAGAGGAGGACGAGGACGACGTACTGACCTTCGACGCGTCGTCGCTGCGGTCGGACCGGTGAGCAGCATGATCTTGGCCACCCCGTAGGCTGCGCCTCGGAAGAGTCCGCTGACCCGGAGGCATGGATGGCGCAGGACATCGTCCCGATCGAACTCGTCCTGCCCAAGGGCGACCTGCTCACCCTGTGGGCACCGCGCTGGCGCGAGGACGGCGAGGAGTGGGAGGCGTTCCTCGGACACGAGGAGGACCTCTACGCCTTCCCGGACGCGGCGCAGCTGGCCGCGTACACGCGCACGGCGACCGAGCACGACCTCATCGACCACCCGGCGTGGCACGTGGTGCCCGCGCTGTCGGTCGGCGAGCTGGTGCCCGAGGACGACAACCGCTACGACCTGGTCGGCGTGCCCGAGCTGGTCGCGGAGGAGCCGGACACCTGGACGATCGGCGAGCTGGCCGACATCGTCGCGATCCTGCGTTCGCTGGCGGACGTGTGCGACCTGGAGGTCGTGCACGAGGTGCTCGACGCGGCCGCGGGCTTCACCGTGCTGCACCAGGGGACCTTCCCGTTCACCGGCCGCGAGGGTGAGGCCCGGTGGAACGAGGTCGCCAAGGTCGTCGCGGAGCGCTGGGACGAGGTGCTCGACGCCGTCGACGGGCTGATCAGCACGCCCGAGACGGACGCGACCGCGCTCGCCACGGCACGGGAGGAGCTGGCCGCCTACGAGGAGGCGGCCGCCGAGGCCGAGGCCGGTGAGCCCGAGGACGTCGACGACGAGTCCACTTCGGACGACGACGAGCCGGTGGGCTTCTGGGGCGAGGTCGGCATCGACCCAATCAAGATCATCACCAGTCAGGCCGAGTACTACACCCTGCGCTGCTACCTGCCTTCCGGCGACGACGAGGAGCGGCCGGTCTTCCTCGGCTCCGACGGGCAGATCGACGTCTTCAGCTCCGGGCGCGCCCTGGCGCGGCACCTCGCGGACAGCGCGGCGGCGGACCCGACGAAGAACCAGCTCGCCGAGGTCTCCACGTGGGAGGACGTGCTCGCCAAGGCCACCGGCGGCGAGCTGGAGATCGACGTCCACCAGGACAACACCTACGTGCTCAACGGTGTCGCCGACGACCTCGCCGAGGGACCGGAGTCGGTCGACCCGACGCAGCTGGAGCTCGCCGTCGAGCTGCTGACCGACGCCGCCGAGTGGGCCGACGACGACCGGGTCGCCAACGCACTGTCCACTTCGGAGCCGCTGGGCTGGATGGTGTCCTTCGTGCTGCGGCCCGACCCCACGCGCCTGGCGCCGAGCGCGCCGTTCACCGCCGAGGTCGGCGTCTGGCAGGAGCTGGTCGGCAACCTCGAGGACCGGCTGCGCACGCACTGACCCGAGCCGTGACACGCGAAGGGCCCCGCCACGTCGGCGGGGCCCTTCGTCGTTGTCGCCAGGAGCGTCAGCCCATCAGTGCGGCGTATCCCGGCTTGATCACGTTGTTGATGAGTTCGAGCCGCTCGTCGAAACCGAGGAAAGACGACTTCATCGCATTCACCGTGAACCATTGCATGTCGGCCCAGTCATAACCGAATGCCTCGTGCAGCGCGGCGAACTCGCCGGAAACGGTGCAGTGGCTCATAAGCCGGTTGTCCGTGTTGACCGTGACGCGGAAGCGCAGTTTCGCGAGCAGGCCGATCGGGTGCTCGGCGATCGAGGTCGCCGCCCCGGTCTGGATGTTGGAACTCGGGCACATTTCCAGCGGAATGCGGCGGTCGCGGACATAACTCGCGAGCCGTCCCAAGTGGACGGTTCCGTCGTCGTCGACCTTGATGTCGTCCATGATGCGCACACCGTGGCCGAGCCGCTCGGCACCACAGTGCTGGATGGCCTCCCAGATCGACGGCAGCCCGAACGCCTCGCCCGCGTGGATGGTGAAGTGGGCGTTCTGCTGGCGCAGGTACTCGAAGGCGTCGAGGTTGCGGGTGGGCGGGAAGCCGGCCTCGGGGCCGGCGATGTCGAAGCCGACGACGCCCGCGTCGCGGTAGCGGACGGTCAGCTCGGCGATCTCCAGCGAACGGGCGTTCTGCCGCATCGCGCACAGCAGCGTGCCGATCCGGATGCGCTTGCCCGCCTCCGCGCAGCGGCGCTCACCGAGGCGGTAGCCCTCCTCGACCGCCTCGACGATCTGGTCGAGGGTCAGGCCGCCCTCGGTGAACAGCTCGGGGGCGTAGCGGACCTCGGCGTAGACGACGCCGTCGGCGGCCAGGTCCTCGACCGCCTCGGCGGCGACGCGCACGAGGGCGTCGCGGGTCTGCATCACGCCGACGGTGTGGGCGAAGGTCTCGAGGTAGCGCTCCAGCGAGCCGGAGTCGGCGGCGTCCCGGAACCAGGCGCCGAGTTCACCGGCGTCCGTGGTGGGCAGTGCGTCGTAGCCGTTCTCGCGGGCCAGGTCGATCACCGTCTGCGGGCGCAGGCCGCCGTCGAGATGGTCGTGCAGGAGCACCTTGGGTGCGGTGCGGATGCTCTCCAGGGTCACCGGGGTTGACATGACGACACGGTACCCCTCACCTGCGGAAGCTCGGGTCGCACGCCGGTTGGGCTCACGATATGATCATCCTGGCCTGTGCGTGGCGTGCGAAACTCCACACTGTCGGTTGGCCATTGGCGCCCCCGAGCGGACTACTTCGCGACGGAACGCAATCAAAGTCGGGGTTTTTGTAACTCGAATGGGGTTCGCGCTCTCGAACTGAACCATCCCTTGCTCCTTCACTTCGCCGCCGCCTATCCTGCGGTGTCACCCGATCGGGTTAACCCTCCCTGGGACTTCTGATCCCTCGGCGGGGTCTCTTGAACCACTAATCGGGGGACTGGCTACGCTCGCGTCGTCCTCTTCCCCTCCCCATCGGACGAAGGTCACCTGCCGTGAGCGAGAACAACCACTCGACGATGTCCTTCGATCGGATGCGGAACATGCTCGTTCGCGCCGCAGAGATCCGTGAGAGCGAGCAGCAGCAGATCTTTGACGCGCTGGACGAGATCCACGCCAGGATGTCCCCGTTGGAGTCCCTGGGCGCGGTCCGCAAGCGCATCTCGGAGCTGCCGGACCGCACCGAGGTCAGCGTGCTGGCCGAGCGCCTCGACGAGGCCCTCGCGAAGCTTGAGGCCCAGGACGGCGCCATCGCCGGCCTCGGGCGCGCCGTCGACGGTCTCGTCGACAAGCTCGCCGTCCCCTTCACCCAGCTCGACGGCCGCCTCGACGGTGTGTCCGGCCGCATGGAGGGCGTCCACGTCCGGATGGACGGCCTTGAGGACAAGCTGGCGCACATCCACAAGCGCCTCGACGACCTCGACCTGCACCTGGACAAGCAGGACGGCAAGACCGAGGCGGTGCCGGGCCTGGTGACGGGTCCGATGCGCGAGCGCCTCGAAGCGCTGGAGACGGTTCTGCGCGGCCGCATCGACGAGGTGGACGAGGGCGTGCACGAGCACCTCGACGGCACCCGCGAGGCCCTGCAGCGCTCGCTCACCGAGAGCACCGACGGCCTGCGCGCCGAGGTCGGTCAGGCCCGCACCTCGCTGGAGGGCGCCGTCAGCGACGCCCGCTCCTCCCTGGAGGGCTCGGTCGCCGACACCCGCGACTCGCTGCAGAACTCCGTCAACGAGACCCACGACGCGCTCCAGGGCCGCTTCGAGGAGGTGCTGGCCCGCCCGGCGGTCGACCACACCGACCAGCTCGACGCGCTGGCCGAGCGCCTGGACACGGTCAACAACCGCCTGGAGGGCGTGGACAGCCGGATCGACGGCGTCGAGAGCGACCTCGGCAAGCAGCTCGACGAGCTGGGCGCGGCCACCGGGCAGTACCTGGACAAGCTGGCGGGCGCGGTCGCCGAGCGGCCGACCAACGACTCGCTGCTCTCGCTGGTGCGCAAGGCCAACGAGGAGACCGAGCGCCGCAACGCCGCGCAGCTGGACGAGGCCATGGCCACCTTCGCCGAGCTGATCCTCGGCGGCGGCGCGCCGACCCCGCCCCCGCCGCCGGCGCAGCTGCCCCGGCCGCAGCGTCGCGCCCGGCAGCAGAAGGTGAACGGCAAGTCGCGCGGCGGCGACGACAAGTCCGACATCGACCTCCCCGAGGAAGTCGACGCCTGATCCCCTGAGACCAACCGTCGAAAAAGGGGCGCACACGGACCTTCTGCCGAGTGCGCCCCTTTGCTATGCCCAGGATCAGCCCCGGATCACGTCCAGCACGAGCGACTCCCGCACCGGCGCGGAGTCGGCGACGGAGAAACCGCCCTCCAGGTCCTTGAGCGCGGCGGGAACCGCGTCCGGGGTGTCGGTGTGCAGCTCCAGCAGCGGCTCGCCCTTGCGGACCTCGTCGCCCGGCTTGGCGAGGCAGAGCACGCCCGCCCCCGCCTGCACGGGGTCCTCCTTGCGCGCGCGGCCCGCCCCGAGCCGCCAGCCCGCGACGCCGACCGCGTAGGCGTCCAGCGTCGCCAGGACACCGTCGGCGGGCGCCTCGACCACGTGCACGTGCGAAGCCCTCGGCAGTTCCGCCTCCGGGTCACCGCCCTGCGCGGCGATCATGCGCGACCACGTGTCGTACGCCTCGCCTGAGGCCAGCACGGCGGCCGGGTCCGCGGAGATGCCCGCCAGCGACAGCATCTCCCTGGCCAGGGCCACGGTCAGCTCCACGACGTCGGCGGGGCCACCGCCGCGCAGCACGTCCACCGACTCGGCGACCTCAAGGGCGTTGCCGACCGCTCGGCCCAGTGGGACGGACATGTCGGTGAGCAGCGCGCTGACCTTCAGGCCGTGCTCGACGCCGATGCCGACCAGGGCCTCGGCGAGGCGGCGGGCGTCGTCGGCGGACTTCATGAAGGCGCCGGAGCCGAACTTCACGTCCAGCACGAGCGCTCCCGCGCCCTCGGCGATCTTCTTGCTCATGATGGAGCTGGCGATCAGCGGGATCGCCTCGACGGTGCCGGTGACGTCGCGCAGCGCGTAGAGCTTGCGATCGGCCGGCGCCAGGCCCTCGGTGGCCGCGCAGACCACCGCGCCGACCTTGCGCAGCTGCTCGGAGATCTCCGCCGTGCTCAGCTGGGCGCGCCAGCCCGGGATCGACTCCAGCTTGTCCAGCGTGCCGCCGGTGTGGCCGAGGCCGCGGCCGGACAGCTGCGGGACGGCCGCGCCGCAGGCGGCGACCAGCGGGGCCAGCGGCAACGTGATCTTGTCGCCGACGCCCCCGGTGGAGTGCTTGTCCACGGTCGGCCGGTCCACCGACAGCGACAGGCGCTCGCCGGACTCGACCATGGCGCGGGTCCAGCGCGCGGTCTCGGTCGGCTCCATGCCGTTGAGGAAGATCGCCATCGCCAGCGCGCTCATCTGCTCGTCGGCGACGGCTCCCCTGGTGTAGGCGTCGATCACCCAGTCGATCTGGGAGTCGGTGAGCCGCTTGCCGTCCCGCTTGGCGCGGATGACGTCGACGGCCGCGAACAGCTCAGCCATTGGTTCTCCCAGGCAGGTCATCGGGCCCGAACGCGTCGGGCAGCACGTCCCGCATCGGCAGCACGCCGCGCGGGGTGTCCAGCAGGCAGTCCGGCCCGCCCATCTCGAACAGCAGCTGGCGGCACCGGCCGCACGGCATCAGCAGCTCGCCGCCGCCACCGCGGCAGGCGACGGCGACGAAGCGCCCGCCCCCGGTGAGCCGGAGCTGGCCGACCATGGCGCACTCGGCGCACAGCCCCAGCCCGTACGAGGCGTTCTCCACGTTGCAGCCCTGGACCAGCCGCCCGTCGTCGCAGATGGCGGCGGAGCCCACCCGGAGCCCGGAGTACGGGCAGTAGGCGAGCTTCGCCGCGGCGACGGCGGCGGAGCGCAGGTTTTCCCAATCGACGGCGACCACTACGGCATCCTCGCAAACGAAAGCCCGAAAGTGGTACGCACGACCCACTTTCGGGCTTTCGAACGAAATGCGGCCTAGTGGCCCCTGCCCCGCCTGTACTCATCGCCGTTGGCGGCGGGCGGGCGCAGGCGCTGCGCCGCCACCGCCAGCACCACGAGGGTGACCATGTGCGGCAGGTAGGTGGAGAGCTGACTCGGCATCTCGTCCACCGACAGGTAGATCAGGTAGAGCGCGGCCGCCCCGACGAGCGTGATGCCCGCCGCGACCAGCTTCTTCCGCGCCACCAGCCAGACCGCGATGCCGACCAGCACCAGCACCGCCGCGTAGAACAGCGCCATCACCGTGGCACCGCCGCTGCGCAGCTGGAGGCCGTCGGCGTAGCCGAACAGCGCCGAGCCGCCGAGCAGGCCGGCGGGGCGCCAGTTGCCGAAGATCATCGCGGCGAGGCCGATGTAGCCTCGGCCGCCGGTCTGGCCCTCCAGGTAGCCGGGCTGGCCGGGGTTGAGCACCAGCGCGGCGCCGCCGAGGCCCGCGAGCGCGCCGGAGATGACCACCGCGGCGTACTTGTGCACGTAGACGTTGACGCCGAGGGACTCCGCAGCCACCGGATTCTCACCGCAGGAGCGCAGCCGCAGGCCGAACCGGCTGCGCCAGAGCACCAGGTAGCTGACCGGGACGAGCAACAGCGCCAGCATGGTCAGCGGCGAGACGCCGGTGACCAGGCCGCGCAGCACGCCCGCGACGTCGGAGAGGCCGACCCGCTGCATGTTCTCCAGGTCGGCGAGCCAGTCCGACAGCGGCTGCGCCGAGTACGTGTCGAACTTCGGCACCGCGGGCGACTCGCGCGGGTTGTTCGACAGCGGCTGGAAGATCAGCGTGGACAGGTACTTCGTCAGGCCGGCGCCGAGCAGGTTGATCGCCACACCGGAGACGATGTGGTTGACACCGAAGGTGACCGTGGCGACCGCGTGCACCAGGCCGCCGAGCGCGCCGAAGACCGCGGCGGCCAGCAGCGCGGCCCACGGGCCCCACTGGTAGCCGGCCCAGGCCGCGCCCCAGGTGCCCATGATCATCATGCCTTCGAGGCCGATGTTGATCACACCGGCGCGCTCCGCCCACAGGCCGCCGAGCGCGGCGAGCAGGATCGGGATCGCCAGCAGCAGCGCGGTCTGCAGCGTGCCGGAGGCGGTCAGCTGCGGGTAGCCGGTCAGGTAGGACGCCGTCGACAGCGCGCCGACCACCGCGGCGAGCCAGATCAAGCCCCGCGTCCAGCCGGGCAGCTTCTTCGCGCCGCGCCGCTGGGGAGCGGACGCCGGGACCGCGCCGCCGTCGGCGGGGTCCTTCGAGATCAGGGAAGTCACGCAGCACCTCCACCAGCGGTCGTCGCCGGTTGCTTGTCCTCGCCGTTTGTCGTGCCCAGTTGCTGGCCGACGCGACGCTGCTCGGCGGCGAGCTGCACCCTGCGGACGATCTCGTAGGCCACGACAACGGAGAGCACGATCGCGCCCTGCATGATCGTCACGATCTCCTTGGGCACGCCGATGTTGTCCAGGGCGAGCGCGGACTTGTCCAGGAACGCCCACAGCAGCGCGCCGAAGGCGATGCCGACCGCGTGGTTGCGGCCGAGCAGCGCGATCGCGATGCCGCTGAAGCCGTAGCCCTGCGGGAAGTTCTGGGTGAAGGTGTGGTCGCGGCCGAGCAGCTCGGGCAGTGCGGTGAGCCCGGCGACCGCCCCGGACAACAGCATCGCCGCGATGATCATCCGCTTGGCGTTGACGCCGCCGGCGGTGGCCGCGGTGGCCGACTCGCCGGAGGCGCGCAGCTCGAAGCCGAACCGGGTGCGGTTCATCAGCACCCAGTAGCCGACGCCGGCCAGCACCGAGAGCAGGCCGAGACCGAAGACCGTTCCGGCCGCGCCGAGGGAGATCCCCGGCACCCAGGCCGACTCGGGCAGCTCCGCGGTGCTGAGGCTGTTGGAGCGCAGCACGCCGAACACGTCCGGCTTGATCAGGAAGGCCACGATGCCCAGCGAGATCGCGTTGAGCATGATCGTGGAAATGACCTCGCTGACCCCGCGGTAGGCCTTGAGCAGCGCGGGAATCGCCGCGTAGAGCGCACCCGCGACGACGGCGACCAGGATGATCACCAGGGAGTGCAGGCCGGCGGGCAGGCTGATCGAGCCACCGACGATCATCGCGGTGACCGCGGCGATCCGGTACTGGCCCTCGACCCCGATGTTGAACAGCTTCATCTGGAAGCCGACCGCCACCGCGAGTGCGATCAGGTAGTAGGTCGCACTGCTGTTGACGATGTCGACCGCCGTCGTGCCCTCGCCGACCTGCGCCACCATGGCACCGAAGGCCTGGAGCGGGTTGGCTCCGGAGAGCAGCAGCGCCAGGCCGCACAGCAGTGCGGCGAAGGCGACGGCGAGCACCGGCGGCAGTACGACGGAACGCAGGTTGAGCTTCACTCCTCGTCCCCTTCCCCGGAGACACCGGTCATGGCGGAGCCGAGCTGCTCCGGGGTGACGGTGCTCGGGTCGGCGTCGGCCACCAACCGGCCGCGCAGCATCACCTTGATCGTGTCGGACAGGCCGATCAGCTCGTCCAGGTCGGCCGAGATCAGCAGCACCGCGAGGCCGTTGGCCCGCGCCGCGCGGATCTGGTCCCAGATCACCGCCTGGGCGCCGACGTCGACGCCGCGGGTGGGGTGCGAGGCGATCAGCAGCTTCGGGTCGCCGGAGAGCTCGCGGCCGACCACCAGCTTCTGCTGGTTGCCACCGGACAGCGCCGCCGCGGCGACCTCGATGCCCGGGGTGCGCACGTCGAACTCCTCGACGATGCGGCGGGTGTCGTCCTTGGCGCCCTCGATGTCCAGCCACGCGCCCTTGGCCGTTGGCCTGCGGGTCTGGTAGCCGAGGATGCGGTTGGCCCACAACGGCTGGCTGAGCAGCAGGCCGTGCCGGTGCCGGTCCTCGGGCACGTAGCCGATACCGGCCTCGCGGCGGGCCAGCGTGCCGAGCCGGGTCAGGTCGACGTGGCCGAGGCGGATGTGCCCGGCGTCGGCCCTGCGCATGCCCATGATCGTCTCGACCAGCTCGGTCTGGCCGTTGCCCTCGACGCCCGCGATGCCGAGCACCTCACCGGCGTGCACGGTCAGCGTGATGTCGTCGAGCACCGGGCGGTCAGCGCCGAGGCTGCACAGCCGCACGTCCTCCACGACCAACACCTCGCGGTCGGTGACCGTGGAGTCGCGGGTCTCCGGGCTGGGCAGCTCGCTGCCGACCATCATCTCGGCGAGCTGCCGGGAGCTGATCCGCTTCGGGTCCGCGGTGCCGACGGTGGTGCCGCGCCGGATCACGGTCACGCTGTCGGCGATGCCCCTGACCTCGTCGAGCTTGTGCGAGATGAACAGGAACGTGTAGCCCTGCCGCTGCATCCCGCGCAGGGTCTCGAACAGCTCGTCGACCTCCTGCGGCACGAGCACGGCGGTGGGCTCGTCCAGGATGATGATCTTCGCGCCGCGGTAGAGGACCTTGAGGATCTCCACCCGCTGCCGGTCGGCGACGCCGAGGTCCTCGACCGGCTGGTCCGGGCTGACGTCCAGCCCGGTGCGCGCGGCGAGCTCGGCGACCCGCTTGCGGGCCTTGCCGCCGAT
Organism: Allokutzneria oryzae; assembly: GCF_042429765.1. Lineage (NCBI taxonomy): Bacteria > Bacillati > Actinomycetota > Actinomycetes > Pseudonocardiales > Pseudonocardiaceae > Allokutzneria > Allokutzneria oryzae. The sequence continues at coordinate 154,328 of NZ_JBHLZU010000010.1, read as the reverse complement.
GCCGTGCAGCGCCTCGGCGCCGAGCACGACGTTCTCCAGGACCGTGAGGTTGTCGGCGAGCATGAAGTGCTGGTGCACCATGCCGATCCCGACGCGGATGGCGTCGGAGGGCGACTTGAAGTGCACCTGTTCGCCGTTGACCTCGATGGTGCCCTCGTCCGGGTTCTGCATCCCATAGAGGATCTTCATCAGGGTCGACTTGCCGGCGCCGTTCTCCCCACACAGCGCGTGCACCTCACCGTGGGCGACGCTCAGGTGGACGTTGGAGTTGGCGACGACCCCGGGAAACCGTTTGGTGATCCCGGAGAGGCGGACGGCGCAGGCCCCGCCTGTTGGCTGGCCGACACCACCCTCCGTGGCGGCGGTCGGAGTTGTCATCGTGTCAGCTCCGTAGCAAGAGGTGAAGGCTCGACTTCGTTGTCGAGGGCGCGGTCGAGAGCACTGTCGGCGGTGGGCGAGCATAGGGCCCGGAGGGAACATGCCCCTCCGGGCCCGTAGCTCATATCATGGTTTTCCGCTCGGTCAGCTGGTCGGCTTGTCGGAAACCTTGATCTGGCCGGCGATGATCTGGGCCTTGTAGCCCTCCAGCACGGCCTGCAGCTCGGAGTCGATCTTGCCGCCCGAGGTGGAGTAGCCGACGCCGTCGACCTTGAGGTCGAAGACCTTCGGCAGCGCGGCGAGGTCGTTCTTGGCGACCGCGAGCAGGTAGTCGAAGACCGCGACGTCGACCCGCTTGAGCATCGACGAGATGATCACGTCCCGCTCCTGCTCGACGGTCTTCTGGTTGTACTGGTCGGAGTCGACGCCGATGGCCATGACGCCCTTCGCCTTGGCCGCGCTGAACACGCCCTTACCGGAGGCACCCGCCGCGTGGTAGAGCACGTCGGCTCCGCGGTCGATCAGGCCGTTGGCCGCCGCGTTGCCCTTGGACGGGTCCTGGAACCCGGTGAAGTCGCCCGCCGGGGTCAGGTACTTCTTGTCGAGCTTGATGTCCGGCGCGGCGGCCTTGGCGCCCTGGTAGTAGCCCGCCTCGAACTTCTGGATCAGCGGGGTCTCCACGCCACCGACGAAGGCGACGTTGCACTTCTGCGTCTTGTAGGCCGCGATCACACCGGCGAGGAACGAGCCCTGCTCCTCGGCGAAGACCAGCGGGGTCACGTTCGGCGCACCCTCGACGGAGGCGTCGACGATGGCGAACTTGGTGTTCGGGAACTGCGGGGCGACGGCCTTGAGGGCATCCGCGTAGGCGAAGCCGACCGCGATGATCGGGTTCACGCCGTCGGAGGCGAGCTGGCGCAGCCGGGTCTGCTTGGCGTCCTCGGACTCGTTCGGCCCCGCCGAGAGCTCCTTGACGTTCTCCTTCTTCACACCCAGATCGGTGATCGCCTTGTCGACCCCAGCGGCGGCGGAGTCGTTGAAGGACGCGTCACCACGACCGCCGATGTCGAAGGCCAGGCCCACCTTGAGGGCGCTGCCGTCGGCCTTCTCGGGGGTCTTGGACCCCGAGGTGCCCGCAGCGGCGGCGGGCGGCTTCGGCGCGAGCTTGCACGGGCTGCCGGCAGCGGTGCCACCGCCCGACGGGGCACCAGAGTCCTTCGCACAACCGGCAAGCGTCAGGGCGGCGGTAACCGCCACGGCCGCCAGAACGGTGCCACGCATACGACGCACGGCGTATGTCTCCCTCCCTGCTCAGATGAGCAGTGCCACCCCGGGGGACGAGCCGGACCCGTTGTCCAGGTCTGCGGCGGCGTTGCCGGGGAATATCGGACGCGCAACCGTACCCGCAGGTACGTGGAATGCCGCCCCCCGAAGTGACCGACGTGACCGAATCGTTCGCCGAAGCGGCCCCGGATGCGAGAACGACCACACAGAGCGGGCGGCCAAACACGTTTCCGCCAATTGAAGAACACGTTTCACGTGCGGTGAAGATCCTGAATTCGAAACCCTCGTCCGGGCGAACCCGATGCGGGGTAAGGCCGCACTAACTTCTCGCCCGGGCCGGGGGACCCGCCTGTCTGGTCGATCACACAGCCCTGTGCCGAGTGGGCCGCGCCGCGCCGCCGGGGCTACAGTTCCCCGAATCGAAGGCTCCGTGATGAACGCCGGAGCCGGGGTCCGTCTCGCGGGGATCTTGATTTTCGGATACAGGTCCCACTCGTGTCCCGGGCCCTCATCCACCAGCGATGTTGGAGGCCAGTCCACCATGGCCAGCACCACCGCCGCGGCGGGGGCGCCCAGCTCCGGGAACAAGTCCCCGGGCGGCGGCAAGCTCTATCGCGGAGACCTGGGAATGTGGTCGTGGGTCGCGCACCGGATCACCGGCGTACTCACGTTCTTCTTCCTCTTCGTCCACGTGATCGACACCGCGCTGGTGCGGGTCTCCCCGGAGGCCTACGACGGGGTCATCTCGTTGTACAAGGAACCGTTCTTCGTGCTCTTCGAGCTCGGACTGGTCGCGGCGATCCTGTTCCACGCCCTCAACGGCGTGCGGATCATGCTGGTCGACTTCTGGTCGAAGGGACCTCGTCTGCAGCGCCCGATGCTCTGGACGATCATCGTCGTCTGGCTGGTCGTGATGATCCCGGGCACCTACTACCTGGTCAGCAAGGCGCTCTCGATGCTGTTCGGAGGTAGCTGAGGATGTCCACGGTGAACCTGGCAGCCCCGCGCAGCCCCCAGGGCCGGTCCGGCCAGCGCAAGCCCGCGCGCCGCAGCAACTTCGAGCTCCAGAGCTGGTTGTTCATGCGGATCTCCGGCATGGTGCTGGTCTTCCTGGTGCTCGGCCACCTCGGGATCATGCTGTTCCTCGACGGTGGCGTGCACAAGATCAACTTTGCCTTCGTGGCCGGACGCTGGGCCTCGCCGTTCTGGCAGGTCTGGGACCTCACGATGCTCTGGCTGGCCGCCATCCACGGTGGCAACGGCCTGCGGACGATCATCAACGACTACGCCCGCAGGGACGGCACCCGGTTCTGGCTGAAGGTCCTGCTGACCGTCTCGATGGTGCTCACCGTCGTGCTGGGGACCTACACGCTGTTCACCTTCAACCCGAACATCGGGCACTGAGCGGGCCACGGGGAGTTCAGAGAAGATGCAGTTCCACAAGTACGACGTCGTGATCGTCGGTGCCGGCGGCGCCGGCATGCGCGCGGCGATCGAGTCCGGCCAGCGGGCCCGCACCGCGGTGCTGACCAAGCTCTACCCCACCAGATCCCACACGGGCGCGGCGCAGGGCGGCATGTGCGCCGCGCTGGCCAACGTGGAGGAGGACAACTGGGAGTGGCACACCTTCGACACGGTCAAGGGCGGTGACTACCTGGTCGACCAGGACGCCGCGGAGATCATGGCGAAGGAGGCCATCGACGCGGTCCTCGACCTGGAGAAGATGGGCCTGCCGTTCAACCGCACGCCCGAGGGCAAGATCGACCAGCGGCGCTTCGGCGGCCACACCCGCAACCACGGCGAGGCCGCGGTCCGCCGCGCCTGCTACGCCGCGGACCGCACCGGGCACATGATCCTGCAGACGCTGTACCAGAACTGCGTCAAGCACGGCATCGAGTTCTACAACGAGTTCTACGTGCTCGACATCTGCCTGACCGAGACCGACAACGGCCCGGTCTGCACCGGCGCCGTCGCGCTGGAGCTGGCGACCGGCGAGATCCACGTCTTCCAGGCCAAGGCGGTCGTGTTCGCCAGCGGCGGCTTCGGCAAGGTCTTCAAGACCACCTCGAACGCGCACACGCTGACCGGCGACGGCATGGGCATCATCTTCCGCAAGGGCCTGCCGCTGGAGGACATGGAGTTCTACCAGTTCCACCCGACCGGCCTGGCGGGCCTGGGCATCCTGCTCACCGAGGGCGCCCGCGGCGAGGGCGGCATCCTGCGCAACGCCGACGGCGAGCGCTTCATGGAGCGCTACGCCCCGACGATCAAGGACCTCGCGCCGCGCGACATGGTCGCCCGCGCGATGGCCACCGAGGTGCGCGAGGGCCGCGGCGCCGGCCCGCACAAGGACTACGTCTACCTCGACCTGACCCACCTCGGCGCCGAGGTGCTGGACGCGAAGCTGCCGGACATCACCGAGTTCTCCCGCACCTACCTCGGCATCGACCCGGTGACCGAGCAGGTTCCGGTGTACCCGACGGCGCACTACGCCATGGGCGGCATCCCCACCAAGATCAGCGGTGAGGTGCTGCGGGACAACGACAACATCGTCCCGGGCCTCTACGCCGCCGGTGAGTGCGCGTGCGTGTCGGTGCACGGCGCGAACCGACTCGGCACCAACTCGCTGCTGGACATCAACGTCTTCGGCCGCCGCGCGGGCATCGCCGCCGCCGAGTACGCGCTCGGCCGCGACCACACCGACCTGCCGGAGGACCCGGCGGCGCTGGTGGAGTCCATGGTGGAGAACCTGCGCTCGGCGCACGGTGGCGAGCGCGTCGCGGACATCCGCGGCGAGCTCCAGACCACGATGGACCTCAACGCGTCGGTCTACCGCACCGAGGAGACCCTCAAGCAGGCGCTCACCGACGTGCAGGCGCTCAAGGAGCGCTACGCCGGAATCTCCATCCAGGACAAGGGCAAGCGGTTCAACACCGACCTGCTGGAGGCTGTGGAGCTCGGCTTCCTGCTGGAGCTCGCCGAGATCCTGGTCCAGGGCGCGCTGGCCCGCAAGGAGTCCCGTGGCGGCCACGCGCGTGAGGACTACCAGGCCCGTGACGACGTGAACTTCCTGCGTCACACCATGGCCTACAAGCACGGTGAGGGTCTGACGGCGGACATCCGCCTGGACTACAAGCCGGTGACCATCACCCGGTACCAGCCGATGGAGCGCAAGTACTGATGACTGCGACTGTTGAAGAGACCGGCATCCGGGGTTCGCGTCCGCCCGCGCCTGAGGGTTCGACCGTCGTCACCGTGAAGCTCTACCGGCTCAACCCGGAGCAGAACAACGGCGAGGCGTACTGGGAGACCTTCGACGTCCCGGCGCTGCCCACCGACCGTGTGCTGAACCTGCTGCACTACGTGAAGTGGTACCTGGACGGCACGCTGACGTTCCGCCGCTCCTGCGCGCACGGCATCTGCGGCTCCGACGCCATGCGCATCAACGGCGTGAACCGCCTCGCCTGCAAGGTCCTGGTGAAGGACCTGATGAAGAAGGGCAAGCACACCACCATCACCATCGAGCCCATCAAGGGCCTGCCGGTCCACAAGGACCTGCTGGTGGACATGGAGCCCTTCTTCGAGGCTTTCCGCGCCGTGAAGCCGTTCCTCATCAACTACGGCAACGAGCCGTCGAAGGAGCGCATCCAGTCCGCCGCGGACCGCGAGCGCTTCGACGACACCACCAAGTGCATCCTGTGCGCCTGCTGCACGACCTCGTGCCCGGTGTTCTGGAGCGAGGGCTCGTACTTCGGCCCGGCGGCGATCGTCAACGCGCACCGGTTCATCTTCGACAGCCGCGACGAGGCCGCCGAGGAGCGACTGGACATCCTCAACGACGTCGACGGCGTGTGGCGCTGCCGCACCACCTTCAACTGCACGGACGCCTGTCCTCGTGGCATCGAGGTCACCAAGGCGATCCAGGAGGTCAAGCGCGCGCTGCTGTTCCGCCGCTGACCACGTTCCACAGAGGACGGGCCGTCTCCGCTACCGCGGGACGGCCCGTTTTCTCTACGGGGGTGGCCTGCGACGCAGATTTCTTTGGCTCGTGTTGACCAAGGACTGACCCGCCGCTATCGGTTGGTGCATGGCAAGCACAGGGGGAATCGTCGTCCGCACCGCGACCAGAGCGGACCTGCCGAGGATCACCGCCGTCCTCGGCAGGGCTTTCCAGCGCGACCCGCTGATGGCGTGGATGCTGCCGGACGACAGGCGCAGGCGCAGGCAGCTGCCGAGGTTCTTCGCGCTGAACGTGCGCGACGAGCACTTCCGGCTCGGCAGCCTCGAAGTGGCGGAGCAGAACAGCGTGATCCAGGGCGCGAACCTGCACGCGGGCGAGGGGACCTCACTGGGGGCGGCGCTGCCGCGTGAGCTCTTCCTGCGGCTGCGGCTGGCCAGGATCGCGGGCAGGCGCGCGGGCGAGGTGCTCAAGGCGCTGGAGCTGCTGGAGGCCGCTCGGCCGAGCGACACGCACTGGTACGCGCGGTTCCTCGGGGCCGACCCCGATCGCACGGCGAAGGGGGTCGGCGCCCGGTTGCTCCGTTCGGTGGTCAACCAGTGCGATGCAAAGGGACTACCGCTCTATTTCGAAACCTCGAACCCCGAGATGGTGAAGCACTGCGAGCGCCTCGGCTGCGAGGTCCGCGGCAACGTGTCCATTCCGGACGGTCCCGAACTGGCCACGCTGTGGCGCGAGCCGCGTTAGACCCAGAAGACCGCGACGCCCGTGTTGAGCACGACCAGCGCCGCGAGGGTCGGCACCAGCCAGCCCGCGAACTTCTCCTTGCGGAGGTTCATCGCGACGAGGCCGAGGATCACCAGCACGACCAGCAGCTTCACCCCGATCTTGGCGTGGTTGACCGGGGGCTCGCCCATCTCCGCGATTGCGACCAGGCCCAGGCCGGTGACCAGCTGCAACAGGCTGCCGTGCAGCCAGCCCTTGTTCAGCGGGCCGTCCGGTGCGGTCCTGCGCTGCAGCAGCAGCATGGCGACGAGCACGGCCATGCCGAGCAGGTGCAGGAAGACAAGGGCAAGCCGGAGGAACTCCACGGGTCGTCTCCTGGGGTGGTGGTGGGAGTCAGTCGGTGCTGCTCGCGGCGCGGTCGGCCCGGTCGGCGCGGAAGCCCCGCCAGCCGATGACCCCGATCACAGTCCCGAGTGCCAGCGACGTGAGAACAAGCACCAAATGAACCGTGAAGAACGTCGTGGGAGCGCCGCTCTCGGCGAAAGAGCGAGGGTCTTTCGCGATGTTGAGCATGAAGTTCGGCCAGATCAGCCAGGTCCACACCGCGAACGCGAGCAGGAACAAGGAGGCACGGCGGGTGAGCTTCACCAATGAAGTATCCGATGCTTCGAGTACCGCCGACGGCGCGGGGTGGTTAGCCTGCCTTGCGTGCGTCTCACCGCCCACCGCCTCGCTGCGGCGCTGGTGGTCTCCGTCTGCACGGTGCCGACAGCGGCCGTGCTGAGTCCGGCATGGGCTTTACCCGGCCGGGTCCAGCAGCAGACGACGCCAGCGATGACCCAGCAGCTCTCGTGCGGCAACCAGAACGTGCCACCGCCTCCGGTCGACTCGTCGGAGCAGCCACCGGCCGGCAAGTCCGCCCCGCCCCCGCTGCCGGTCCCGGACCGCCCGGTCGGCGGGCCGCGCCTCGGCGAGTGCGACAACGTGCTGCCGGAGAAGGCGGCCGCGGTACCCAGCCAGGTGAACGCGGCCGCGTGGATCATCGCCGACCTGGACACCGGCGCGGTGCTCGCGGCCAACGACCCGCACGCACGGCTCCGCCCCGCCTCCGCGATCACGGTGCTCACCGCGATGACGGCGTTCCAGGAACTGGACATGAACGCCACGGTCACGGTGACCAAAGAGGACGCCGAGCAGAACGGCGAGGAGATCGGCCTCGCGGCCGGCGGCAAGTACACCGTCAAGCAGCTGCTGCGCGGCATGCTGATGACCGAGTTCGCGCCGGACGCCGTGAGCGCGCTGTCCCGCCAGCTCGGCGGCACCGAGGCCACCCTGACCAAGATGAACGCGCTCGCCGCGCAGATCGGCGCGCTGGACACCAGGGCCGCGACGGCCTCCGGCGCGGACGGCCCCGGCATGAGCAGCTCGGTCTACGACATCGCGCTGATGGTCCGCACGGCCATGCGCAACGCGGACTTCACCGAGATCATGAAGACCCGCACGACGACCTTCCCCTCCACCGGGTCGAAGTCGGCGTTCACGGTCACCAACGACAACAAGCTCCTGGCGAACTACTCGGGGGCGATCGGCGGCAAGGTCGGCTTCACCCCCAACGCGGGCAACACGGTCATCGGCATGGCCTCGAAGAACGGGCGCCGCCTCGTGACGGTGCTGCTGCGCGGTGAACCGCGGCCGGTCGCGACCTGGCTCCAGGCCGGCAAGCTGCTCGACTACGGCTTCGCCATGAAGTCCGACACGAAGCCGGTCGGCCAGCTCGTCGAGCGCGCGCCCGCCTCCAGCACCAACCCGGAGACCCCCGCCCAGGCGAGGCCGGAAGGCGCACGCGACGTCAACGGCGAGCCGATACTGGACCCGAGCGCTGCCCCCACCGCCTTCGGCAACGTGGGTGGTCCGCTGACCGGCGCCGCGGGCGTGCTGCTCGTCGCCGGCCTGCTGATCTACCTGCGCAAGAAGAGGGCGAAGCGGGCTCGGGCACTGTCCTCCAGCTGACACCGAGCGCGACCGGACGACTCCGTAGAGCCAACCCGATTATCGCGGCCGAGACGAGGTGACTAGCCTGCCTGCGTGCGTCTCACCGCTCATCGCCCCGTTGCGGTGCTGGTGGTTTCCGTCTGCGCGCTGCTGACCGCAGCCCCTGCCTCGGCGGCCACCGCCGTGGCTCGGCAGCAGGCAACGCCAGCCCTCGCGCAGTCGCCCCCGTCCAACTCGTGCGCCTACCGCAGCGTTCCCGCGCCGCCGGTGGACACCTCCGAGCAACCCCCGCCGGGCAAGTCCGCCCCGGCTCCCCTGCCGGTCCCGGAACGGCCGGTCGGCGGACCGCGCCTGTCGGAGTGCGGTGACGTGCTCCCCGACAAGGCCGCCGCCCTGCCGAAGCAGATCGCGGCGGCCTCGTGGATCGTCGCCGACCTGGACACCGGCGCCGTGCTCGCCGCACACGACCCGCACGGCAGACACCGCCCCGCCTCCACCATCAAGGTGCTGACGGCGCTGACGGCGCTCCAGGAGCTGAGCCCGGAAACGACCATCACCGCCACCAAAGAGGACACCGGCCGCGAGTGCACGTGCGTGCCCCTGGTGACTGGCGGCAAGTACACCGTCCGCCAGCTCGTCCGCGCCATGCTGATGAAGTCCGGCAACGACGCGGCCTACGCGCTCGCCAGGACCACCGGCGGCCAGGGCGGGGTCGAGGAGGGGCTGAAGAAGATGAACAGTCTCGCCCGCAGCCTCGGCGCGCTGGACACCAGGGCGGCGACGCCCAACGGCCTCGACGGTCCCGGCATGAGCACCTCGGCCTACGACCTCGCCCTGATCTACCGCGCGGCCATGCGCAACCCCGACTTCGCCGAAGCCGTGAAGACCCGCCAGATGGTCATCCCCGGCCAGAACGGCAAGCCCGACGTGGACGTCTTCAACGACAACAAGCTGCTGGCGAACTACGCGGGCGCCCTCGGCGGCAAGACGGGTTTCACCGACGACGCCAAGCACACCTACGTCGGCGCGGCCAGCAAGAACGGCCGTCGCCTGGTCACCGTCGTGCTGTTCACCCCCAAGCAGCCGGTCGAGGCGTGGCAGCAGGGTGCGCGCCTGCTCGACTACGGCTTCGCGATGAAGCCGGACGTGAAGCCGGTCGGCCAGCTCGTCGAGCGCGCCCCTGGCGAGAACGGCGTCCAGACCACCGGCCAGGCCAAGCCGGACGGCGCGGCCGGTGACGGCCTCGACCCGAGCGCGGCCCCCACGGCCTTCGGCAACGTCGGCGGCCCGCTCACCGTGGTCGCCGGAGTCCTGGGCCTGATGGGCCTGCTGCTGTACCTCCGCAAGAAAAAGGCGAAGCGCGCGCGGGCAATGGCCGCTCGCTGATTCTTCTCCCGGTGCCCGACCGATCCGCGTGATCGGTCGGGCACTTCTCTGTCTTCACCCAATTTTGCGCCCCTGGCAAATAGTCGCCCGATAGCATCGATGTGCTGTGGTCCGCATCCGGGGGGAGCCGAAGATGGTCGCAGTGCACGAGGGGGACGACGCAGGACGCCGCCAACCACCTTCTGGCGATGGCGGGACGCTCACGATCGACGTGGATCCGAGCATGATCCCGCTCTTGGCGGCCACCTTCGCCGAGCAGGCCAACTTGCTCGGCACGCAGCTGAGGCGGGCATTCCGCCTTCTGCGCATCGGCACGCCGTGGCTCGGTGACCCGGTGAGCGCCGAGGCCGCCAAGCGGTTCAACGAACACCTTGCCGACAGTCCGTTGTCGCTGATCAACGTCTTGATGACGCTTCACACCGAGTACGAGGCCCACTACGACGCTCTCATGTCGGCGGCAAAGCACTACAAGGTGACCGAAGAAACCAACGCCGCCCTGATGGAACGAGGACTGTTACAGTGACCCGCTGCCGGGAAATACTTGTTTGTGTTGCCCTGCTCGCCTCGGTGACAGCGTGCGGTGGCGCTGTGGTCCAGGGGGAATCAAGCATCACAACCGGCGAACCCACCACCACGCGTCCATCAAGAGCGCTTCCGCCACGACCACGGGATATTCCACTCGCCGGTGTCGACGCGTGCCAAGTGCTCACCGATGACCAGCTGCGGCAGCTCGGGTACAGCCTGAAGCGTTCACCGGTAGCGAACAACCGGACCGGAGAGTCGCAATGTGATGTGGCGAACCAGTTCGGCTCCGCACCCAACTACGGAACTCTGATCACGGTTTCCACCAGCGAAGATGCGAGTGTCTGGCTCTCACCGGAGCGCCAAGGAGACATTGCCTCCAATCTCAGGACGACAATCGAGGACTTCCCCGCGCTGAAGTTGACGGGCAAGACTTTCAAAGACAACTGCCAGATAATTGTGGACGTTGCGGACGGACAACATCTCGACATCTTGACCAACTCCGCCACCGGCGCACGGAGCGAAAACCCGGAACCCTTCTGCACACAATCGCAAACGATCGCGGAAATGGCAATAAGGACGTTGAGCGCACGCAAGTGACTCCGAAGGGAACGCCGTGAACCTCGACATGCGCTGGAAGGGCGTCTCGCATCAGCAGATCTGGGACTGGGCACATGCCGGCCCGGGCGCGAAGGCGAGTGCCGAAGCCGAGCAGGTTCTGGAAGACATCAACAAGCGACTGGTCGCTTCGGTGAAGGCTGTGGCCAAGACGCTGGAGGCGGCGGGAGCCGTCTGGCAGGGCCCGGCCGCCGCGCGGGCTACCGCCGGGATGCAGGCGTTGCGGCAGTACACCGATGGGCTGGCGCTCACCAGTGACAGCTCCCGCAACAGCACCATGGGGCAGGCGGGGACTTCGGACTGGGCGCGCAAGGCCGTGCCTCCGGTGGAGAAGGCTGGGCCGGCCCCCACGCGGCCGACCGGGTTTTCGATCGGTGACGTGCTCAAGCAGACGGTGGACTGGCAGGTGCGGGAGGCCTCGGCGCGGAATGCGGAGCGGCGGGCTCAGGAGGTCATGGAGCAGCACACCAGCTACACGCGGCAGCGGGTGGCCAGCATGCCTGTGCTGCAGCCTGTTCCGAAGATCGTGCTCAACACCGAGGTGCCTCCGCCTCCTGCTCCGCCGCCAGGGCCGCCCGTTCCGCCGCGGGTCCGGGATCGCCGTCCCGGCGGTGGTTCCACCAGCGGCGGACAAGGCGGCTCGGTCGGCGGTGGAGCTGGCGATGGGAGCGGCCGGGACGGTGGGGGTGACGGGCAACGGCGGCCTGAGGCGAAGCCGGGCGATTTCGTTGAGGGCAAGCCGATTCCGGCGCCGATACCGTCTCCTCAGCCTGGACCGGTCACGCCACCGGAGCGCAGCGAGCTGGTGTGGAGCCCGGATCCGGAACGGGGGTCGGGCGGGACTGGCTTCTCCGGTGGCGGAGCAGGCTCCTTCGGCGGTGGGGGTGGCCTCGTGTCCCCGACACCCAATGACGCGCATGGCGGTGGCAACGCGGGGCGGGGCGGGGTCGGAGCGCCTGGTGCCGTGCCGCCCGGCGCTGTCGGCGGGGTGGCGGCGCGTGCGGCTGGAACGCCTGGGCAGCAAGGGTTTCTTCAGCCTGCCAACGGTGCTCAGCGGGCGGAGGACTCCGAGCACCAGCGGAAGTACTGGGTGCCCGGCAGCGATCTCTTCGACGATGACCGGCTCGTCGCGCCGCCGGTCATCGGTGAGGACTGACCGTGGACGTCTGGCTGTCCGAGGTGGAGCTCGACGTGCTGTGGGAGTCGGTGGACCTCGGCGAGCCGCCACTCGTCCTCGATGTGCCCTCGCCCGGCGCGACCCATGCCGAGCGCGCGCACATCGTGCGGCGGACCTGGGACGGTCTCGCCGAACGGGGTGTACCGACCGCCGTTGTGCAGGATCAGCTGCGAACACCCGCGACGGGGCGGCGTTCGTTCGAGTTGCGGGCGTGGCTCGACGGTGAGGTCCGGGTGCTGCTCAGCGCCGATGGGGACTCAGCGGTGCTTGCGGTGCTGGCACAGGGCGGCTGCACACTGCGCTCGCTGCCGTCGACCGACCTGGCGGGCCGGATCGTGTCTGTGCTGCCCGATGTCCCCGCCGGGCGCGGGGTCTCGGTGAACGTGCCCGTCGCGAGCTTCGCCGCCGCCGGGCAGAAGCACCGGGGCAGCGACATCGCCGAGGCGTTGGCGCGGGACGGGCTGTCTCTCAGCGACGCGCGGGTCCTGGTGTCTATGTGCGAGGGCATCACCCGACGGGGGCAGTTCGCGGCGACGTGGCGCACGTCACAGGGGAGTCGTGAGCGGGCGGGGCACGTGGTCGGGTTCCACGAGAACGCCTCTGGCCGCTATCTCGCCCTCCGCAGGGGTGACTACCTCACCGTCGCGCCCGTGGACGCCACACGGCTCTCTGGAGAGCTCACCGGCTTGTTCGCCGGGGTCTGAGCAGCCTCCCCAGCGCGAGCCCGACCACCGCGCCCGCGCCGACCAGGCCCGCCGCCGTCTTCGGGCTCGGGCCGTCGTGCACCTCCACGGTCGGTCGGATGACCGCGGGGGGCGGCGGCGCGACGGCCGGTGGGATCACGTTGTCCCGCGAGGTCGCCGTCCACGCCGCCGAGAAGACCAGCAGGCGCGCCACCAGGTTCACGAAGATGAACAGACCGAGGACGGAGCCGAAGACCGCTCCGGCCGGGGACTTGGTGACCTGGCCGAGGTAGATCGTCCCGACCTGCTTGAGGAGCTCGAAACCGACCGCGCCGAAGATCGCGCCGCGCATGGCACTGCGCCACGTGACCGGTTTGCGCGGCAGCTTGGCCAGCACCCACAGGAACACCAGCCAGTTCGCGGCGAACGACAGCACGATGCTCAGCACGCGGATCAGGGCCTGTGCCCAGCCCTGGTCGGCCAGGCCCACCCAGCCGAGGATCGTCTCCGCCATTCCGCTGCCCGCGACGGTGAGGCCGAAGGAGATCGCCAACGCGGCGCCCAGGCTGATCAGCGCCAGGAAGTCCATCAGGATCGTGCGGAAGAAGGGCAGCTCCGGCCGGCCGGTGCCCCACTGCGCGGTCAGGGCGTCACGAAGGCTGACCATCCAGCTGTAGCCGGAGTAGAGGGCGACGACGAAACCGATGTAACCGATCGTCTGGCGCCCCGCGAGCACCGTCGTGAGGATGTGGTCCACCGACTCGCTCGCGCCACCGGGCACCAACGCGGCGATCTCGTTCTTCAGCGCGTTGAGCAGCTCGGCGTTGCCTTCGAGCACGACTCCGGCGATGGAGAAGGCGACCATCAGGATCGGCACCAGCGCCAGGATCGAGAAGTACGTGATCGCCGCCGCGTAGTGGTCGCCGTAGTTGTCCACGTAGCGACCGCCGGAGCGCACGAGGTGGTCGAACCAGCGGTGCTGTTTCCGCTTGCGTTCGAACCACGAGAGCTTCGCCTGGTCTTCAACCTCCGCCACGACCGGACGCTACCCCGATCACGGGGAGGCCGCCGGACAACGGTGGCCCGTTCGGCTCAGCCCGCGGGCGCGAGGAACCCGACCCGCTTGTAGACCGCTTCCAGGGTCCTGGACGCGACCTCGCGGGCCCGCTCGGCACCCTGCAGCAGGATCTTGTCCAGCTCCGCCGGATCGTCGAGGTAGGACCGCACCTTCTCGCGCACCGGGGTGACGAAGTCGGTGACCACCTCGGCGAGGTCCTTCTTCAGGTCGCCGTAGCCCTTGCCCTCGTAGTCCCGCTCCAGGTCGGGGACACCGCGCCCGGTCAGCGCCGAGTAGATCACCAGGAGGTTGCTGATCCCGGCCTTCTTCTCGGTGTCGTAGCGGACCTCGCGCTCAAGGTCGGTCACGGCGGAGCGGATCTTCTTCGCGCTGACCTTGGGCTCGTCGAGCAGCTCGACCACGCCAGCGGGCACCGACTTGCTCATCTTCGACGTCGGGTCCTGCAGGTCGTAGATCTTCGCGGTGTCCTTGACGATGTAGGGCTGCGGCAGCACGAAGGTCTTGCCGTAGCGGGAGTTGAACCGCTGCGCCAGGTCCCTCGTCAGCTCCAGGTGCTGCCGCTGGTCCTCACCGACCGGAACCTCGTTCGCCCGGTACACCAGGATGTCCGCGGCCTGCAGGATCGGGTAGGTGAACAGGCCGACGCTGACCCGGTCCACGGCCTGCCGGGCGGACTTGTCCTTGAACTGGGTCATCCTGCTGGCCTCGCCGAACCCGGCCAGGCACTGCATCACCCAGCCGAGCTGCGCGTGCTCGGGCACGTGGCTCTGCACGAACAGCGTCGACCGGTCGGGGTCGATGCCCAGCGCCAGCAACTGGGCCGCGGAGACCCTGGTGCGCTGGCGCAGCTGCTTGGGGTCCTGCTCGACGGTGATCGCGTGCAGGTCGACCACGGCGTAGAACGCCTCGTGGGTGTCCTGCATGGCGACCCACTGCCGCAACGCGCCCAGGTAGTTGCCGAGGTGGAACGAGTCGGCGGTCGGCTGGATGCCGGAGAGCACCCTCGGCCGGCGAGCGGCCTGGTCCTGGGTCTGCGTCGGGCTTGCCACGGGTGGATTCTCGCAGAGCCCAGTTCAGCGCCGAGCGCCCGATCCCACCATCTCCGGCTCGCGGCGCTCGTTGGCCGGGTCGACCGTGGCCACGTTCTTCCTGCGGCGGATGATCCCCAGCAGCAGGCCACCGATCCCCAGCGAGACGGCGGTGATCGGCACCAGGCTCGCGGACAGGGTCGGGGCGGCCAGGGTCACCTGCTCCCCCTGGGCGGACGCCGTGCCCGCGGTGAGGACCCCGACGAGCACGGCGGTGGGCACGGTCAGCAAACGCGCTGCACGTCGAGCGATCCGGCTGCGCAACTCAAGTGCCTCCTTGACGGAGGTTCCCCCGCCTTGTGGGGGAAACCACGGACACGGCCGAGAAACTACCCAACGCGCCATCCCGTGAGGAGGGGGGTGGGGCAACGCGTTGGTAACGGCGGCCGAGCGTAGCGGTCACGGTTTGAGCGCGCGTTACCCCCATTTCGATCATGAAGGGTGGTAGGTGGTGGTACGCTGCCGCGCCCTGCGCCCGACCGAGGTCGCGATCCGCTCCAACTGCTCGATGGTGCGGGCCGAACCGTGCTCGGAGCCGGCCATCCTGCTGATGGTCTCCTCCATCAGCGTGCCGCCCAGGTCGTTGGCACCGCCGCGGAGCATGTGCGCGGTCCCGTCGTCCCCGAGCTTCACCCACGAGCACTGGATGTTGTGGATGCGGCCGTGCAGGGCGAGCCGGGCCATGGCGTGCACGGCGCGGTTGTCCCGCAGGGTCGGCCCCGGCCGGGCGAGCCCGGCGAGGTAGATCGGCGCGCTGCGGTGCACGAAGGGCAGCGGCACGAACTCGGTGAAGCCACCCGTCTCGTCCTGGATCCTGGCCAGCGTGCGCAGGTGTCCGAGCCAGTGCCCCGGGTGGTCGACGTGGCCGTACATCATCGTGGAGCTGGAGCGGATGCCGAGCCGGTGCGCCGTGCTGACGACCTCGATCCACGTCTTGGCGGGGAGCTTGCCCTTGGTGAGGACCCAGCGCACCTCGTCGTCGAGGATCTCCGCCGCGGTACCGGGAATCGTGTCCAACCCGGCGTCGCGCAGCTCGGTCAGCCACTCCGCCACGCTCACGCCCGCCTTGGACGCGCCGCTGACGATCTCCATGGGGCTGAAGGCGTGCACGTGCATGGCGGGCACCCGGGACTTGATGGCGCGCACCAGGTCCGCGTAGCCGGTCACCGGGAGCCTGGGGTCGATGCCGCCCTGGATGCAGACCTCGGTCGCGCCCGCCTCGTGCGCCTCCTGCGCGCGGTCGGCGACCTCCTCGGCGGAGAGCCGGTAGGCGTCGGCGTCGCGCTCGCGCTGGGCGAAGGCGCAGAACCGGCAGCCGACGTAGCAGACGTTGGAGAAGTTGATGTTCCGGTTCACCACGTAGGTGACGTCGTCGCCGACGACACTCGCGCGCAGCTGGTCGGCGAGCTTGGCCAGCTCTTCCAGCGCCGCGCCGTCGGCGTTGAACAACGCAAGCGCCGCAACGGAGTTGGCCTCGTCGAGCAACGCTGCCGGATCGAACTCTGCGAGCCTGAGCCCGGCGCGCACGTCGTCGTCGAGCCGCTCCGGCGCGCTGATCGCGGGCAGCGCGGAACGCAGTTCGTCCCAGTCGCCGTAGACGTTGTCGAAGTCGGCCCGGCGGTCCTCGGTGCGGCCCTCGGTGTCGATGCTGGCGTGCAGGTCGGTGCGGCCACTGGATTCCAGGCCGCCGTCGGGCTCCTGCCACGTGCTGCCGACCGGGATCGCGTCCGCCCGCGCGAGGCCGTCCGGCTCGGCGAGCGCGGCGACGTGCCCGGCGACGCGGAGGTCGATCCACGGCGCCCCGGCGCGGACGTAGCGCGGATAGACCGTGAGCCGCTCGCGGAGCTCGAACCCGGAGGCGGCGGTGCGCGCGGCGAGTGCGTCGATGTGCGGCCACGGGCGCTCCGGGTTGACGTGGTCCGGGGTGATCGGCGAGACCCCGCCCCAGTCGTCGATCCCCGCGCGCAGCAACAGTTCGTGCTCATCGCCGATGAGGTTCGGCGGGGCCTGGACGCTGACGCCGGAGCCGAGCAGGAGCCGCGCGACGGCCACGGTCGCGGCCAGCTCGCGCAGGTCCGCGTCGGGCATGCCGCGCATCGCCGTGTCCGGCTTGGCGCGGAAGTTCTGCACGATGACTTCCTGGACGTGGCCGTACTGCCGCGCGCTCTGCCTGATCGCCAGCAGCGACTCGGCCCGCTCGGTGAGGTTCTCGCCGATGCCGATCAGAATGCCCGTGGTGAAAGGAACTCCGACGCGTCCGGCGTCGGTGAGCACCTGGAGCCGGACGGCGGGTTCCTTGTCGGGGCTGCCGTAGTGCGGACCGCCCGGCTCGCTCCACAGCCGCGTCGCGGTGGTCTCCAGCATCATGCCCATGCTCGGCGAGACGGGCTTGAGGCGCTGGAACTCCTCCCAGCTCAGCACTCCGGGGTTGAGGTGCGGCAGCAGGCCGGTCTCCTCCAGCACCGCGACGGCGACCGAGCGCAGATAGTCCACAGTGGACGAATAGCCGCGGGCGTCCAGCCACTCGCGGGCCTGCGGCCACCGCTCCTCCGGCCGGTCGCCGAGGGTGAACAGCGCCTCCTTGCACCCGGCCGCCGCGCCCTCGCGGGCGATGGCGAGCACCTCGTCGCGTTCGAGGAAGGCGGCGGGAACGCGGTGCGGAACGGTGGCGAAGGTGCAGTAGTGGCAGCGGTCGCGGCACAACCGGGTGAGCGGGATGAACACCTTGCGGCTGTAGGTGATCACGCCATCGCGCCCCTCGGCGGCGAGGTGGGCGTCCCGGACGGTGGCCGCGGCGGCCAGCAGCTCGTCGAGGTGGTCGCCGCGGGCCGCGAGCAGCACGGTCGCTTCGGTGACGTCGAGGGTGGCGCCGTCCCGCGCCCGGCGCAGTGCTCGCCGCATCGCCGCGTCGGAGGGCGCGGGCTGCTGAATTTCGCTCACCTTCCCAGCCTAGGTTCGCGCTCCGGCGGTTTCGCCCCGTGGGAACGCCGATTCCTTGCGATGATCACCACTTCGGCTGTTTCCGGTGCGTCATCCCCGATCAACGAGGCCCACTGGGGCAGAGTCTGCAGAATGTGACGGAGACCGCACTTTTCCGCCGGCTGGCCAGGGAGACGCCCCGCGGCTGGTCGCGCCTGCGCTTCGAGCTCGACGTGTTCCGCGACGACCTCCGCGACCGCCGCCAGCGCATCGACCTGACGCGCGAGGGCTCGGTGCGGGTGGAGGACTGGGCCGACGGCGAGTGGGTGGCCCGCGAGCCGGGCGAGGACCTGCTCGAACCCCGGCTCGGCGTGCCGATGTGGGACAGCTACCACGGTCCGTCACTGTTGGCGCCCCGTGAGCTGGCCGACGGTTTCGGCTGGTCGTGGCCCGGTGAGGAGCCGGAGACGCTGCCGGGGCCGTTACGGTTCAAGCGCCTGGCGATGATCAGCTCGGGCGGCCGGGAGATGCTGGACGCGGTGGTCCAGCCGACCGACGACTACGACCCGTTGTGCCCGTGCTGCCCGCTGCTGGACGGCGCGCGCGGTCACGTGCAGCAGCCACCGCACAAACCCGCCAAGCGCTTCACCGTGCGGCTCGACGTGGCCACCGGGGTGTGCGTGATCGCGCGGCCGCTGGACCGGCACGTCGGCTACGGCCACATCCTGCGCCGCCTGGAGGTCGACCCCTGAAAAGGTGACACCAGCGCGGAACCCGCATTCACCGCCAGATTGCCGAGACGGTCGCTGCTAGCGTTTCCGCGGCATTGCCCGCACGTTCTGCGGAAACTGGGAAATTCGCGAAACGACGAGCAGCTTCCGCCTGCGCCCGCAGACCGCGGCAACGGCTCTGGCAGCGGTTCTGGCCGCAGGTCTCGCGGTGCCGGGCACTGCGTCCGACTGGGTCTTCATCCTGGACACGCGGGGAAGCTCTTACCGCTCCGCTCCCAGGAGGGGCGGCGAGGGGACCTCGTACACCTGGACCACCAGCTCGGCCTTGTTCCCGAACGGCAAGGTCTGCGCCTCGGCGCGCCGGGCGTGGAGATCAAGTACTGGTGAGACGCGGCGGCGATCTCGCGTGACTTCCGGCCCGGGTGGCTTTTCTGGGTCGACGTTCTTGAAAAGCCCCCCGGGCCGACACGACGCGTTCCAGGATCACCGCGGAAATCCGCTCAGCGACTAGGCGAAATCGTAAGTGATCGTCACCGGTGCGTGGTCGGACCAGCGGGCGTCGTAGGTCTCCGCGCGCTCGACCCGCGCCTCCTTCACGCACTCGGCCAGTCCGGGGGTGGAGATCTGGTAGTCGATGCGCCAGCCGGAGTCGTTGTCGAAAGCCTTGCCCCGGTAGGACCACCACGAGTACGGCCCTGGTCCCTCCGGGTGCACCCTGCGGAAGACGTCGACGTATCCGGCGTCGTCGAACACGCGGTCCATCCACGCGCGCTCCTCCGGCAGGAAGCCGGACTCCTTCTGGTTGCTCTTCCAGTTCTTCAGGTCGATCTCGCGGTGGGCGATGTTCCAGTCCCCGGACACGACGACCTCGCGCCCCTGCCGCTTCGCGGCCTTCCTCCGCTTCACCAGGTAGGGCAGGAACGCGTCCATGAAGCGCTCCTTCTCCTCCTGGCGCGGCGTGCCCACGTCACCGCTGGGCAGGTAGAGACTGGCCGCGGTCAGGCCGGGCAGGTCGACCTCGACGTAGCGGCCGCTGTGCTCGAACTCCTTGGCGCCGAAGCCGATCCGCACCGCCTCCGGCTGCTGCCTGGTGAGGATGGAGACGCCGTTGCGCCCCTTCTGGTCGCTGTGGGCGTGCACGACGTGCCAGCCCTCCGGCTCGCGCACCTCGGCGGGCATCTGCCCGGGCTCGGCCCTGGTCTCCTGGAGGCACACCACTTCGGCCGGGGTCGTCGCCAACCACTCGACGAAGCCCTTCTTGGCGGCGGCGCGCACGCCGTTGACGTTCACGGTGGACACGGTCAGCACGGCGCGAGCCTAACCCCGACCCCCGACATGATCGGCCGCGACGCGGCTACGACTGCTCGGTCAGGGCGAGGCGGACGCCGAGTGCGAGGAAAACCGTGGCGGTGACCCGCTGGCGCCACAGGTGGAAGCGGCGGTTGCGGTTGAGCCGGGTGGTCAGCGCGCCCGCCGCCACCGCGAGCACGCAGTCCGTCAGCACGCCGACGACCGCGAGCACCAGGCCGAGCACCAGGAACTGGAGCACCACCCAGCCGCGCTCGGGGTGCACGAACTGCGGGAGGAAGGCGAGGAAGAACAGGGCGGTCTTCGGGTTCAGCACACCGGTCAGCACCGCGCTGGTGAACACCTTGCGCGCCGGGACGCCCGACGAGTCGAGCTCCGCGACGGGGCGGGAGCCTTCGTGCCACGCACGGTAGGCGAGGTAGACCAGGTAGGCCGCGCCGAGGTACTTCAGCACCGAGAACGCCACCGCCGAGCCCGCGAGCAGCGCGGAGAGGCCGACGGCCGCCGCGGCGGTGTGCACGAGGGTGCCGATGCTCAGGCCGAGCGTGGTCGTGACGCCCGCGCGCCTGCCGCCGTTCGCGGTGCGGACCAGGACCAGGGCCTGCGCCGGCCCCGGGACGAGGACGAGCGCGAAGCAGGCCGCGACGTAGGTCGCCATGGTCGTGGCATCGAAGACCGACGGGAACATGGGCTCAGCCTGGCACGGCGACCCCGGTCAGCGGCAGGTGTTGAGCTTGTCCGCGGTGAGGAACTGGTCGGCCGCCCAGCGTTCGTTGCCGAGCTTGCGGAAGCCGTTGTCGAGCTCGCCGGAACCGGGGGTGAGCGCGTCGCGGCGGAGCTTGGCGACCACCGGGTACTGGGTGCTCGGGCCGGTGCGGATGTTGAGCAGGTCGGCGGTGACCTTGAAGTCGCAGCGCTGGGCGCCCCCGGTGAGCTCGGGTGGCTGCGGTGCCGCGCCCATGTTGGACAGCACGATGAAGCCCACGACGGCCGCGCCGATGAGCAGGATGGGGCGTAGGAACAGGAACACGGTCCCTCCAAGATCGGGCCGAAGCCTGGTCCTGGTATAGCGCCTACCCGCTTGAGCTGCGAAGACCTGGATGGGAAGTGCACCCCGCGAAGCGGGCGGCTCCACCCGTTGGGGGCAGCGGGGACACAACGCGTGAGGGCCGCCCCCGGACGGGAGCGGCCCTCGGCGCGAGCGGGAAGAAGATCAGGCCATCTTCTTCTGCAGGTTCTCGTCCAGCGAGGCCAGGAACTCCTCGGTGGTCTGCCACGGCTGGTCCTTGCTGATCAGCAGGGCCAGGTCCTTGGTCATCTTGCCGCTCTCGACGGTCTCGATGACGACCCGCTCCAGCGCGTTGGCGAAGCCGATGACCTCGGGGGTGTTGTCCAGCTTGCCGCGGTGGGCGAGGCCCCGGGTCCAGGCGTAGATGGACGCGATCGGGTTGGTCGAGGTCGGCTTGCCCGCCTGGTGCTGGCGGTAGTGCCGGGTGACCGTGCCGTGCGCCGCCTCGGCCTCGACGGTCTTGCCGTCCGGGGTCATCAGCACGGAGGTCATCAGGCCGAGCGAGCCGAAGCCCTGGGCCACGGTGTCGGACTGCACGTCACCGTCGTAGTTCTTGCACGCCCAGACGTAGCCGCCCTCCCACTTCATGGCCGCGGCGACCATGTCGTCGATGAGGCGGTGCTCGTAGGTCAGGCCCTTGGCGTCGAAGTCCGCCTTGAACTCGGCGTCGAAGATCTCCTGGAACACGTCCTTGAACATGCCGTCGTAGGCCTTGAGGATCGTGTTCTTGGTCGACATGTAGACCGGGTAGTTGCGCTGCAGGCCGTAGCTGAGCGACGCCCGCGCGAAGTCCTCGATGGACTTGCGGAAGTTGTACATCGACAGGGCGACACCGCCGCCCTCCGGGTACCGGGCGACCTCGAACTCCATCGGCTCCGAGCCGTCCTCGGGCTTGAAGGTCACGGTCAGCGTGCCGGGGCCGGGGACCTTGAAGTCGGTCGCCTTGTACTGGTCGCCGTGGGCGTGGCGGCCGATGATGATCGGCTGCGTCCAGCCGGGGACCAGCCGGGGGATGTTGGAGATGATGATCGGCTCACGGAAGACGACACCACCGAGGATGTTGCGGATCGTCCCGTTCGGGCTGCGCCACATCTTCTTCAGGCCGAACTCCTCGACCCGCGCCTCGTCCGGCGTGATGGTGGCGCACTTGACGCCGACGCCGTGGCGCTTGATGGCGTTCGCCGAGTCGATGGTGACCTGGTCGTCCGTGGCGTCCCGGTGCTCCATGCCCAGGTCGTAGTAGTCCAGGTTCACATCGAGGTACGGGTGGATCAGCTTGTCCTTGATGAACTGCCAGATGATCCGAGTCATCTCGTCGCCGTCGAGCTCGACGACGGTGCCATGAACCTTGATCTTGCTCATACGGCCAAGCGCTCCTCTCGCGACGGTGCAAGCGGGACAAGCGTACTGCTAAGCCCGCCCACCGCCTGACCCGGCCAGTGTGATGCTGACCGCTCCCGGCCTGCCAGCCGAGTTCTACGACCCCTTGCCGGCGGACTCGGCGCGGTAGAGCCGCACGATCTCGGTCACGCCCTCGGTGATGCCGCCCATGAAGTCGCGGATGAGCCGGAGCTCGTCGTCGGTGCGGCCCTCCAGCCCGCGCAGCATCAGCTCCCGCAACGGCGCGAACGCGCGCGCGGTCTCGGCCTCACGGCGGCCGGTGGACACCACGAACACCCGTCTGCGGTCACTGGGGTCGCGGCGGCGCTCGATGAAGTCGGCCTTCTCCAGCCGGTCCAGCAGCGCGGTGACCGCGGAGGTGCTCAGCCCGGTGATCTCGGCAAGGCGGCCCGCGGTCAGGTTCTCCTCGTCGCGGGCCAGGTCCAGGCACTTGATGTCGGTCGGCCCGAGCCCGAAGCGGTCGGCTATCGCCTGGTGCATGAGCAGTCCCCGGGACGCGTTGTCCCGCATGACCCCCTCCATCTCGGCCAGCAGCTCAGCACGCGACGACGACGCACCACTTGACATCGGCACCTCCCGGCTCCAATACTTCGATCCATCGAGATATCCGATAGATCGAGATATCCGACACGTAGGATCATCTTACGACAACGGGGGTCAGATGAACCCGGAGCACGTTCCCGTCCTGGTCGTCGGCGCGGGCCTCGCCGGACTGTCCGCGGCCACCTTCCTCGGCCTGCACGGCGTTCCGGCGCTGGTGGTGGACAAGCACCCGAGCACCGCACAGCACCCGAAGGCGCGCGGGCAGTTCCCCCACACGATGCAGGCGCTGCGGATCGCGGGTGTCGACGAGGACTTCCTCGCCGCGCAGCCCGCCGACAGCGGCTTCACGATCAAGATCGCGGCCAGCACCTCGGGGCCGGTGTTCACCACGATCCTCGCGGGCGGGTCCCCGGACTTCAGCGCGTTCAGCCGCAACGCGTGGGCCAACGCCAGCCAGGAGAAGGCCGAGGTCATCCTGCTGCGCAGGGCGCGAGAGCTGGGCGCGGAGGTGCGCTTCTCGACGAAGGTCGAGTCACTGGCGCAGGACTCCGAAGGCGTCACGGCGGTGCTGCGCGAACTGCCCGCCGGAGCCACCCGCGAAGTCCGCGCCGACTACGTGGTCGGCGCGGACGGCCACCGCAGCCCGATCCGCGAGTGGCTCGGCATCGGCAGGCACGGGCGCGGCGTGCTCAGCGAGAGCGTCAACGCGGTGTTCGAAGCGGACCTCGGCGAGGGCTTCGACGGCCGGAACGTGGTGTTCTACCTCCAGAACCCGGAGCTCCCCGGCAGCGGCGGGGCGCTCACGAGCACCGACCACCGCAACCGCTTCGCCATCGGCGTCGGCCAGGTGGACGAGGTCGACGAGCAGCGGTGGACCGAACTGATCCGGATCGCCACCGGGCTGCCGGACCTGGAGCCGAAGCTGGTCGAGCAGAACAGCCACACGACCGTCTCGGCGCTCGTCGCCGACCGGTTCAGCTCCGGACGCGTGCACCTGATCGGCGACGCGGTGCGCACCATGCCGCCACACGGCGCGATGGGCGGCAACAGCGCGATCATGGACGGGTTCCACCTCGCGTGGAAATTGGCCATGGTGGTCAAAGGCCAAGCGGGGCAAGGGCTTCTGGACAGTCACGACAGCGAGCGGCGACCGTACTCGGAGATCCTCGTCGAACAGCAGTACGCCAACATGGTCCAGCGCAACAGCCCGCAGCTCGCCGACGGCAGCGAGGCCGAGCTGATCGACCCCGCACTGACGATCCTCGGCTACCGCTGCCCCACCGGCGCGATCGTGCGCGAGGCCGACGACGACGGAGCCCTGTTCGAGCACCCCGCGGAACCGACCGGCCGCCCTGGCTCCCGCGTCCCGTACAGCGAGTCCACTGTGGACATCTTCGGTCGGAGCTTCGTCCTGCTGACCGCATCGTCCACTTGGGACGAGAAGGCGGCCGACGTCGCGGGGAAGCTAGGGATCGACCTTGTCATCCACCACGTCCAGGAGGACCCCGCCAGGTACGGGGTGCGCCGGGACGGAGCCGTGCTCGTGCGTCCGGACGGGTTCGTGGCCTGGCGCGGGGAGGGCGACCTCGAAGCCGCGCTGCGCACAGCACTGGCCCGCTGAGCATCAACCGAACGGTGGATTCGCGCTCCACCACAGCCCTCCCGCACCGGGGCCGCGCGGTCGATTCGCCGAGCTCAGCAGCGGAAGATGCTGTTCACATGTCCATCATCGAAGTGAGCGGCCTCGGGAAGCGCTACGGCGAGCACGTGGCACTGCGCGATGTCTCCTTCTCCGTCGAGGAAGGCGAGATCTTCGGCATCCTCGGCCCCAACGGCGCGGGCAAGACGACCGCGGTCGAGTGCGTGGAAGGCTTGCGGCGCCCCGATTCCGGCACGATCAGGGTGCTCGGGCTCGACCCCACAGAGGACGAACGCGAACTGCGCGAGGCCGTCGGGGTCCAGTTGCAGCAAGCACAGCTGCCCGAGCTGATGAAGGTGTGGGAGGCGCTGGACCTCTACGCCTCCTTCTACCGGAACCCGCGCGACTGGCGGGAGCTGTTGGAGCAGTGGGGCTTGGCGGACAAGCGGAACACCAGGTTCTCCGCGCTCTCCGGCGGCCAGAAGCAGCGGCTGTTCATCGCGCTCGCCCTGGTCGGCAACCCGAAGATCGCGTTCCTGGACGAGCTGACCACCGGGCTCGACCCGCAGGCGCGGCGGGCCACCTGGAACCTGATCTCCGAGATGCGCGCGACGGGGGTGACGGTCGTGCTGGTCAGCCACTTCATGGACGAG
This sequence comes from Allokutzneria oryzae, assembly GCF_042429765.1. Classification (NCBI taxonomy): domain Bacteria; kingdom Bacillati; phylum Actinomycetota; class Actinomycetes; order Pseudonocardiales; family Pseudonocardiaceae; genus Allokutzneria; species Allokutzneria oryzae. The sequence goes on along the minus strand of NZ_JBHLZU010000010.1, from coordinate 129,175 downwards.
GTGGAGTGGCTGTGCGACCGCGTCGCGATCTTCGACAAGGGGCGGGTGGTCGCGCTGGACACCCCGGCGGGGCTGGTCGACAGCACGCTCTCCGAGCGGCGGCTGCGGTTCCGGCCGGTTGCCGAGTTCGACGAGAACGCCCTCGCGCGGCTACCGGGGGTGCGCGAGGTCGTCCGGGCGGGCTCGCAGGTCGTGGTGACCGGGGCCGGCGGGTTCGCCGACGAGGTGACCGGGCTGCTCGCCAGGGAGCACGTGCTCGTGGCGGACCTGCGGCTGGACCAGCCGACGCTCGACGAGGCGTACGTGACGCTGACCGGAGGAGACAAGTGAACGGCTTGGGCAAGCTCACCCTGACCGAGGCGAAGTTGTTCCTGCGGGACAAGGTCTCGCCGCTGTTCGCCCTCGTGCTGCCGGTGTTCCTGTTGCTGGCGATCGGGCTCCAGTTCCGCGATGGCGCGGCGCCCGGCCCCGATCCCGACGGGTTGAGGGCCGCGTACTTCGTCGCGTCGATCGCGCTGGCGCTCGCGTTGGCCACGCTGTCCTTCAACTCCCTGCCGACCTACCTGGCGACCTACCGGGAGAAGGGGATCCTGCGCAGGTTGCGGGCGACCCCCGCGCACCCGGTGATGGTGCTGGTCGCGCAGATCCTGGTGGGGGCGGGAACCGCGCTGGTGTCGACGTCGGTGGTGGTCGGGGTCGGCCACCTCGCGCTCGACATCCCCTTGCCCGCGAACGTTCCGGCGTTCGCGGCGACGCTCGTGCTGAGCATCGTGGCGCTGTTCTCCGTCGGCCTGGTGATCGCCGCGATCGCCCCGACCGCTCGGGCGGCGACCGCGTCCGGGATGGTGGTGTTCTTCCCCAGCATGTTCCTGGCCGGGGTGTGGACACCGAAGGAGACGATGCCGTCATGGCTCGCCACGATCGGCGACTTCACACCGTTGGGGGCGGCGTTGCAGGCGCTGCGCGACACTTGGTCCGGCGTCGGTCTCCAGCCGTTCCACGCGCTGGTGCTCGCCGGGACCGCCGTGGTGCTGGGATCGGTCGCGGCCGCGCTGTTCCGTTGGGAGTAGGGAGCATGGTGGGCAAGGCGCAGTTCTGGGCGAGGTACGGCCAGCTCGTGCTGGTCGTGATCGGGTACGCCGTGCTCGCCTTGGCCACCCTGCTCTGGGGGCTGGTCGACGACGGGAAGACCCGCGCGCCCGTGGTGCTCGCCCTGGTCTGCGTGGCCGCGCTGTGGCTGCTGGTCGGAACGCTGCTGCGCACCCGACCGGACTTCACCCCCCGGCGGAACACCACCGGTTGGCTGGCCGGGAGGCCCGCGCTCGGCGCGGTGTTCTACTGCGGGCTCCTCGCGTCGATCTTCGCGCTGGTCTCCGCCTCTCCGATCTTCTCGATCTTCGGCGCCCTCGGCTACCCCTACGCGTACGCGCTGTTCCCCGCGCACTGGGCGGTCTTCGCGGTCGGGGTGGCCTCGGTCGGCGGGCTCACGGCGCAGACCGGGCTGAGCGGGCTCCAGCAGGCCTCGCCGTTCATCGTGCTGGTGAACGTCGCGGTCCCGCTCGCGTTCGCCGGGTGGGCCGCGGGCGGGGAGAGCCAGAAGCGGCAGGAGGTGATCCGCGAGCTGACCGAGGTCAACGAACAGCTCGAAGCCGCGATGCGGGAGAACGCCGGGTTGCAGGCCCAGCTGCTGGCGCAGGCGCGGGAGGCGGGGGTGACCGAGGAGCGCCAGCGGATGGCCAGGGAGATCCACGACACGATCGCCCAGGGCCTCACCGGGATCGTCACCCAGCTCCAGGCAGCTGACCAGGCCGCGGGCGAGCCCGCGGAGCAGCGCCGCCACCTGGACAACGCGGCGACGCTGGCACGGGAGAGCCTCCGCGAGGCGCGGCGGTCGGTGCACGCGGTGCGGCCGGAGGCGCTGGAGTCGGCAAGGCTGCCCGACGCGCTCGCCGCCGTGGTGAGACAGTGGTCGGAGATCAACGGCGTCACCGCCGAGTTCACCGCGACCGGCACGGCGCGGCCGCTGCACGCCGAGGTCGAGGTGGCGCTGCTGCGGACGGCGCAGGAGGCGCTGGCCAACGTGGGCAAGCACGCCAGGGCCCGCCGGGTGGGGATGACGTTGTCGTACATGGAGGACGTGGTGACGCTGGACGTGCGCGACGACGGAGTGGGATTCTCGTCCACAGTGGACAGTTCGGGTCCTGGTGGCTTCGGGTTGACGTCGATGCGGCAGCGGGTCGGCGGGCTCTCCGGCACGCTGGCCATCGAGTCCGAGCCGGGCTCGGGGACCGCGATCTCCGCGACCGTCCCGGCGATTCCCGTCGGAGGCCAGCGTTGAGCCCGATCACAGTGCTGATCGTCGACGACCACCCGGTGGTGCGCGACGGACTGCGCGGCATGTTCACCGGCGACGCCCGGTTCGACGTCGTGGGTGAGGCGGCGGACGGCGCGGAGGCGGTGACGCTGGCCGCCGCCCTGGAGCCGGACGTGGCGCTGATGGACCTCCGGATGCCGGGGACCGACGGGGTGACCGCGATCCGCGCGATCGCCGAGCGGCGGCTGCGGACCCGGGTCCTCGTGCTGACGACCTACGACACCGACGGGGACGTGCTGCCCGCGATCGAGGCGGGCGCCACCGGTTACCTGTTGAAGGACGCGCCGAAGACGGAGCTGTTCCGCGCCGTCGAGGCCGCCGCGCGGGGCGAGGCCGTGCTGGCCCCCGCGATCGCGACGATGCTGCTCAGCCAGGTCCGCTCCCCCGCCAAGGAACCGCTGAGCCAGCGCGAGCTGGAGGTGCTCGGCCTGATCGCGCGCGGGATGACCAACCGGGACGCGGCGGCGAAGCTGTTCATCAGCGAGGCGACCGTGAAGACCCACCTCCTGCACGTCTACGCCAAGCTGGGCGTGAACGACCGCGCCGCCGCCGTCGCCACCGCCTACGAGCTCGGGCTGATCACGCCGGGGCGGCGCTGAGGCACCTGCCCCTCCCCCACCCGCCGAAGATCGCCTAACCTCACGGCCGCGGCCGGACGATCTTTGGGGGCACCACCTCATCCCCCTGCCCTCGTTTCGCGTTGTGGACCCTTAACGCGAAATGAGAGCGCTCTTTCGAGCATGAAGGTGACAAAACGCGAAATCCTGATCACGCCAGCCAGTCCTACAAGCGCACACGGCGGCACGGGGTCGGGCTGATCACGCCGGGGCGGCGCTGAGGCACCTGCCCCTCCCCCACCCGCCGAAGATCGCCTAACCTCACGGCCGCAGCCGGACGATCTTTGGGGGCACGAGATGTCGATGGGGCCGACGCACGCCATCAGCGGGCTGGCCGCGTGGGGAGGCGTCGCGGTGCTGGGCGCCGCGTACGACTTCGGTGACTTCACCCCGCCCGCGCTGGTGGTCGGCGGGGCGCTCGCGACCGGGGCCGCGCTGCTGCCCGACCTGGACCACCCGAGCTCGACCGTGGCGCGCACCTTCGGCCCGATCAGCAAGGCCATGTCCGGCTCGATCAACTGGGTCAGCCACAAGATCTACCGCGGTACCCGCACCAAGAAGGACTCCAACCGGCACGGCGGGCACCGCGGCTTCACCCACACCATCGTCTTCGCCGTCCTCGCCGGGATCGCGACCACCGCGCTGATCCAGCTCAGCAACACCTACGCGCTGCCGTTCGTGATGTTCTTCTTCTGCGGCCTCGCCGTGCGCGGCCTGCTGCACGAGTGGTGCCCGAAGCGCGACGCACTGGCGATCACGCTGACCTCGGCGGGGCTGTCGTTCCTCTGCTGGCAGTGGGTGAACGGCTCACCGGAGCTGGCGGGCGCCTGCGGGCTCGCCGTGACGATCGGCTGCGTCGCGCACTTCATCGGCGACGCGATCACCGAGATGGGCTGTCCGATGCTGTGGCCGGTGCCGATCGCGGGCAAGACCTGGTTCCCGGTGGCACCGCCGAAGATCATGCGGATGAAGACCGGGGGCAAGGTCGAGAACATGGTGGTCCTGCCCGTGATCAGCCTGCTGGCGCTGTGGTTCTCCATCGCCGCCCTGCAGAGCACCGGCGCGCTGCCGTGGCTCGGCGTCGACCTGCTGCCGTGGGACACCACGGTCGTCGACGGTGTGGCGAAGCAGTGATCACGCGGTCCCGAACGGGTTGTCGATGACATATCGCCAGGTCCCGTCGGGTCCGCGACGGGCGACGTCGGTGGCGGTGCCGGTGACGTCGCCGATCGCCCAGTCGACGATCAGCAGCGCGATGTCGTCCGCGACGTAGGTGTGCCGAGGAGTGACCGTGATCGGTGCGCCGAGTTCGAGCATCTTCTCGTTGGCGCGCCTGCGTTCCAGGCCGGTGACCGGGTTGCCGGGACCGTCCACGAACACGCCGCCGGGTTCGTAGACGGCCTCGACCGCGTCGCTGCATCCGGTGTTGAACGCGTCCTGGAACTGCTCGGGAAGGCGCACACTGTGGTCGTGGTGGGTACTCATGGCACCAGCAAAGCGGGGCTTTCCGTCGGTCACCAAGCGGAAACCGACGGCCGGGTGTGGGACGGCGAGCTCGTTCCGGACACGCGTGGCCGCACCAGCAGGCCGGAGCCGGACTGCCCGGTCGAGGTCGCGCTCGCGGCGGTCTCCGGGCGGTGGGCGACGCTGGTGCTGCGCGAGCTCATGCACGGGCCGTGCTCGTTCGGCGAGCTGCGCGCACGGCTGCCGACGCTGACCGCGAAGGTGCTGACCGAGCGGCTCGGCGAGCTGCTGGACCAGGGCCTGGTGGCCAAGGACCGGCTGCCCGGCTTCCCCGTGCGCACGAGCTACCGGCTGACCGAAGCGGGCTTGGAGCTGCGGCCGCTGCTGGTCGCGCTGTACGACACGGGCTCGCGGGTGCTAGCCGCGCTCCCCCCACACGACTAGCGACTCCACCTCGGCCTTGAAGACCAGCTCCGGGTCGACTCCGGTCGGTCCGAACTGGTTGGTGACCTCCAGGCTGATCACGCCGTGCAGGCGGACCCACATCACGACCCCCCAGTGCAGCTGCTTGGGCGTCAGGTCGCCGGTCTGCATCTTGTCGCCCCACGCGCCGAGCTGGCGGTAGAGCGCGGTGCGCCGGCTCGCGGGCTCGGCGTCCTCCCCCACCGTCGCGAGCACGGCGGCCATAGTGCGGTGCGCGGCGGCGATCGTCTCGGCCGGAGCGTGGTAGCCGGGCACCGGGGTGCCGAAGAGCAGCAGGTACCGGTGCGGCTGCGCGACCGCCCAGTCCCGCATGGCAGTGGCGACCGCGCGCATCTGCGTGGCGTGGCCGGAGCGCTGACTGCCCGCGACCGCGGCTTCCATGGCGTCGGCGAGGTCGCCGTACGCGTCGAAGATCAGGTCGGTGAGCAGCGCGTCCCGGTTGGCGAAGTACCGGTAGAGCGCGGGCCCGGTGACACCCATCCGCTTGGCGATGGCGTTGACCGAGATCCCGCCCGGCCCGGCCTCGGCCAGCTGCTCCAGCGCGATGCGCTTGGCCTCGTCCCTGGTCTGCTCGCGGTAGCGCTGCCTGCGGTCCACTTCGGCCCCTCTCTTGACACGACGACCCTAACAGGTTCAAGCTCTTGTTAGAGCTTCTAACGTAAGTAACAACCAATCACTGGAGTGGACCATGGAGATCGTGCTCACCGGCAAGGGCGGCCCGGAGATGCTGCGCGTGGACGACCGGAAGGCGCCCCGCCCCGGCAAGGGCGAGGTCCTGGTCCGCACGGAGGCCAGCGGCGCCAGCTTCGCCGAGGTGCAGATGCTGCGCGGCCGCTACCCGATGCAGCCCGGGTTCCCGTTCGTGCCCGGCTACGACCTGGTTGGCAGGGTGGTCGAGGGTGAAGGCTTCCGGCCGGGCCAGCGGGTGGTCGCGCTGACCAGAACCGGGGCCTGGCGGGACCAGGTGGTGATCCCGGCGAAGATCGCGGTCCCGATCGCCGACGACGTCGACCCCGGCGTCGCGGCCGCGGTGGCGATGAACGGCGTGACCGCCTGGCAGATGCTGCACGAGACCGCCCGCGTCCGGCCCGGCCAGACGGTCCTGGTGCACGGAGCCGCCGGTGGCGTCGGCAGCCTGCTCGTCCAGCTCGCCCGGCTGGCGGGAGCACGGGTCATCGGCACGGCCTCGGCGGCCAAGCACGACCTGCTGCGCTCACTGGGCGCGGAACCGATCGACTACCGCAAGGGCAACGTCGCGGCCGAAGTGCGCGCACTGGCGCCGAACGGGGTGGACGCGGTCTTCGACCACGTGGGCGGCAAGAGCCTCGACGAGTCGTGGGGCCTGCTCGCTCCGGGTGGTGTGCTGGCCAACTACGGCTCGGCGGGCACGTTGCTGGACGAGGGCCACCCGCTGCGGCCGTACGTGGGCACGGTCCGCCGACTGGCGTGGTGGCAGCTGAGGCGGTTGTTCGGGCTGACCCGTGGCCGCAAGGCGGCGATGTACTACGTCAAGCCGGGGCCCGGGTTCGCGAAGGCGCTGACCGAGGTCCTGCGCCTGGTGTCGACGGGCGAGCTGACCCCGCACATCGACCGCCGCCTCCCGCTGACCGAAGCCGCCCAAGCCCTGACGCTGCTCACCACGGGCCAAGCGACCGGCAAGATCGTCCTCGAAGCAGCCGTGCACTGAAGGAGTCGCTAGCCGCCCGAGTTGGCCCGCCGACTCCACACCGCAGTGCGCGCGTTGACTGGCTGACGTGATCAGGATTTCGCGTTTTGTCACCTAAATGCGCAAAGGAGCGCTCCCATTTCGCGCTAAGACTCCAAAACGCGAACCGGGGCACGTGTGTTGGGCGCCGGGGGCGGTGAGGTGGCGCCACCACTCGCAGGACACGGCCTCGCCGCACCACCAGCCTTCAGCTGACCCGGCTCGGCACGGCTGGAACGCTCGGGCCGTGGGAAACGATCGATATGTGCGATTTCAGGGGGTCAACCGCAACCGTCGTGGTCGGCACCCGGGATTTTCGGCCTGGTGAACGGCCTCGCCGGGGAGGGCGGCTCACCGAGGACCAAGAGCGGTTCCGCCGCGTCACCAACGCGTGGTACCACGCGAACCTGACCGATCCCGGGACGTCGACCCCTCGGTGTACGACCGGGAGCTCCACCCCGGCGCTGCGGCCTGGCTCAAGTCTTCCGCAGTACATCTGATCGAACGGGTCACCGGGTACCTGGCGATCCTCGACGCGCACGGCATCGGCTGGGTCCGGGTGGAGTCCGACAATCCGAGCAGGATCATCTACGGCGGCCCCCACCAGGTCGTCGTCGCCTGAGCCGAATGCCGAACCGTTTCGCAGGGCTCGCGCGACTTCTCCACGTCACGCAGCTGTCAGGTGGAAACGGCGATGAGTGGGGATCCGCCCGCACACCACCTGCGGCTTGTGGCACGCCGAAGCGAGCGGCGATGCTTGAAATGGGGGATCCCCAGGGACGGGCGAAAGCCACCCTCGCCCGCCCACCTCACGCTGCGGCACCTCTACGCGAGCGTTGCTGCCCTCGTCGCGAGCGCTGCGGCACCACGTCGCGAGCGGAGACGCGAGTTGGTGCCACAAAGCGGAGACCCGTGGACGGTGCGGGACCGATCGTCCAAAAAGGGAGTTGCGGAGGCGGATATCGTCGATCTTCGTGCGTGGGTTGCTCGGGTGTTATCCACACCTCGCCGTCGCCGGATTCCGTCGCTACTCCACCTACCGTTCGGCCGCGCTCGCGGCCCTGACCACCAACTCCGCGTTCGGACTCATGCGCATCGCGGTCCTGCTCGGCGTGCTCGGCTCCCAGAGCGAGGTCGCGGGCTACGACTCCGGGCGGATCGCCAGCTACGTGTGGCTCGGCCAGGGGCTGCTCGGTGTCATCCTGCTCTGGGGCGGCCACGAGCTCACCGAGCGCGTCCGCAGCGGAGACGTCGCCATCGACCTCTCCCGGCCGTGGAACCTCCAGTTGGCGCTGCTCGCCGAGGACTACGGGCGCGCGGGCTTCGCGATGCTGATCAGGTTCGTCCCGCCGATGACGATCGGTGCGCTGTTGTTCGACCTGCACTGGCCGCAACGAGCATCGACGTGGGCGTTGTTCGGGCTGAGCGTCGTCCTCGCCGTCACCATGAGCTTCGCCATGCGGTTCCTGTTGAGCCTCAGCGCGTTCTGGCTGCTGGACGCGCGAGGGGTGCAGGCGATGTACGGGATTCTGGGCGGAATCGTCTCCGGACTGACCGTTCCACTGGCGTTCTTCCCCGACTGGGCGCAGGCCGCGTTGTGGTGGACGCCGTTCCCTTCCTTGCTGCAGAACACCATCGACGTTTTCGTCGAACGCGGTGACCCCTTCCTCCTGCTCGCCCACCAGACACTGTGGACGGTCATGATCCTCGCCGTCGGGCAGTTCGCTCTCCGCGCCGCGGAACGGAAGCTGGTGGTCCAGGGTGGGTGACCGCGTCTACCTCAACGTCCTCGCCTCACGGTTTCGCGCACAGCTGTCGTACCGGACGTCCTTCGTGCTGGACTTCGTGGCGCAGATGCTCGGCCAGGGCGGGGAGCTCGTCGCCATCCTCGTGCTGTTCGGGCGCACCGAGGAGCTCGGCGGGTTCGCCGCGCACGAGGTCCTGATCATGTACGGCATCGCCGGAGTCGCCTTCGGCATCGCCGACCTGGTCATCGGCCAGCTCGACGACCTGCCGAGGCTGATCCGCACCGGCCAGCTCGACGTCATGCTGCTGCGCCCGTTGAGCCCGCTCGCCCAGATCGCCACGGGCGACATCCAGCTGCGCAGGGTCGGCCGGGTGGCGACGGGCCTCGCGGTGCTCGTCACCGTACTGTCCACTTCGGACATAGCATGGAGCTTTCCCAAGCTGCTGCTGGCGTTCACCGCTCCGCTCGTCGGCGCCGTGATCTTCGGGTCGGTGTGGGTCGTCGCGTGCTCGGTGTGCTTCTGGATCGTCGACGGACGCGAGCTGGCCAACACGGTCACCTACGGCAGCAACATGTTCACCTCGTACCCGATCACCGTGTACCCGTCCTGGCTGCGGCGGTTGCTGGCGTTCGTCATCCCCGGAGCGTTCGTCGCCTACTACCCCGCCCTCGCTCTGCTGGACCGGCCTGATCCCCTTGGCGCACCGGCCTTCCTCGGCTGGTGCGCGCCACTCGCCGCACTCGCCGCCGCCGGGGTCGCCGGTCTGGTCTGGCGCTTCGCCATCCGCCACTACCAAGGAACTGGATCATGAGCGCGCTCATCGTTGCGGACCGGCTCCGCCGGAGCTTCCACCTCTCCCACCGGGCCGGACTGCTGCGCAGGAGGCGCACCGAGGTGGTCGCGGTCGACTCGGTGGACTTCACGGTGAACCGGGGCGAAGCGGTCGGCTACGTCGGGCCGAACGGCGCGGGCAAGTCCACGACGATCAAGATGCTGACCGGAATCCTGACGCCGTCCTCCGGCAGCGCGACGGTGTGCGGCCTGGACCCGGCCCGGCAACGGCGCGCGCTCGCCTCGCGGATCGGAGTGGTCTTCGGCCAGCGCAGCCAGCTGTGGTGGGACCTGCCGCTGTCGGAGAGCTTCGAACTGCTGCGCTCGATCTACCGCGTGCCGCGGGAGGACCACCGCAAACGGCTGGACGAGTGCGTTGAGCTGCTTGAGCTCACACCGTTCCTGGCCACACCGGTGCGGCAGCTCTCCCTCGGCCAGCGGATGCGCGGCGAGGTCACCGCGGCGCTGCTGCACGATCCGGAGCTGCTGGTGCTGGACGAGCCGACCATCGGGCTGGACCTGGAGTCCAAGGAGCGGCTGCGGTCCTTCCTCGCCGATCTCAACCAGCGCGGGACCACGTTGCTGCTGACCACGCACGACCTGGACGACATCGAGCGGCTGTGCGGGCGGCTGATGGTGATCGACCACGGGCGGGTGCTGGCCGACGGGCCGCTGGCCGAGCTCCGCGCGGAGGTGGTGACCGAACGGACCCTGGTCGTCGACCTGGTCGAGCCGCACGCGCCGTTGGACGGGCTGCCCGGGGTCCGCGAGGTGCGCACGGAGCTGGGCGGTCTGCGCCAGCACCTGGTGTTCGGCCGCGCCGAGACCACGGCGGCGGCGCTGATCTCGGCGGTCGTCGCCCGGGTCGCGGTGCACGACGTGTCCGTGGCGGAGCCGGAGATCGACGAGGTGATCAGGCGTTTGTACAAACGTACGTCCGCGGCTGACGCTGTGGGCGATTTGTGAATAACCTCTGAAAGGAGAACAACGTCCCGAGGAGGAGCCCCATGCCCACGACGCGTCGCCTGGCGATCGCCGTGCTCGCTCTGCCCCTGATGGCCGCGCTCGGCGCGTGCTCGCAGATCCAGGAGGCAAGCTCCAAGGCGCAGGTCTGCACTCAGGCGCTGTCCCTCGCGGCCTTCACCCCGGACCCCGCCGATGGCGAGAAGGCGCAGAAGGAGACCCAGGAAACCGGCAACAAGCTGCACGAGCTGGCCAAGAACGTCAACGACGGCAACGTCAGCGGCGCCATCACCACGCTGGGCAACTCCTACGTGGAGATGGCCAAGCAGCGCGTCGAGGACGCCGCCAACCTGCCGAAGTGGGTCGAGACCAAGGTGAAGCAGCTCGACGCGCTCCGGCAGGCGTGCCTGTAGCCGCTCAGCCGCTCGACGCGGACCGTTCCGCGAGAACGGCGTCGTAGAGCGCCTTCCGGCTGATCCCCGAGGAGGCGGCCACGGCCGCGGTCGCCTCCTTCAGCCGCTCTCCGGCGGCGACGCGCTCCTCGACGACCGGCACCAGGCCGCGCACGTCGGTCACCGCCGACTCGTCCGCCGACACACCGGCGAGCACGACAGTGATCTCCCCGCGCACGCCTTCCTCAGCCCAGGCGGCCAGCTCACCGAGACCGCCGCGCCGGACCTCCTCGTACTGCTTGGTCAGCTCGCGGCACACGGCCGCCTGCCGGTCCGCGCCGAGCACCTCGGCCGCGTCGGCGAGGGTGGCGGCGAGCCGGTGCGGCGCCTCGAAGAACACCGCCGCCCGCTGCTCGGTGCGCAAGGCGGTCAGCCAACGCCGCCGGTCACCGGGCTTGCGCGGCGGGAACCCCTCGAAGCAGAAGCGCTCGCACGGCAGCCCGGACACGGCCAGCGCCGTGGTCACCGCGGAAGGGCCGGGCAGGCACGTCACCGTGATGCCCTCGGCCGCGCACGCCGCGACCAGCCGGTAGCCGGGATCGGACACGCTCGGCATGCCCGCGTCGGTCACCAGCAGCACGGTCGAACCGGCGCGGAGGGCTTCCAGCAGCATCGGCAGCCGCGAGTTCTCCACGGCGTCGTAGAAGCTGACAACCTTGCCGGTGGGCCGCACGTCCAGTGCGGCGGCGAGCGACTTGGTGCGCCTGGTGTCCTCGGCGGCGATCACCTCGGACTCGGCGAGCGCCGCGACCAGCCTGGGCGATGCGTCTCTGGAGTCCCCCAACGGCGTCGCGGCCAGCACCAAGCGCCCTGATCCCGATTCGGCGTGCATGGTCGTAGAGCCTAGGGCGGCGGAGTTCGCGGCGTACGCGCGCCGCCACCGCGCCCCTGTCTACGATCGGCCGGGTGAATCAGCGGAAAGAGGTGTGCGCCCGATGAGTCTCGCGACGGCGCCGTCGGCCGAAGAAGCCACGCCTCCCGTGGAGGTGCAGCCGGAACGGCCGTGGCAGCCGTTCGGTCCACCGCCGCCGAGCGACCGGCTCCGCGGCTGGACGGTGGCGCTGACCCTGGCGCTGATCGGTGGGATCGTCCGGTTCTGGAACCTGGGCCACCCCGCCGACAAGGGCACACCGGTCTTCGACGAGAAGCACTACGTGCCGCAGGCGTGGCAGGTCCTGCGCAACGGTGGCTACGAGGACAACCCCGGCTACGAGCTGGTGGTGCACCCGCCTCTGGGCAAGCAGCTCATCGCGTTCGGTGAGTGGATCTTCGGCTACAACGGCTGGGGCTGGCGGTTCACCGCCGCGCTGTTCGGCACCCTGTGCGTCCTGCTGATCGTCCGGATCGCCCGCAGGCTGACCCGCTCCACCATGCTGGGCGCGGTCGCCGGGATCCTGCTGATCGCCGACGGCGTGAGCCACGTGTCCTCGCGCGTGGGCATGCTCGACATCTTCCTGGCGCTGTTCGTGGTCGCGTCCTTCGGTTGTCTGCTGGTGGACCGCGACCAGGTCCGGGCGCGGCTGACCGCGGCGATGAACGAGGGCTGGGTTGGCAACAGTCCGCTCGGGCCGCGGCTGGGCTTCCGCTGGTGGCGCTTCGCCGCGGGGGTGTTCGTCGGCCTCGCGTGCGCCGTGAAGTGGTCGGGCGTGTGGTTCATCGTCGCCTTCGGCATCCTCAACGTGGTCTGGGACGTGACCGCGCGCCGCACGGCCGGAGTGCGCAGGCCGTGGGTCGGCACCATCGCCAGGGACCTCGCCCCCGCGCTGTGGGCGCTGGCGCTGACGCCCGTGCTGGTCTACTTCGGCTGCTGGTGGGCCTGGTTCGCCAGCGAGACCGGCACCGACCGCTGGGCCGCCTCGATCAAGCTCACCGTGGACACGTTCCTGCCGTTCCTGCCCGACTCGCTGCGCGGGTTGCTCTACTTCCACAGCAACGTGCTCAGCTTCCACACCGGACTGAACACGCCGGCGACCCCGCACCCGTGGGAGTCCAAGCCGTGGTCCTGGCCGATGGGGCTGCGGCCGATGCTCTACTACTACGAGTCCGGCGCGGGCGCGATGGGCTGCGGCCGCCAGGACTGCGTCGGCGCGGTGATGCTGATCGGCACGCCCGCGATGTGGTGGCTGGCGTTCCCGATGCTCGGCTGGGCCGTGTGGCGCGCGGTCAGCAGGCTGGACTGGCGGTACTCGGCGGTGCTCGTCGGCTACGGCGCGGCGTGGGTGCCGTGGTTCTTCGACATCGACCGGCAGATGTACTTCTTCTACGCCACCGCGATGGCGCCGTTCCTGGTGCTGGGCCTGACCATGGCGCTCGGCGAGATCCTGGGCAAGGCGCGCGCGGGCTTCGAGCGGCGCCGGACCGGGTTGCTCGTGGTCGCGCTCTACATCGGGCTGGTCGTCGCGAACTTCGCCTGGCTGTGGCCGGTGCTGGTCGGCGACTCGATCACGCCGTGGCGGTGGAACGCCGAGCTGTGGCTGCCCTCCTGGCGATGACCAGCCCGGCGACGGCGAAGGAGGCGACCGAGCCGATCGCCAGCACGCCGAGCACGGCCGGGATCGACGAGGTGCCGAACGCGGTGATCGTCGAGCCGACCAGCGGCGGGAACACCACGCCGCCGATCATGGCCGACATCAGCAGCCACGACGTGGTGCGCGGCCGCCCCGGCTCCAGCTCGGCGAGCCAGGCGACGCCGCACGGGTAGACCGGCCCGACACCGACGCCGACCAGCACGTACGCCAGCGGGGCCACCGCGGGGATGGTGGTCAGCCCGATCGCGAGGCAGATGAGCACGCCGCTGCCGAGCAGGATCGCCGACACCGGCAGCCACCGCGAGAGCACACCGGAGACCACGCGTCCGACGATGGTCGCGCCCCAGAACCCGGTGGCGAAGGTCGCGGCGGTCTCCAGCGCCATGCCGTCGGCGGTAAGGTGGGTCGGCAGCCACGCGGCGATGCCGGACTCGGTGCCGATGTAGCAGATGTAGGCGAGCACGAACCCGCCGACGACCGGGGTGAGTCCGATGCCGCGCACGAACCCGCCCGCCTCACGTGGCGCTGACGGCAGCGTGCCGGACAGGCCCTGAAGGCTCACGAGCCCGATCAGGCCGAGCACCAGTCCGCCGCCGACCAGCATCGGCAACCGCGCGTCCGGCAGCTGGACCGCGAGCATCGGGGCGGCCATCGCACCCGCGCCGAACACGGCCCCGCTGAGGTTGAGCAGCATGGGGCCGCGCGTCCCGGCCGCGTGCGCGAGGACCTGCATCGTGCCGAAGGTGACAGCGGCGAACCCGCCGCCCGCGAGGAAGATCCCGGTGAGCAGCACCGGCCAGCTCACCCCGAGCAGGCACACCACGAGCCCGGCGCAGCCGACCACCGACGCGATCACCATGGGGCCGCGCACCGGGCGGCGCTCCAGGGCGAAGATCGTCAGCAGCATGCCGATCAGGGAACCGGCGAACTTCACGCTGAGCGCGATCCCGACGCCCTCCGGCCCGACCCCGTACGCGCGGTCCAGGTAACCGGTGAGCGGCCCGAAGACCGAGGTGATGCCGCCCTCCACCGCGGAGAGCACGCAAATCGCCAGGACACCGAGTGGAGTGATCCGCATCGCGTTGCCAGTCACAAGCGCTGAGCTTGGCACAACGCCAAACTCACCGTCCAAACAGGGCCATTCGCGGGCTTATGAACACGTTAAGGAGTTCGAAAAGGTCTATAAGCCCGCGAATGGCGGCTTAGCTACAGCTGTAGACGACCGGGGTGTCCTTGCTGTTCAGGCGGGTGTAGGCCGGAATGCCGCCGTCGTCCCCGATGGAACCGACGAACAGCTGGGGGCTGCTCGGGAGCTTGGCCTCGACCTTGCCGCCACGCCAGACAAGCGCGCCGATCTGGAACGATTGACCGTCGCCGACAACAAGTCCATCGCGGTTCACACTATTCGCGGCTCTCCCCTCGGGCAGCAGGCTCGCGTTGCCCGAGGCGTCCCACTGCACCGCGCGGAGCTCGTTGGGCTGCCCCTGCGGAACCAACGTGCCGACGACGCGTCCCGCCGAGATCCCGTTCGCGAAGACGCTCTGCGCCGGAACCGGCGGGACCAGCTTCATGGCGACGCCGTCCCGCCACCGGTAGGAGGTCGACACACCGTTCCCCGTCGCCTCGACCAGTACGGTGCCGTCCTCGTCGATCCCGCTCACCACCAAAGATTCCGAGGCGGGCAGCCCGGTCAGCTCGACCATCTGTCCCGGACGGTCGGCGGGCCACATCACGGCCCTGCTCAGCTCACCCAGCTTCGGCACGTACTGGCCAACGATGTCGCCGCGATCGTTCACCGCGACGGCTCGGGAGGCGTGAGCGGCGGCGGGAACGGGCAGTGCCTCGATCCGGGTTCCGACGGAACGGAAAGCTCCCGCCGAGTACACGTCCCGCATGGCATGACCGACGATCGTGCCGGAGCGGTTCACGTCGGCGACAGTGACCAGGTACGGAGCGAACGGAACTCGACCGTAGTCAACGATCTTTCCCGGCTTCCAGAGCACAACGCGTTCCGGCATGCCCATCGCGACCCCGGCGTAGCCGCCCTCGTTGTCGCTGGCGGTGGCCCGCCCCTGCGTAATGCCGTCGGGGAGTGGCAACGCCGCGGACTTCCACGTACACGCCGCCGCCACTGCCGTCCCGGGCCCGACAACAACGGCGGCCACCACGGCCACGACCGCCGGCAACGCCAATCGAACCGATCTCATGATTACCCCCTCAGGCAACCCTTCGCGCTCCCCGTCAATTGGGAGATGCGCTCCAGGAACCTGAAGCTAGCGACCGTTGAGATCGAAGCGAACCCCTATAAATTCGCCCTACCTGAAATCGTCCACATGATCCGCGGCCCAATCGGCAAATGTACGTGCGCGCCGGCCGGTGATCTTCTCGGTGATGTCGAAAATCTCAGCGGTTCGCTGCTCAGCCTCGGCGAGATAACCCAGGAGCGAGTCGACAACCCCCTGCGGCACCCACCGCGACATCTGTTCGCGGGTCTGCTCCGGAGTGAGCTCGTCGAAACGGACCGGCCGCCCGACCGCCTCAGCGATGAGCTCGACCTGCCGCAGCTGCGTCAGTGACTCCGGCCCGGTCAGCTCGTACGCCTTCTTCGCGTGGCCGTCGTCCAGCAGCGCCCGGACCGCCACGGCGGCGATGTCCTTCTCGTGCACCGGCGCGATGTTGGCGTTGGCATACGGAGCGCGGACGACGCCCTCCTCGCGGATGGACTTCGCCCACTGCAACGTGTTCGCAGCGAACGCCCCGGGACGAACGAAAGTCCAGTCCATAGTGGACGCTTCGAGCGCGCGTTCGACGAGGACGTGCCGCCTGCCGATCGCGTCGGACTCGGCGCCGGGTTCCTTGGCGGACAACGAGGACAGCAGCACCACGTGCCGCACTCCCGCGCCCTGCGCCAGCTCCACGAAAGCGCCGACCGTCTCCGGTTCGGGGAACAGGTAGACCTTGTCCACTCCGGACAGTGCGTCCGCGAGGGTCTCGGGCCGGGTCAGGTCGGCCGCGCGGACATCGGCTTCGGCGGGCAGCCCGGAGGTCTCCGGCACGCGGCTCGTCGCCCGCACCGGAGCGCCCTCGGCCAGCAGCATCTCGACCACGTTGCGGCCGACGTTGCCGGTCGCGCCAGTCACCAGAATCGTCATGACCCGAGCATCAACCACCTGGATGATGAAGTCAACCAAATAGTTGACTGATAACCTCGGGCACCGATCCGAGGAGGAAGAGTGCCTGCACCGAGGCGAGCGCCCGCCCCAGACGAACGCCGCCAGGACGCGGACCGGTCACGGCGCCTGCTCCTGTCGGCGGCCTTCGACGAGTTCGCGGCGAAGGGCTACGCGGGCGCACGCGTCCACGAGATCGCCGCCCGTGCCGGCGTCAACAAGCAACTGATCAACTACTACTTCGGTGGCAAGGCGGGCCTGTACAAGGAGCTCCAGCAGGACTGGCTGGACCGCGAGGCCACCTTCAACACCCCGGAGCAACCGCTGGCGGAACTGGCGGTCCGCTACCTCCACGAGGCGCTCTCGGACCCCAGGGGAATCCGCCTGATGGTCTGGCGCGGCCTCACCACGGAGGAGTTCCCCCCGGACGAGTCCCCTATCGACGAGGACCTCGCCTACGTCCGCGAACGCCAGCACGACGAGGAACTGGACCCCGACCTGGACCCGGCGGCGATCCTCCTGATGATGATGGGAGCGATCAGCGCCCCGATCGTGATGCCGGACGTCACGAGGCGCCTGTTCGGCTCGGACCCCACAAGCCCGGAGTTCGAGGAACGCTACGGAAACCAGATCCGCCTGATCCTCAACAAGCTCTCCGGCACTCCCCACCGGGACCATCCCGAAGATGAGAAACCCTGAGCATGCCGTCGCCATGCGGGCAGGCGTAATGCTCGCCCATTGATTCCTCCACAACACGCGCCACACCGCCTCTTTGGATGACTCCCGGCCGGGGTAACAGCGCGACGTACTCCATCAGCAGCTGGTCAAGGCCCCCAGGGGCCTTCAACAGGGGCGGAGCTGAGGGGAATCGACCCCCTGCCCCCTGGCCCCCTCACCCCCGTGCCCCCAGTTCGCGTTTTGTAGCCTTAACGCGAAATGGGAGCGCTCTTTCGAGCATTAAGGTGACAAAACGCGAAAACCCGACCACGCCGGCCAGCCCACGCGCACACCGGGGCACGGGGATGGCGCCACCTCGGGGCAGCGGGACGAATTGCAGGACAGGCGCTAGGTGATCGTGGTGATGACACACTTCCCGGGGATGCCGATCCTTCCGGTGACGGAGATCGTCACGAGCTTGATCTCGTCGTTGCGGACACCGGTGGTGAAGATCGCGCTCCGCTGCACATCACCGAAGGGTTCACTCTTTCCCGCGACAGCGGTTCCGTCTTTCTTGGAAATCTCATACGCGAACACATCGCCAGGCTGCCCCTCGATGGCCAGCTCCGCCGTCGGAACATTCTTCTTCCGCTGCACCACCGAGGACAGGCATTCCCTGGGCGGCTCATCCGGAGGTGTGACCACTCCCAGGATCGGATCCTGCGGAGAACGAGACTGCGCCGATGAGCCAGTAGGCGACGACGGTGAACTGGTTTCCGAAGCTGACGGACTGGTACACGACACCATCGCGACCATGATGGCCGCTGCGATAACTAGAGAAGCGGCACGCCTGTTCACCATCAGCGTCTCCCTTGTCGTCACCAATCCGTGTGCACGTCGCAAAATACCCCAACTGGGGTGAACGCCATGACCTTGTTGCCGTCGACGTTGAAGAACACGAAGTTGCCCCGAGGAAACATGACAAACACCTCTCCCCGTTTCAACACCGGCGATGCACACCCGGCCGTACCGTATTGGTCTTCTGATACTGGTCGCCGAGCGAGGCGCTCACAACGGCAACTCTGACCCCGTCGTCCCAGAGATGGCAACACTGATCGTCTTGCCCGCCGCTCCCGCAGCCCCTGACCCAAAACACCCTCACATTGATGCATGCAAACGCCAGTAACTCCCCCTAGCTCTCCCCGCCAGGCGAACCAGTTGCGCACAGTCATCCTGTAGCGCCTCAAAAGTGAGGCGAAGACGACGCAGCATGCTCTCGTTGAAATCGCATAGAAGATGCAGGCAGCCCACCGAAAGCCACCCGGAGAAATCACCAGAGACTCATCTTGCCCCAGCTGCTGACAATACGTGGAACCGCCGCGGCATCAAGAATAGCCCCCTGGACCGCCCCTAGGCGTATACAGCCGACTCAGCCAACCAGACCACCAGCCTGGCGACGCGTCGCGCGGCGGCTGTCCACAAGTGCGGCAGCCGAGTGCCCCCGCAGGGGCCGCCGAACTGAAGAGAAAAAGCTCTGAACACGCCCGCCGCGACGAGGCACTAGGACTGGACGTTGGGGATGACGCACTCGTCATACCCGGCCTGGACGGCCCACACCTCGGCGCGCATCTCCCGCGGCCCATGGAGATCTACGCAAGCCTCGTCCAAGTCCACACAGGACGCGCTCAAGCAGCTCAGGCAAGCAGAGAGGCCGTCCACATCTACTGTGGACGGCCTCTCAACAGGTGTGGAGCTGAGGGGAATCGCCCCTGACCTTCTCGATGCGAACTAGCCGCCACCCGGTTGACCAGGGCCAACGACGAGGTGAAGCAGCCAGCGAAGGGCATCCAAGGTCGGCCATGGGCAGCCCGGTTGCTGCACTTCGCTGCTGTACAGCAACCCGCTAGGAGCTCGTCTCTTCTCAGCTCAACTACTGGGCCAGCAAGCTGGAGCGGGGATGAAGGAGATCGACAACTTCTGATGCGACCTCCAGCGCTTTCAATGCGATTTCACGTCCCAGCATATCCCCCGTATGAATTGCTAAATTTCTTGGTCCGGCCACACAACTTTTAATGCGCCCCGACAGCCGAACCCCAAGGCTCTTCAGGAAATCCAAGTAACCCGCAATCCCACCATGAGAACTTCGAACGAAATCGACCATCACAGACCCGAAGGCGCCAGGAAAGCCGTCAGCCTCTCTTTTAATTAGCCCCACCAACGCTAACTCGGTCGCAGTAGCAGAGTCGAGAACAGACCTACGAAAGTCCATCTTCTTCAGATTTACCCTAGCGTCCCTCAAGAACAAATGCTCAGCTGGAGGACGTTCACCTATGCGAGCTTTCTCCAGCACACTTTGCCAACACGCTCTACTTACTGCAGCCGATGACAACTCGATAGCGGGCCCCATAACGCTTCCCAGGGGTAATGTGTGCCCACCCTCTTGATTCGAATACCACAACTGCAGTTCATCATGCGCATCAAACCTCTCAACACTAGCTTGCGAGAGGCTGATCCGAGTACCCACTTCGATCCAATCGCGAAGATTGATCCGCCATGATTCGAGATTTTCCTTAAGCTGCAACCCGGCCTCTTCGGCCTGCAGTCGATGATCTTGCCCCAAGGAAGGCTCAGCTAGCTCCAGCTTGAGCAATAGCCTGGTCACAGAAACCATCGTAGGCGTGATCTTTTCAGCATCTTCATGCCAACTAACAACGAGACCCCAGGGACGCCATTCACGAAAATGCTCAGACCAATCTACATCAGGACGAACTGAGCCGATTTGAGGTGCAACAAGTTCCGGGGGCCTCCCCCGAATACCAGAGCAAGCACCAAGAGCGGGGAGCGCTACCTCTATACGAACAGCACCGATTCCAGTCGGGTAAGACAAACCCAAGCAGTCAGAAGAAAGGGGCAGTCCGAATGGGAGCTTAAGGACTGCTTCCACCACTCTTCGTGACGCCTTGGCATCTTGCTCCATACCTACCACTTTGGTCCACACGAACTTCCCACGCCCCGGGTGTCACCAGAAGTACACGGTATTGATGACACGTTCGTTAAGAGGCACTTGCTCACCCAGGTGCCACGGATCGATCTAGCGAAATATGACAGATGGTGTCACTGATCGGAGCGGCTGCCCCAGCTAGCACAACTTCGAGGGCAAGCCTGTGGGCTGGTCGATCCCGGCACGGGGTCGAGCTGTCCATAGGTGCGGCAGCCGATCGCCCCGACCACGTGGCTAACTCAGCCACACGAGCGATCGTCCCGACTCAACCCAGCCGGAAACTTCGTAGTGCATCCCCCTTTGCTCCTGTGGGGTCGCTCGGCCGCTCCCCCGCAGCGGGCCGACGCCGTTGTGCCTCGCTGTCCACGCCCGGCGGCGGCAGCCGCCTTGGGCGTGGACCGACACACAGCACGGCGGCGGCTCCGCGTCGCGGGAACAGCACGCGGCCGAGCGGCCCCGCAGGGGCCGCCTTGATGAAGAAAAGAAACTCTGAACACGCTGGCCCGACAGACCCAAGTGGGATGGGCTGACGAGGTTAGGGACGTCGTGGCTGCCGCTCGGCGGACTTGATGTAGATCGGTGTTGAGCGGAGCTGCCGTGTTCTGCTGGGTGACGTTCTATGGCTGTTCCCGCACGATGAGGTGTCGGGGTGAGCTAGCTTCGCTAGAGTTCCGAGGCTTCGCGAGCTCGTGCAGTCGGGGGTGGGGGTTGTGTCGGGATCTGGCTCGGAGTCGGGCGCTCAGTGGGAAGTCCCGGAGTACGAAGTTGCGGAGATCCCACAGGTCAGCATCGGGGGCGGGACAGCGAGTGGTGGTTACACGGTTGATCCGGAACGTGCCCCGCGACTGATCCAAGCCCTGGAAGACGCCCGCGCAAAGCTGTACGAGCTTCAGAGCCTCCACCGAGACCTTGACTATGTCTCGCCGCCTGATGGCGATCCTTACAGCATCGCCGCTGCGGAGGCTATCCGGCGCAGGTTGGGAGACGAACCGGGTGGCTACGCCTATGCGAACAGGGCGGCAACTGACCAGCTCACGACGTTGATTGAGAAGTTGAAGGCGTCGTTGAAGGCGTATCAGGACACCGAGAAACGCAACCGTGACACCATCAAGCGGAAGGGCATGTGATGCGTCCTCGGGTACTGGTCATTGCGGCAGCGATGTTGGCAATCACGGGGTGCAGCCAACAAATGGTGGGCCAGCCGGAGACCCTGCCGCCCCAGAGTCCTGACAGCAGCGTCGCCCCGCCAATTCCCCAACCCCACCTGTCGTTCGAACGCTTCCTCTCCCGACCGTGCGATGTGCTTACCCGGGAACAGCTTGCCGCTATCGGTATCACCCGTGATCCGGGCAAGGTCGATACCAGCCCCGTTGGCAACCGATGCTTGTGGCAAGCAGACGAGACCACCGACACCGCTGTCAGCGTGACGTTGATGACCTCTTCCGCTGGCCTGGATGGGGCGTACCGCAACCGCAACCGTGGGTACTTCTCCGAAACCCAGATCGGTGACTACCCGGCGGCCCATGCCGACAATAAGAAGCCGGTCGGGCGAACCACTCCATCCGGGGACTGTGAAACCGTGGTGGGGGTCGCGCCGTCAGTGGCTTACAGGGCAGGAGCTCGCGCCTACCGCCCGAATCCGGACTATGAGCAGCCGTGCAAGGCGTCAGACCGGGTGGCGTTGTGGGTGTTGGAGAAGCTCAAGGTACCGAACTGAGCCGATCACTAACAGCATGCGGCGCGGAGACCGTGAGAGAGCCGATGAACTGAGAAGCTGGACCGCTTCAAGGGAACAGTGGGAGTGAGGCACTCTGCCCCGAAGCCAGACGTAGAGCGATGTCCGTCAAGACGGGCTCCAGGCTAGACGTTGGGGATGACGCGCTTGTCGTATCCAGCCTGGACCAGGCGCTCATAGGCGGACCACACCTCGGCGGGCATCTCCTGCGGCATGGCATGCCCCTGGTTGCCGTAGACCTTGATGGGTTGCGTGTCCGCGACGATGGTGTTGATGACCCGGGCGTCGTCGCCGATCCCGGCCAAGTAATCCACCAAGCCGATGTCCTGCGAAGCGCAGATCACCTCGACCTCGGGCCAGACCTTCCGGCAAGCGGCATACGCACGACGCTGTTGGTACGGACGCGAGACCAGCATGACCGACCGCACCGGAATACCGCGCGACTCCAACAGGGCACGGGACAGCTCGATGTTCGCGCCGGTGTGCTTCGCGGCGGGCTCCACCAACACCGCGTCATTGGGCACGCCAAGGGAAAGAGCGTGCTCGCGATAGTGCACGGCTTCCCCGCGTGGGAAGCGGTCGATCGTGGTCGGAGCGTTTGCACCACTGAAGACGAGCAGCGGGAAGTAGCCGGAGTGGAACAGCTCCGCGGCTTGGGTGGCGACGCCGAGATCGCGGCTTCCGAGCCCGATCCCGACATCGCACGGGCGCAGCTCGTGGCCCATGTGGTTGTAGTCCCACAACACCTGGACGTCGGCCAACACCTCGGCGGACAACCGCTCACCCATCGCGCGCGCTCCTAGTCAGGGATCGGGAAGTTGTAGGACCAGGCGAACCTGCTCGCCGCGTGCACGCCCCGCGCGAACTCCACCGGGACGCCGTCCTTGGTCACCGTGCGGCGCTTGAGCACCATCACCGGCTCCCCTGCGGGCAACTTCAGCAGCTCGATCTCATCCGGGCTCGGCATCCGCGCGAACACGGTCTCGGTGATCGCATCCGGCTCCAAGCCCCGCATGGTCAATACAGCGAACCCGCCACCTCGACCAGCCGGACCGGGCGTCGGGTCCACGAGCGGCGTGCCCTCGACGTGCTCAGGTCGGTAGTAGCTCGTGAGCGTGTGCGTCGGGGTCTCGCCGTCCTTCACCAGGCGGGAACGCTCGTAGACCTCGCTACCTTCCTCAACACCCAACACCTCGGCGATCTCAGCATCGGCCGTGGTCTTGCCGACCGTGTTGGTCTGGTCGCCCGGCTTCCACTCCCGGCCCGATGCCTCGCGATCGGCGGCGAACGCGACCAAGCCGAACTTCCACTTGCTCTTGGCGTAGCGCTCGGCTCAGAGCCTCTTCATGGCGGGCCGCTCGCGCACGACAGTCCCCCGGCGGCGGACCGGGGTCACCAAGCCCTCGGCTTCGAGCACGGCAACGGCCTTGCGCACGGTGTTGATGTTCACGCCGTACTGAGCCGCGATCTCCTCTTGCTTGGGCAGGGTGCCGCCCGGCGGGTAGTCGCCTCGCTAATTACGAGCTGTTCTGTCGGCTCTACATCAATCCGGGGATCGGCGGGAAGCGGCTTGACCGGCCTCAGGTCCGTGACGTTCAGCAATGGCTCAACCGCATTCCGGATATCTGCCAGTGCTGCGCGCAGGGCAAAGACGCCCGACGTTCCAAGATCAAAAGGCGGTGTTGTGCGATTGGTTCGTGCTGTCAGGAAGCCCCCTCAGCGCGAACCATCAGCGACATTCGGACGTGCCTCCGCTCAGCGCTCTCGCACGCGATTCGAACAGAGGTGATCTCCAAGAATGTCGCCGCGCTGGTCACCCTCCCGACACCTCGCAAGAAGAAGCGCAAGGCGTGGACCAGCGAGGAAGCACGCCGGTTCCTGGAGTCGGCCCGGCGCGAAGGCGACCCGATGTACACGGCGTACGTCCTGGTCCTGGTGCTCGGCCTGCGCCTCGGCGAGGTACTGGGCCTGACCTGGGACGCCGTGGACTTCGACGGCGGGGAGCTGTCCGTGGGCCTCCAGTTGCAGCGGGTCAGCCGGGAGTTGCTGCACCGGGAGACGAAGACGGCGGCGTCCGACGACACGCTTCCGATGGTTGGCTTCAGCGCTGCCGTGCTTCGTCAGCGCAAGGATCAGCAGGACGCCGACCGGAAGCGGGCAGGTGACGAGTGGCAGCGCTCGGGCCTGGTCTTCACGACCAAGCTCGGGACGCCGATCGAGCCGCGAAACTTCAACCGCTCGTGGACGAACCGGTGTGAGCGGGCGGGCGTTCGGCGAATCACCGTGCACGATGGCCGCCGGACCTGTGGAACGCTGCTCGTGGACCTCGACGTGCACCCGCGTCAGATCATGCGCATCCTGCGGCACGCGCAGATCGCGGTCACGATGAAGATCTACGCGCAAGCCTCGTCCAAGTCCACACAGGACGCGCTCAAGCGGCTCGGCGACAGCCTCGAAGGCAGTGACTGACACTGCTGCGCAGCATTCCAGAGCACACAAATTGACATAATTTAAAACCAGAACGGTCGCACCGCAATATATTTGAGCCAAGCGGTGGGTCGTTGCCCATCAATCGGCCAACGACCCACCGCAACAGGAACCGAGATCAGACCTTCACCGTAGGGCTCGTGATGACACCCTTCCCATCGCCACGGTAGAAATCCACCTGATAGCGACCGCTCGGCACCTTCACGGAAAGAGTCTTTCCCATGCGAGTGCCGTACTTCTTGCCGGTGGACACGTTAACAGCCTGAATCCATACGATTGCACCATTCGAATCAGTCTTGGTGTAGCCCTTGCCGATGACCTTGCCGTCGGCAACAGAAGCGCAAACCTTCAAGCTCGACACCGCGTGCCCGCCTGGACCCCAGCCGCTACATTTTTCAGCTGCGGAAGCCGTGGGGACGACCGCCAGCAGAGCAACGCCTGCCAGTGCCGCAGCCAATGAGCCACGACTAAGAACATGGGAGAGCATTTCTCACCTTTCGTCAACGATCTGGCTTGCTTCAGTTTTCCAGCGGTCAGGCACTCGCGTCCGGCAAGGCTGAGCTAGCCAACGTATATGAAGACGCGCGAGACGTGACTTCGGTTGCCGCAGACGAGATAGGTCCTCCGCCACACCCACTTCCACTTGGCAGATACGCGAGCTCTATTCATGATAAACACACCCGAGGGCAGCATCATGGCTTCGCTGGAGTTGAGGTAGCAAAGAGCAATGGCGGATGACACGTTCCCCCGGCTCAAAGGACCAGCGACGATGCCAGGGCAAAGCTGGGAGAGAGAACCACAAAGCAGCCGAGAAGTAACGGAACGTCTCGACTGACGTTCGCAACAAGCTGAGAACGTGATCAAATGCGCATCCTGCGGCACACAGATCGCGGTCACGATGGAGATCTACGCGCAAGCCTCGTCCAAGTCCACACAGGACGCGCTCAAGCGGCTCGGCGACAGCCTCGAAGGCGGCGGATGACACTGCTGTACTTCGCTGCTGTACAGACAGCAAAGAGGCCGTCCACATCTACTGTGGACGGCCTCTCAACAGGCGTGGAGCTGAGGGGAATCGAACCCCTGACCTTCTCGATGCGAACGAGACGCGCTACCAACTGCGCTACAGCCCCGTGTTCTGTTGTGGGGGAAGCATAACAGTAGGTGGAGGGTGCTTCACGCACCCCCCACCTTTACTCGCCCGAGGCCCGCCGGTAGGTCATTTGCGCAGGTGGATCGAGGTGCTCGAAGGACGGGTCCTCGTCGTCGAGGTCGATCAGCTCGGCGCTGGGGCGGGAGGAGCAGCGGGTGCCCGCGGGCTTGGCGGAGGCCTTGGGGGCGGGCACCTGGTAGGTCTCGTCCTCGTCGTCCTCGGCAGCCTCGTCGGCGGTGTCCACGGCCTCGTCGTCGGTGCCGCGGATCCTGGCGAGCCTGCGGTTGCGGATCTCCTCCTCGATGCGCACCTGGCGGCGGAGGTAGGTGAGGTAGCCCACGAGGATCACGTCGGTGGCGCCGTGCGCCCACCAGAGCACGGGCAGCGCGAACCCGGCGAGCAGTCCGGTGGCGAGGGCGAGCAGCAGCATGCCCAGGACGACGCGCTGCCGGAACTGGTACTTGGCGCGCGCGACCATGGCGGCGAGCTCGGGGTCGAAGCCACCCCTGCCCGGCCGGTAGCGGCGGCGGGCGCGGCGGTTGACCGACTCGTCGCCGTAGTCCTCGGCGTAGTGGTCGGTGCGGCCGTCGGAGTAGTTGTCGTAGTCCTCGGTCTCGGAGTCCCGGTGGTTGCTGGGCTCCGGTGCCCGTCGTCCGGGCATGGCGAACACCTCCTGCGCGTTCTCCTCCGGAAGCTGTCCCCTGCGCGGTGTGTCGACCGTGGTCTCACCGCCGCGCCGGACGACTCTGCCCGTGAGCGCAGAGTCGGCTGTTCTGGCGACCGGCTTTCGTCGCCGCGCCACCATGGGTACGAGAACGACGAGCCAGGCTGCCGCGAGAGCGGCGAAGATCAACGAGCTCGGCACGCCTGTCCACCTCCCCCACACCACACCCGACATTCATACGTGAACGCCACGTTAGTCACACCAGTCACACCTGTGTCGGAGCCACGCCGCCGGTCAATACTCCCGCGGTATGTCGATCATTACCCGAACGGAGGAGGAAATCCGGCGGAATCAGGGAATGCGAGCCAGCCCACGCTGAACCAGCCGGGCCACCAGACCGGGGCCGGTCTCCTCTTCGGTCAGCGCGAGGCTGACGTGGTCGCGCCAGGTCCCGCCGACGTCGAGATAGCGCTCGTAGAGCCCCTCCCGGCGGAACCCGAGCTTGTCCAGGACGCGCAGGCTGGCCTCGTTCTCCGGCCGCACGGTCGCCTCCAGCCGGTGCAGCCGGGCGGGCCCGAAGCAGTGGTCGACGACCAGCGCGACCGCTCCCGTGGCCACTCCGCCCCTGGTCAGGTCGCTTGCCACCCAGTAGCCGACCCAGCCGGAGCGCAGCGCGCCGCGCTGGATGCTTCCGACGGTGACCTGCCCGGCGAGCCTGCCGTCCACGACGATCATGAAGGGCAGGGCGAGCCCGCGCCTGCCGAGGGAGCGCAGCGCCGCCCACTGCGGCGGCCAGGCCAGCAGCGAGTTGCGCTCGTCCCAGCTCTGCCCGTACGCGGTGGGTTCCCACCGTTCCAAGTGGACCCGGTCACGCGAACGGGTGGAACTCCAGGTGCCGCCGTCGCGCAGGCGTGGCGGACGCAGTTCGAGGGTGCCCGCCGCGACGGCCAGCGGACCGAGCCGCACCGGCCAGCCGGGGTGCC
The DNA here is from genome assembly GCF_042429765.1 of Allokutzneria oryzae. Lineage (NCBI taxonomy): Bacteria > Bacillati > Actinomycetota > Actinomycetes > Pseudonocardiales > Pseudonocardiaceae > Allokutzneria > Allokutzneria oryzae. The sequence goes on along the minus strand of NZ_JBHLZU010000010.1, from coordinate 102,163 downwards.
GTCCCTCGGGGTACTGGAGGTCAGCCACGCTGGGCCAGGAAGCTCACCGCCACCTCTTCGCCGACCAGGACGTCCGTGGTGTCCTCGTCCAGCAGGATCAGGCAGTTCGCCTCCGCGAGCGAGGCCAGCAGGTGCGATCCGGAGGTGCCGAGCGGCTGGACCAGGTACTCGTTGGTCTCGGTGTCGCGCATCAGCTGACCGCGCAGGAAACCCTTGCGCCCCTTGGTCGAGGTGACCGGGGAGACCAGCCGCGCGGTGACCCGGCGGCGGTGCGGGTTGCGCTTGCCGAGCGCGGTGCGGATCAACGGCCTGATCAGCACCTCGAACACCACGAGCGCGCTGATCGGGTTGCTGGGCAACAGGAACGTGGGCACCTCGTCGGGGCCGAGCCGCCCGAAGCCCTGCACCGAGCCGGGGTGCATGGCGACGCGGGTCTCGTCCAGCTCACCGAGGTCGGACAGGGCGCTGACGATCTCCTCGCCGCAGTTGCCGCCGATCGCGCCCGCGATCACCACGATCTCGGAGATCAGCAGGCGGCCTTCGACGATCTCGGCGAAGCGGGAGGGCTCGGTCGTGACCACGCCGACCCGGCTGACCTCGGCGCCCGCGTCGCGGGCCGCGGCGGCGAGCGCGTAGGAGTTGACGTCGTAGACCTGGCCGGGGCCGGGCGTGCGGTCGATGTCCACCAGCTCCTCGCCGATGGAGATGATCGACACGCGGGGCCTCGGGTGCACGAGCACCTTGTTGCGCCCGACCGCCGCGAGCAGCCCGACCTGGGCCGAGCCGATCGCGGCGCCCATCCGGACGGCGACGTCGCCGGTCTGCACGTCCTCGCCGGTGCGGCGGACGAACGCGGCAGAGGGCACCGGGCGCTGCACGGTGACCCTGGCCGGGTGTTCGTCGGTGTAGGCGAGCGGCACGACCGCGTCTGCCAGCGTCGGCAGCGGAGCACCGGTCGCCACCCGCACGGCCTGCCCCGGTTGCAGGCGGCTGGGCTGGCGGGAGCCCGCCTGGATCTCCCCGACCACGGGCAGCACGACCGGCTCGTGGCCTGCCTGCTGCACATCGACGCTGCGTACCGCGTAGCCGTCAACGGCGGCCTGGTCGAAGCCGGGCAACGCCCGCTCCGCCACGACCTCCTCGGCGCACAGCAGGCCCTGCGCCTCGGAGATGGCCACCCGTACTGGGGACGGCTGCACCGCGGCGCGGAGGACGCGGGCCAGCTGCTCGTCTACGGACCTCATAACTTCCTAGGATGCGGCAACGCGCTGACGGAGCCACTGCAACAGGCCGGGCCCATACGCGGGATCTTTGAGCGCGAAGTCCACAGCGGCCTTGAGGAAGCCACCGGGATTCCCCAGATCGTGTCGCTCGCCGCGGTGCACGACCACGTGCACGGGGTGGCCCTCGGCGATCAGCAGCGCGATGGCGTCGGTGAGCTGGAGCTCGCCGCCCGCGCCCGGCGTGATCCGCTTCAACGCGTCGAAGATCGCCCGGTCCAGCAGGTAGCGACCGGGGGCGATCAGGTTGGACGGCGCGTCCTCGACCGCGGGCTTCTCGACCATGCCCTTGAGCCGCTTCACGTCCGGCTCGTCGGTGTCGTCCACGTCGAACACGCCGTAGGCGGAGACCTGCTCGCGCGGGACCTCGATGGCCAGCAGCACGCTGCCGCCGAAGCGCTCGCGCACCGCGGACATCGCGTTCAGCGCGCCGTTGGGCAGGATCAGGTCGTCCGGCAGCAGCACCGCGACGGCCTCGTCCTCGCCGGTCAGGTTGGGTTCCGCGCACGCGACCGCGTGCCCGAGGCCCAGCGCCTGCTCCTGGATGGCGACCTCGACGTCGATCAGGTTCGGCGCGCGGCGGACCTTCTCCAGCAGTTCGGTCTTGCCGCGCTTGTCCAGGGTCGACTCCAGCTCGGGGGCGGGCTGGAAGTGCTTGCCGACGGACGCTTTGTCCGGCGAGGTGACGATCACCAGCTTGCTCGCTCCCGCCTCGGCCGCCTCGGTGGCGACCAGCTCGATGGCGGGGGTGTCGACGACCGGCAGCAGTTCCTTGGGCACGGACTTCGTGGTCGGCAGGAAGCGGGTGCCAAGACCTGCTGCGGGCACGATTGCGGTGCGGAAGGCGCTCGACGAGCTCATGGCCGGAGCCTATCCGGCGTGCCTAAGCTCACTTTTCGTGGCTTCGGAAGACCTCGTCCGGCGGGCGAAGAGGGAATGGCGCACCCGGCTGCTCGACGCCCGCCGGGCACTGTCCGCGGAGGTGCTCGCGGAGCGCGCGGAGGCGCTCGCCATCGGCGTGGCCCACTGGGCGGAGGAGTTCTCCGGCGGGACGGTCTGCGCCTACGTCCCTGTCGGCACGGAGCCTGGCTCACCTGCGCTTTTGTCCGCGCTGGCCGACTCAGGCTGCCGAGTTCTGCTGCCCGTGGTGACCGGCAGGAGCCCGCTCGCCTGGGCCGAGTACGACGGGTCGTTGCGACCAGCCGCCCACGGGTTGCTGGAGCCGACCGGGTCACCGCTGGAGGCGTCGGCGATCGGGCAGGCCGACGCGATGCTGGTCCCGGCTCTCGCGGTGGACCGGCGAGGCGTCCGGCTCGGGCGTGGCGCCGGGCACTACGACCGCTCGCTGCCGCTCGTCCGCGCGGGTGTGCCCCTCGTCGCGGTGGTGCACCCGGACGAGTTCGTCGACGAACTGCCTGGCGAGGAGCACGACGTTCGGATGACCGCCGTGCTCGTTCCACACGCCGGTGTGAGAACTCTCTGACCCGGCGTGTTTGCGCTCCGGGGCGAATTTGGCGCATCATCGTGTTAGCACTCGTCACCTCTGAGTGCCAATGACGACAGTTCGCGGAGGGACGTCGTGCCGACCTACCAGTACGCCTGCACCGAGTGCGAGCACCGCTTCGAGGCGTTCCAGTCGTTCAGCGACGACGCGCTCACCGTGTGCCCCGAGTGTTCGGGCAAGCTCCGCAAGCTGTTCGGCTCCGTCGGCATCGTGTTCAAGGGCAGCGGCTTCTACCGCACCGACAGCAGGTCCGGCGGCAGCTCCACGGTCAGCGCCTCCTCGGACTCCTCGTCCTCTTCGGACAGCAAGTCGTCCTCCTCTTCCGGCTCCTCGGAGTCGAAGTCGAGCTCGTCCAGCGACTCGAAGTCCAGCTCCTCATCCTCCACCAGCTCCTCGGGCGCCAAGGCCGCGGCGGCCTCCTGAGCCCGGAGTTGTCCACAACCGCACCGGTTGTCCACAACTTCCCCTCGGCGAGCCGAGTCCCGGCCCATCCCCGCCTAACGTCGAAGCCGTTGACCCACAACGACTTCGGGAGGACCGATGGGCGGGACGCTGGCGCCTCTCCCCCGCGACCGGCTCGGCCGTCTGCTGCGCGGCCGTTCCCTCGCGCTGCGTAGGTTGCTCACCGCCGTTCTCGTTGCCCTGGCGGCGTTCCTGGCCTTCGCGCCGCGGGCGGAGAGCGTGCGGGTCCTTGTGGCGGCACGGGATCTGGCTCCCGGCGCGGTCCTGAGCGCCGGCGACGTACGCCCGCACGCGTTCTCCGCCGACACCGTTCCCGACGGTGCGCTCCCCGTCACCGCCGCCGTGTCGGGCCGATTACTCGTGGGCGCGGCACGACGCGGCGAACCCTTGACCGATCTGCGCCTGGCGGGCCCGGAACTGAGCGGCCTGACGACCGGCGACGTGGACGCGACGTCGGTGGCGCTGCGCCCGGCCGACCCCGGGGTTGCCGACCTGCTCCGCGCGGGCAGCCGGGTCGACGTGGTCGCACAGGACTCCGCCGTGCTCGCGGAGAACGCCACGGTGCTCGCGGTCCGTACCGAGAACGAGGGACGTCTCCCAGCCGCGCGCGGCGGGCGCCTCGTTGTCCTCTCGCTGGCCAGGGACGACGCCACCCGTGTCGCGGCGGCGGCGCTGACCCGACCGGTCGCGATCACCCTCCGGAAGTGACTGTTTACTCTGTGCGGGCCAATGGGCAAAGGACTAAAAGGGGCAGCAGTGCTTAAGGGCTTCAAAGACTTCATCATGCGCGGCAACGTGGTCGAGCTGGCCGTCGCGGTCGTCATCGGCAGCGCGTTCACCGCGATCGTCACCGCGTTCACCAACGGCGTGATCAAGCCGCTGATCAACACCGTCGGCGGCTCGGACCCGGCCAAGGGCCTCGGCTTCAACATCATCAGCGACAAGCCGTCCACGTTCATCGACCTGGGCACCGTGATCAACGCGGCGATCAACTTCCTGATCGTGGCCGCGGTCGTCTACTTCGTGCTGGTGCTGCCGATCCAGAAGATCCAGGAGCGGCGCGAGCGCGGCAAGGAGGCCGGTCCGTCCAAGCCGACCGACGTCGAGCTGCTGACCGAGATCCGCGACCTGCTGCAGGCCCAGAAGTCCCAGCGCTGACCTCCGTGCCGCTGCGGCGGTGGGCCGACGTGGGTAGCGTCGAATCCGTCGGCACACCGCAGCGGTGGACGGAGAGGGCGATGGGTTTCCTGGACAAGGCCAAGGAACTCGCCAACCAGGCGAAGGAGAAGGTCGGCCCCCTGGCCGAACAAGCCAGGGAGAAGGCGGGCCCGCTCGCGGAGAAGGCGGGCGACGCGGCGGCCCGGGGCGTGGACATCGCCGCCGAGAAGCTGAACAAGGCGACGGGCGGCAAGTACCACGACAAGATCGAGAACGTCAGCAGCAAGCTCGAAGGCGTGCTCGACCCGGACCGCAAGAAGTAGCGCCGCACGGCCGTTCGCGGACAACACCCGCGAACGGCCGTTTCGCGTTCGCACCGCCCTCCCCCGCGAGGCGCTGAGCGCCGGCCTCGTGGGTTGGCGACCACCGTTTCGTACTCATGACGGGGCTACGCGTCGTGGTGTGGCGGGCGGTTCTCGTAGTACCAGTCGTCCGAGCGGCGGTCGGCTCGGTCAGCCGGGTCGCGCTCGTCGCTGGTGGTCTCCGGGAGCACGTCGCCGAAGAGCTCGTCCAGCTTCCTGCGCCGCTCCTGGTCCTTGTCCCGTTCGCCGCCCATCGCGTTCTCAGGCTTCTTCGAGACCGGAGAGCTGCTCGATCACGTGCTGCACCAGCGGGGTCAGGGTCGCCATGCCGTCGCGCACCGAGGAGCGGGACGAGGCGAGGTTGACCACCAGAGTGCTGCCGGAGACCCCGACGACGCCGCGGGAGATGCCCGCGTCCACCGCTCCGGCTGCGAGGCCGGAGGCGCGCAGGGCCTCTGCGATGCCCGGGACCGGGCGGTCCAGCACGCCGACCGTGGCGTCGGGAGTGACATCGCGCGGGGACACGCCCGTTCCGCCGACGGTGATCACCAGGTCGACGCCGCCGATCACGGCGGTGTTGAGCGCGTTGCGGATCTCCACGATCTCCCCGGCCACCGCGACGGTGCCGTCCACGATGAAACCCGCTTCTTCGAGCAGCTCGGTGACCAGCGGCCCGGTGGTGTCCTCGTGTTCCCCATGTGCCAAGCGGTCGTCGACGAGCACGACGAGGGCACGGCCGAGCTTCGCGGTGCGTTCCATGCGGATCACGTTAGTCGGCTCGGGCGCGAAGTGCGCGCACGGTTCCGGACCACCGATCCGCTGCTCGACCAACCTCGGGAATGTCTCCATGACCGCCCTTCCCGGCACAGACAACGGAGCGCGGGCCCCCGGCCCGAGGGCAGGCCGGGAACCCGCGTCCCTTCGAGGAGGTCAGCCTCCGCTGAGCACCCTGCTGCCCAGCGTCAGCTCGACCTCGTGTTCGGCACCACCGCTGTTCACGGTGACCTTGACCTTGGAGTTGGGATCGTGCGACCGGACCGCCGCGATCAGCGAGTCCGCGTCCTCGATCCGCCTGCCGTCGAGCTTGGTGATCACGTCACCCGCTCTGATCCCGGCCGCCTCGGCCGCCGAGTTCGTCTCGACGCTGCCGACGACCGCGCCGGTGACGGTGGAGCGCGACGTGGTCCCTGGCTGCTGCTGGGGCAGGTTGACACCGAGGACCGCGTGCGTGGCCTTGCCGTTGGTGCGCAGCTCGTTGGCGATGCGCACGGCCTGGTCGATCGGGATCGCGAAGCCGAGGCCGATGGAGCCGCCGGCCTGCTGCTGGCCGCCGCCGCTGGCCGTCTTGATCGCCGAGTTGATGCCGATGACCTTGCCGCTCATGTCCACGAGCGGACCGCCGGAGTTGCCGGGGTTGATCGCGGCGTCGGTCTGCACCGCGTCCATCACCGTGGTCTGGTCGCGCGAGTCGCTGCCGGTGCGGACCGGGCGCTGCAGCGCGCTGACGATGCCGCTGGTGACCGTGTTGCTCAGGCCGAACGGGGCGCCGATGGCCACCACCTGCTGGCCGACCCGCAGGTTGGCGGAGCGGCCGAGCTCGACCGGGGTCAGCCCGGAGACGCCCTCGGCCTTCACCACGGCCAGGTCGGAGGTCGGGTCGAGGCCGACGATCTTGGCGGGCGCGGTCTTGCCGTCCTTGAACAGGATCTGGATCCGGCCGCCGTCCGCGGCGTCCTGGACCACGTGGTTGTTGGTCAGGATCATGCCGTCGGAGCTGAGCACCACGCCCGAGCCGGAACCGCTCTCGGTCTGCAGCTGCACGACGCTCGGCAGCACCTTCTGCGCGACGCTCTCCACCGACCCGGCGGGCGCGGGGCTGTTGATGTCGGTTGCGCCCGGCCTCGGCGCGTCCAGCGCGTTGACCGAGCTGGAGTCCAGCGCGAGGTTGTAGCCGAGCACACCACCGCCGAGGCCGCCGGCGACGCCGCCGATCAGCGCGAACACGAGCGCGCCCGCCACGAGCCTGCCGCGGCCGGTCGAGGACTTGGCCTGGGTCCGCACCTGCTGCGGGTGCCCCTGCACCGGCACGCCGATCGGGTTGGTCAGCGGGCCGTTGGCCGCGCCGGGGTAGGGCTGCTGCGGGCCGCCGTGGTTGGGGTACGGCTGCTGCGGCGCCGCGAACTGCGGCTGCCCCTGAGGTGCGTTGGCCTCCGGCATCCCCTGCTGCGGGGTGGTGCCCTCGGTCGGCTGCTGCGGGCGCTCAGGCTGTCCGCCCGAGGCGCCGGAGGTGTTGTCCGTCATGGGAACCACTGTGGTGCCCCGACCTGAGAAGAGGCTTAGACACGCCTGGGGTTCCCTTATGGATACCCCGTCAGTTCACCCGGACCGCGCGCAGTCGCTCGGCGACCTGCTCGGGAGTGACGTCGTTGACCCAGACCGCCATGCCGGACTCCGACCCCGCAAGGTACTTCAGCTTGTCGGCGGTTCGCAGCACCGAGAACACCTGCAGGTGCAGCCACGAGTGCTCCCGCCCGACCCGCACCGGCGCCTGGTGCCAGGCCGCGATGTAGGGCAGGGGCTTGCCGTAGAGGCCGTCGAGCCTGCCGAGCACGTCCAGGTAGAGGTGCCCGAAGTCGTCCCGCTCGGCGTCGGTCAGCGCGGGGATGTCCGGCACCTGGCGGTGCGGCACGACGTGCACCTCGACCGGCCACCGCGCCGCGGCGGGCACGAAGGCGGTCCAGTGCTCGGTGGAGCCGATGAGCCGGACCTGTGCCGCGCGCTCGGCCGCGAGCACGTCACCGAGGACGTGGCGGCCGTGCTCGGCGTGGTACTCGCGGGCCGTGGCCAGCATGCGTTCCGTGCGCGGGGTGACGAAGGGGTAGCCGTAGATCTGGCCGTGCGGGTGGTGCAGCGTCACGCCGATCTCCTCGCCCCGGTTCTCGAAGCAGAAGACCTGCTCGACGCCGGGCAGCGCGCTCAGCCGCTCCGTGCGGTCCGCCCAGGCCTCGACGACCGTGCGCACGCGAGCCGGGCTGAGGCGGCCGAAGGAGGAGTCGTGGTCGGAGGTGAAGCAGACGACCTCGCACCGACCGAGCCCACCGGCCTGCTCCACCATGGGCATACCGTCCACAGTGGAGGGAAGTGCCGGGACGCCCTGCGCGAAGGACGGGAAGCGGTTCTCGAAGACCACGACGTCGTAGCAGGGTTCGGGGATCTCCGTCGGCCGCCCCCGCGAGGTCGGGCACAGCGGGCACAGGTCGGCCGGGGGCTTGTAGATGCGGGTCTGCCTGTGGGCGGCCATGCCGACCCACTCACCGGTCAGCGGGTCGCGGCGGATCTCCGAGCGGGGCGCCTGCGCGGGCAGGTCGCGCGAGTCCACCGCCGTGCGCGGCGCGGTCTCGGTGTCGTCGAAGTAGATGATCTCCCGGCCGTCGGCGAGGTGGTTGGCGGTGCGCCGCACGCGGGCGAGCTCGTTCACTCCCCGACCTCCGGCTGTCCTTTGCGGGCGGGGACCGGGGCCAGCACCAGCTCGTCGACGTGCTCGGCGAGGACCTCGCGCGCGTGCTGGTCCAGGCCCTCGTCGCTGACCAGGACGTGCGCCTCGTCGAGCTGGGCGATGGTGGAGATGCCGACCGTGGCCCACTTGGTGTGGTCGGCGAGCACCACGAGGTTGCTCGCGGCGTCGACCAGCGCGCGGTCGGTCTCGCTCTCGTTGAGGTTGGGCGTGGTGAAGCCCGCGTTCGGCGCCATCCCGTGCACGCCGAGGAACACCAGGTCCAGGTGCAGCGAGCGCAGCGCCTGCACCGCGACCGGCCCGACGAGCGCGTCCGACGGCGTGCGGACACCGCCGGTGAGCACCACGGTCCGGTCGGTGCGGCCGCGCTGCTGGAGCACGTCGGCCACCCGGATCGAGTTGGTGACCACGGTCAGGTCGGCGACGTCGTCGAGGAAGCGGGCCAGCGTCCACGTCGTGGTGCCCGCGGACAGGCCGATCGCGGTGCCCGGCCGGACCAGTCCAGCGGCCATCGCGGCGATGGCCTCCTTCTCCGGCAGCTGGCGCACGGACTTGGCCTCGAAGCCCGGCTCGTCCGTGCTGCGACCGGTCGCCGAGGTCGCGCCGCCGTAGACCTTCTCCACCTGCCCGCGCTGGGCGAGGGCGTCGAGGTCGCGGCGCACCGTCATGTCGGAGACGCCGAGCCTCGTCACGAGGTCGCTGACCCGGACCGCGCCGGTCCGGCGCACCTCTTCGAGGATCACCGCCTGTCGTTGCCGCGCCAGCACCGCGCACCTCTTCCCTCGGACGGCCGAACGGCTTCCAGCGTGACCCAGGCCGAGGCCGAACGTCAACACAGTCCAACATGAAGCTCTGTGCAGAATGTGCCCTTTGCCGACGTCAGATGATTGTCACGAAACCGGAAACGCCGCTGAAACCCGAGGATTCCGGCCTAACATGACTCTCGTCACGACGTGGGGTGATTTGTTCGAGTTCGTTCGGTGGCGAGCGGACTTGTGAACAAGCGAACAGAGAGGCCGGACGAGCAGCGCCACCGCGGTGCCCACCATCCTCGCGGTCCGGCACGGCGATCGGTTGGTGATCACCGCCAACGGTTCGGTGGAGATCCGGCAACACACCGGCGACGTCCCCGGCGCGCCGGCCGAGTGGGCCACCGACGGGAGGTCGGCGACTGGCTGACCTCCGGTCGCTTCGCCGACGTGCCGGGCCTGTTCGCCCGTATCCGCGACCACGGGCGGAGAGCCGGGATCTGGCCCGCGCCGCTTCTGGTCGGTGCGCGCTCCGAACTGGCGGCCGAACACCCGGACTGGTTGGTGCGCAAGGAGAACGGCGAGTCCGTCGAAGGTCTCCGGGATCGCGGCGTACCGCCAGGGGTGGAGCTGATCCGCGAAGTGATCGGGCCGGACGCGTACCCGCTCGGTCGCGGCGCGCGTGAGCCCGGACATCGCGCTGGAGTACGCACCGGACTCCGGCAACCTCTCGCAACCTCGGCGCCAACGGCGGCCTGAGTGCGTTGTCGGACCGCTTGCGGGGCCCGGAGACCACACGCCGCCCGCTGACCGAGCCGGTCTCGGCGCGCTTCGTCTGGCACCGCTGTCCGCGGATCAGCCGGGGCGGCCGGGCAGCCAGAGGGACATCAGGGCACCGCCTTCGGGGGCGTGGCCCGCGGTGGCGGTGCCGCCGTGCCGCTCGGCGACCTGTTTGACGATCGCCAGCCCGAGCCCGGAGCCCGGCAGGGTGCGCGCCTCGGAGGAGCGGTAGAAGCGTTCGAAGACGTGCGGCAGGTCCGCCTCGGCGATGCCCTTGCCCGCGTCGGCGACTTCCAGCAGCCCGACGCCCTGCCCGGCCTGGCGGAGCTCGACGCGGACGCGGCCGCCCGGCGGGCTCCACTTGGCCGCGTTGTCGAGCAGGTTCAGCGCGGCGCGCTCCAACGCGTTGGCGTCGCCGTCGAGGACCCAGGGACGCAGCCGCGCGTCGAACTCCAGGTTCGGCGCGCGGCGGCGGGCGCGTTCCAGCGCCCGCTCCACGACGTCCACCATCTCCACCGGCTCGTGCACAACGCCCGGCGCGTCGTCGCGGGCCAGCTCGACCAGGTCTCCGACCAAAGTGGACAGTTCGTTGACCTGAGCGCGGACGTCGGCGTAGATCTCGGATCGGTCTTCTTCCGACAGGTTCGGGGTGTCGGCGCGCTGCGAGGCCAGCAGCAGTTCCAGGTTGGTGCGCAAGGAGGTCAGCGGCGTCCGCAGCTCGTGACCGGCGTCGGCGACCAGCCGCCGCTGGCGCTCGTGCGACTCCGAGAGCGCGGCCAGCATCGAGTTGAACGCCTGGGTGAGCCGGGCCAGCTCGTCGTCCCCGGTGATCGGGATCGGGCGGAGCTCACCGGTGCGCGCGACGTGCTCGGCCGCCTCGGTCAGCCGCTTCACCGGCCGGAGACTGCCCCGCGCGACCGCCGTCCCGGCCGCCGCGGCGAGCAGGATTCCCGCTCCGCCGACCACGACGAGGACGACGCCGAGCTGGTTGAGCGTGGCCTTCATCGGCCCGAGCGGCTCGCCGAGGACCATCGCAAGGCCGGGCCGGATGTTCACCGCGGCGATCTGCGTGTCGGTCCTGGTGTCGACCCGGCTGTAGGAGTCGATGGTGCCGACCGCGACCGCGATCTCGTCGGCGCCGACGGCGGGACCTGTGCTCCTCCCACCACTGCCGACCTTGAGCGTGGCGCTGCCGGTCGCGTCCACTTCGAGCAGGCCGACCTTCAGGCCCAGCGCGGTGAACAGGTCGCCGGGAATGCGCACGATCGAGTCGCTCTGCGCGATGGTGGTGTTGATCGCCTGGCGCGCCTGGTTCTCCAGCTTGGTCTCCAGCTGGTTGTACAGGCTGGAGCGCACCGTGACGTACGCGGCGAGGGAGACCAGCGCGACCGCGATGCCGACACCGATCGCGGCCAGCGCGGTGATCCTGGACTGGAGCGAGAAGCGCTGCCGTATCCCGTTGGGCAGGGCCATCCCGTTGGGCAGCGTCACGGAGCGGTCTCGCGCAGCACGTAGCCCACGCCGCGCACGGTGTGCAGCAGCCGCGGCTCGCCCTCGGCCTCGGTCTTGCGGCGGAGGTACCCCACGTAGACCTCAAGCGCGTTGCCGGAGGTCGGGAAGTCGTAGCCCCACACCTCCTCCAGGATCCGGCCGCGGGTGAGCACCTGGCGCGGGTGCGCGAGGAACAGCTCCAGCAGCGAGAACTCGGTGCGGGTGAGGCTGATCGGCCGCTCGCCCCTGCGCACGTCCCTGGTGCCGGGGTCGAGTTCGAGGTCGGCGAAGCGCAGCGCCGAGGTGGCCGCGCCCGCCTCCTCCTGGCCGGGGCCGGTGCGCCGCAGCAGCGCGCGCAGCCTGGCCAGCAGCTCCTCCAGCGCGAAGGGCTTGGGCAGGTAGTCGTCGGCACCCGCGTCCAGCCCGGCGACCCGGTCGGACACGGCGTCGCGGGCGGTGAGCACCAGGATCGGCAGGTCGTCTCCGGTGCTGCGCAACCTGCGGCAGACCTCAAGGCCGTCCAGCCTCGGCATCATCACGTCGAGCACCATCGCGTCGGGCCTGCTGGCGCTGAGCTGTTCCAGCGCCTGGAGACCGTCGCTGGCCATCTCGACCTGGTAGCCGTTGAACTGCAACGACCGCCGCAGTGAGTCGCGTACGGCTCGATCGTCGTCGACTACGAGGATGCGCATGGTCGTAGTCTGACCGGCGGCCCTGAGAAGTGCCTGAGAAGGTGCTGAGTGGCGACAAACTTTCTTTTCACGCAGCTCACACCGCCGGTGTCACGATTCGCGCGGCAGCGGTGCGTTCCACTTCCGCCACAGCGCCAGTACCCGGATCGTCAGGATCAGCCCGGCCCCGACGATGGCGGTCGGCACCAGCGGCAGTCCTGCGCGCTGCCCCACGACGACCACGACCGCGCCGAGCAGCGCGGCGACCGCGTAGATCTCCCGCTGCAACACCACCGGGATCTCCCGGATCAGCACGTCGCGCAGTGCCCCGCCACCGATGCCGGTGGTCATCCCGATCAGGCACGCGGTGTAGGGAGGCGCTCCGAGGTCCAGCGCGGTGATCGTGCCCGCGGTGGTGAACAGCCCCAGCCCCACGGCGTCGGCGAGCAGCATGGCGCGCCGCAGCTTCGCCATGTGCGGGTGGAACCAGAAGACGACGAGGCCGGTCACCGCCGTCACCAGCAGGTAGCGCCAGTCGCGCAGGCTGGTCGGCGGGCTGACGTCCAGCAGCACGTCGCGGATGATCCCGCCGCCGAGCGCGGTGGTCATCGCCAGGATCACCACACCGAAGACGTCCAGCCGCGCGCGGACCCCTGCCAGCGCGCCGGACGCGGCGAACACGGCGATCCCGACCAGCTCCAAGACCACGAGCAACACCCGGTGATCCTCCCCCAGGAAACGGCGTGCGGCGACGTGATGCTGCCCGCGAAGATCGGCAGGTGGACGGGATCACACTGCGGCGGGCCGGACCCGCCGAGAGCGGCCTGCTGAGCGAGCTGGCGCAGCGGTCGAAGGCGCACTGGGGCTACGACGCGGAGTTCATGGCCGCGGTCCGCGCGGAGCTGACCTTCACGCCCGATCAGGTGGCCGCGCGCCGGTTCACCGTCGCCGAGCGGGACGGAGAGGTGCTCGGGTTCCACAGCCTCGACGGGGCTGGCCCCCGGGGCGAGCTCGGCAACCTGTGGGTCGATCCGCCGCACATCGGCACCGGTCTCGGCAGGCTGTTGTGGACGGACGCGGTGCGTCGCGCCCGGATTCTGGGATGGACGGAGCTCGTGCTGGACGCCGAGCCCTACGCCGAAGGCTTCTATTTCGCGATGGGAGCCCGGGTTATTGGGGTGGTTACATCAGGTTCTTTACCCGGTCGGACGCTGCGTCAACTGATGTTCCCGCTGATGGAGTAGAGGAAAAAAGGCACGATAGAGACGTGCGGATCATCCTGCTGCGACACGCGGAAAGCCTCGGCAACGTCGATGAGCTTGCCTACTGCCGCATACCGGACCACGCCCTGCCGCTGACACCGCGGGGCGTGCAACAGGCGCGCGCCATCGCACCGCGCATGCGCCGCCTGCTCGAACCAGGGCCGGTCGCCGCCTACGTGAGCCCCTACCTGCGCACGCGGCAGACCTTCGAGCTGATGGAGCTCGGCCACCTGATCGAGCGAATAGTGCCGGAGCCGCGCCTGCGCGAGCAGGACTGGGGCAACCTCCAGGACCCGGTTGACCAGGAAAGACAGAAGCAGGAGCGGCATGCCTTCGGCCACTTCTTCTTCCGGCTCGCCCACGGGGAGTCCGGCGCGGACGTCGACGACCGCGTCGCGGGCTTCCTCACCGAGCTGGAGCGGCGGGTGGACAACGACCCCGCGCACCCGAAGAACGTGGTGATCGTCTCGCACGGGCTCACGATGCGACTGCTGTGCCGCCGGTTGTTCAACTGGAGCATCGAGCTGTTCGAATCGCTGTCGAACCCGCCGACCTGTGATTTCCGGGTTCTCGAACGCGACTCCACCGGCCGGTGGCACATGGACCGCCCGTTCACGCAGTGGCGCGAGTCCCCGGACGGCGAAACGCAGATCACCCAGGTGGCCTAGAAGAAAACAGGGAATGGCCTGTTCGGGACATTCACGATCTCGAACAGGCCATTCACCCGAATAACCCTCAGGTCGCGTATCCGCGGCGGAACGCCTGGACCAGATGGGGCGGGACGAGCAGGCGTTCGCCGTCGACGGTGACGGGGACCAGCGCGACCGGCGCGGCCTTCCACTGCGACCGGCGGCTGCGGGTGTTGCTGCGCGACATCCTGCGCTTGGGGACGGCCATCAGCTGCCACCGCCCCGGCCGGCGCGGTCGCCGTAGCGGCGGCGGAACTTCTCGACCCGGCCCGCCGTGTCCACGAGCCGCTGGTTGCCCGTCCAGAACGGGTGCGAGTCGCTGGTCACGTCGACGACGATCAACGGGTAGGTGTTGCCGTCCTCCCACTCGACGGTCTTGTCGGAGCTCGCCGTCGACCGCGTGAGGAACGCCGTCCCCGTCGAGGAGTCCTTGAAGACCACGGGGTGGTACTCGGGGTGGATCCCAGTCTTCATCCTTCTTCCTTTCTTGTTCGCAGCGCGGAGTCCCGGTCGCCCGAGTCCTCACACGGATCGGAGTGCCAGGAGCCGAACGGGTCCTCGTAGGTCCGCCAGACCTCGTCTCCCCCTGCCAGCTCCTCGTCGGTGAGCAGTGCGGCGCGCAGCGCCTCGGTGATCTCCTCCGGCGACGCGAGATGCGTGATCACCACGAGCTGCTGCTCGCGGTCGCCGTAGTAGGGGTCCCAGCGCAGCGACGCCATCGCAACGCGCTCGGAGTCCACATCGGACCAGTCCTCTTTGGTCGCCAGCCAGGGACCGGCGTGGGCGACCCGGAGGCCACCGCCCGCCGACTCCAGCCACAGCGCGGCGTCCGGCTGGCTGGCCACCCAGACGCGGCCCCGCGCGCGCACGACGCCTTCGAGCAACACGTCCAACGCGTCGTGCAGTCGCTCCGGGTGGAACGGCCTGCGCTCGTCGAAGAGCACGACGGAAACCCCGCAGTCCGGCTCCAGCGGCGGTTGCCCGCGCAGCAGCGGTTCGTGCGCGTCACCGACCTCGCCCCTGCGCGCACGCTCGGGGACGGCGGCAACGAGGGCGTCGAGGTCGAGGCCTGGCAGATCCGCGCGCGGCAGCTCCGGGGCGAGCCGGTCGAGCACCGCGTCGACGCGTGCCGCCGTCCACGCGTCGGGCGCGGACCCGGCCAGGACGATCGCGTCGGCGAACTCCACTTGCGCGACGACGACCTGGGCGACGGTGCGCTCGTCGTCCGCGCTGGCGGCGAGGCTCCGCTCGAACAGCGCCTCCTCACCGGTCGCGTCGGTGAACCAGGTCGCGGCGTCCACGGTGTTCACCACCGCCTCGACACGCAGCCGCTCGGTCGCGACCCGGCCGTCGATCACGACGTGGTGCAGCGCCCAGCAGACCGCCTCGGGCTCCAGCGAGGGGTCCAGGTGCAGCACGATCCGCCGCACGTCGGGCGCGTCCGCCAGCCGCAGCGCGAGCGGCAGCAGGTCCTCGCGGAGCGTGCACGAGACGCAACCGTGGGCCAGTTCGAGCACCTCGGTGGCCTGGAACGCCCCGTGGGTCAGCGTCCGCCGCACCACGCCCTGGACGACCTCGCGCAGGTCGTGGTGGACCACCGCGGTCGCCGGGTCCACGGCGGCGTGGCGGGCGACCTCGGCCACCGCGTCGGCGGCGAGGCCGGAGAGCAGCACCACCGGCACGCGCTGATCGGTCACGTCGGCTCCCTTGTTGACAACGATTTCCACTTTCAACCTGGCTCAGGCTACCCTGGCGACGGTCCTAACGAAAATCGGTATCGTTTTCATTCCCGAGGAGGCCCCGTGTCCGCCAGGTGTCAGGTGACCGGCCGCGAACCCGGCTTCGGCAAGCAGGTCTCGCACTCCCACGTGCGCACCTCGCGCCGCTGGAACCCCAACATCCAGCGCAGGCGCTACTGGTTGGCCAGCGAGAACCGGTGGGTCTCGCTGCGGGTGTCCACCAAGGGCATCAAGACGATCGACAAGCGCGGCGTCGAGGCGGTCGTCGCCGAGATCCGCGCGCGTGGAGAGAAGGTCTGATGGCGCGCAACGATGTCCGGCCGATCATCAAGCTCCGGTCGACCGCTGGCACCGGCTACACGTACGTGACCCGCAAGAACCGGCGCAACGACCCGGACCGCATGCGGCTCACCAAGTACGACCCCGTGGTGCGCAGGCACGTCGAGTTCAAGGAGGAGCGCTGAGATGGCCAAGAAGTCCAAGATCGCCAGGAACGAGCGGCGCCGGGTCGTGGTGGCCCGCTACGCCGAGCGCCGCGCGGAGCTCAAGGAGATCCTGCGCTCGCCGAGGTCCTCGGCCGCCGAGCGCGACGCGGCCGAGCGGGAGCTGCGCCGCCAGCCCCGTGACGCGAGCGCGACCAGGGTCCGCAACCGCGACTCCGTCGACGGCAGGCCGCGCGCGTACTTCAGGGCCTTCGGCCTGTCCCGCATCCGGTTGCGGGAGATGGCGCACGCGGGCGAGCTGCCCGGCGTGAGCAAGTCGAGCTGGTGACGGCATGAAGCGCGCCATCGGCAAGAAGAAGCCCAACCTGCTCAAGCGCGAGGGGGTCACCGAGATCGACTGGAAGGACTCCGCGCTGCTGCGCAAGTTCATCTCCGACCGGGGCAAGATCCGCTCGCGCCGGGTGACCGGCCTGACCCCGCGGGAGCAGCGCTCGATCGCGAAGGCGATCAAGAACGCCCGTGAGATGGCCCTGCTGCCCTACCCCAGCCCGGCCAGGCGATAAGCCTGGACAGGGGTAGCGTCGTGCGGGTGTCCGCACCGACCGAGGTAGCCGAGTTCTACGACGTGCTCTTCCGGCGCCGCGACGTCCGCGGCGAGTTCACCGGAGCACCGCTCGCGGAGGACGTGCTCGACCGTGTCCTGGGGGCGGCCCACGCCGCCCCCAGCGTCGGGCTGTCCCAGCCCTGGGACTTCGTGCTGGTGCGCGACCGCGACACCCGCAGGTCCTTCCGGGACCACGTCCAGGCGGAGCGCAGCGTCTTCGCCGCGTCGCTGGAGGGCGAGCGCGCGGAGACCTTCTCCCGGATCAAGGTCGAGGGCGTCCTGGAGTCCACCCTCGGCGTCGTGGTCACCTACGACGCCGGCCGGGGCTCCCCCGCGGTGCTCGGCAGGCACGCGATCGCCGACGCCGGGTTGTTCTCGGTGTGCCTGGCGATCCAGAACCTGTGGCTCGCGGCGACGGCGGAGGGCCTCGGCGTGGGGTGGGTCAGCTTCTACCGCGAGGACTTCCTGCGGCGGCTCCTGGGGATTCCGGCGACCGTGCGGCCGGTGGCCTGGCTGTGCCTCGGCCCCGTCGCCCGGCTCGCCGGCACGCCCGACCTGGAGCGCCACGGATGGCGCAGCCGGCTACCACTTCATGACGTTGTGCACCACGAGCGGTACGGGCAGCGACTGTGAAGGTAGCCTGTCGGCAGGTCGCGCCTGGTGAGGGCAAGGACGGTCGCGATAGCCGGGGTCAGGGGATGCCGAGGGCGTAGTGGATCACGACGAGCCGCTGGCAGCGGGACAGATCCCGCGACAGGACCGCGAGGTGCGGTTCCTGCTGGACTCCGGCCGCGTCGCGGAGGCCAACACGCTCTTCGACGACGTCGTCGCGCGCACCCCGGCCGCGGGCGGCAACCGCTGGCGCAGGGCGACGGTTCTGGTCTACCGCGCGGTGGTCGCCTGGCGGCTGAGCCGCATCCCGCTCGCGCTCGAACTGGCCGCCGAGGGCTGGACCGAGCTCGACGCCGAGCGCCCCGAGGGCGCCCCGGCCGCGCAGACCATCGGCATGCTGGGCTACCTGCTCGACGGCATCGGCCACCGCCGCGCCGCGCTGGACATGATGCGGCTGTCGGTGCAGGTCGCCAGGGAGGCTGGCCACGACCACACACTCGCCCACTGCCTGCAACGGCTGGGCGGAACCCTCAACTTCCGCGCCGTCGACGCCCCGCCGGAGACGGCGAGGCAGATCTTCGGCGAGGCGGCGACGCTGCTGGAGCAGGGCCTTGGGCTGATCAGCGAGGGCTACGTGCACCGCGCGCTGCTCGGCGCCTACTCCCGCTCGCTCGCGGGCATCGGCGACCTGGACCAGGCGGAGAAGACCGCGATCCGCGCGGGCGAGCTGGCGCGGCGGGTCGAGGACTGGTGGGGCCAGGCGGTCAGCCACTGGGTGCTCGCCACGGTCCAGCGCGAGCGCGGCGAGCTGTCGGAGGCGCGCACGCTGGCCGCGCGGGCGGTCACCGAGGCGGAGCGGATCAACGACACCTCGCTGCTGTTCCGGTTCTCCCTGGACCTTGCCGACATCTGCAACTCACTCGGCGACGCGGTCGGCGAGGCGGAGGCGCTGCGCAGGAGCCTCAAGTCCAGCCGCAAGGCCGTCGAGACGTTGCAGGAAGGGCTCGGCCAGGCCCTTGAGCAGCGCAGACTCGCCGTGCAGGCGCAGCGGCTGGCGATGGCGGCCCAGGAGGCGGCGGCCCGTGACCCGCTGACCGGGCTGGCGAACCGGCTCGGACTGGAACGCGCCGCGCCTCAGCTGTTGGAACGCACGGCGGCGCGCGGACGGCTGCCGTGGCTGGTCCTGGTGGACGTGGACTGGTTCAAGGGCGTCAATGACGACGCGGGCCACGCGGCCGGGGACGCGGCGCTGCGCGAGATCGCCCAGCTGCTGCGGCGCGAGTGCCGCACCGACGACCTGGTGGCGCGCTGGGCGGGCGACGAGTTCGTGGTGCTGCTGGTGGACGCGACCGAGGACCGGCACAACGTCGGCCCGGTGGTGGCCGAACGGATCCGCGCCGCGGTGGACAACCACGACTGGTCGATGGTGGTCGGCAGCATCAGGAGGCCGACGGTGAGCATCGGCGTCGCGGCGGGACCGGCCAAGCTGGACCAGCTGTTCGCGGCCGCCGACATCGCGCTCTACCGGGCGAAACGGCACGGCAGGAACCGGGTGGAGGTCCACCCGACGGTGGGCGGCGGGGACGGGACGGCCGCACCGCTGCCCGGAGCGGGGCAACCCGCCGGCCTGGAGTAGCCCAGACCGACGGGTCACCCGATCAAGCGATCAGTCCTCCGCGGTACGCGACCAGCGCGGCCTGCACCCGGTTGACGGCTCCTATCTTGCCGAGCACCGAGGAGACGTAGCCCTTCACCGTGGCCTCGGACAGGTGCAGGGCGCCCCCGATCTCGGCGTTGGACATGCCCTGCCCGATGAGCGCGAGCACCTCCCGCTCGCGCTCGGACAGGGACCCGAGCAGCGTCCGCGCGGGCTCGGCGGCGCGCTCGCCGTTGGCGACCGCGGCCAGCACCCGCGCGGCCACCCCGGGATCGAGCACGGCGCCGCCCCGAGCGACGTCGCGCACCGCCCGGACGAGCTGGGCGGGCTCGGTGTCCTTCAGCAGGAAACCACTGGCACCGAGGCGCAGGGCCTCGCTGACGTACTCGTCGATGTCGAAGGTGGTCAGCATCGCGACCCGAGGCGGGTCCGGCAGCGCACGCAGCCGTCGCAGGGCGGACAGGCCGTCCGTGGTGCGCATGCGGATGTCCAGCAGGACCACGTGCGGGCGCAGTTGCCGCACCCGGTCCACCACCAGGCAACCGTCGTCACACTCTCCGACAACCTCGATGTCACCGGCACTTGACAAGATCATTCTTAGGCCGGATCGAACGAGGTCCTCGTCATCCACCAACAGAACTTTGATCACGGACGCCTCCCCGACTGACGCGTCGTGTTCACGGGCTAGTACCGGCGAGCAGTATCACCCACCGGCGTTACGGTCCGGTTATCTCACCACGTCAGGGGCTCCGGCGCGACACCCAGTCGGGGAAGAGCGACAAACGGAGTGTTACGAGCGGCGAGCCACGTGCGTCATCCCAGCTTCTGGGCGACCTCCTGCCTCAGCTTTGGCAACATGCTGTAAAGCTTGTTGCCAGGGCAGTCAGTGTCGTTGTAGTCGCGGTGCCCCTTGATGTTGGACACCTTGATTCCGTACTGCTGGCAGATGTAGGCGCACATGGTCACCAGCGAGGCCCACAGCTGGTCCGGCGGCGTGACCGTGTGGTAGGTCCCCTCGTTCTCGATCCCGATGTGCGTGTCGTTGTGCCCGCCCACGTGAGCACCGAGAACGTGCTGCTTGCCACCCTTGAGCGCGCTCAGGCTGCGGTGTCTGCCCTCCAGGACGTGCCCGCCTCGGCTGATCGTGAACTGCTGCCCGCTGTCGATCCAGCGGTTGCTGTCCATGTGGTGGTTCTGGATCGACCGCGCCATGGAGTAGGCGTGGGCCTTGCTGTGGTCGGTGGAGTTCGGCCCCTCCGTCTGGTGCACGATCAGCACGGTCGGCTTGTGGTCGAGCAGCTGCGGCGTGGACTTGGCGGGCCGGGCTCCCCAGGTCGAGCAGCTGGCGATGCTCGGGGCGGGGACGGCGAGTGCGGGGGTCGCGGCGTACAGCCCGGCCCCCACGACCAGGCCGGCGCTTGCGACGCCACGGAGCAGGGTGCGGCGGGACAGTTCGATCTCCATCGGAACCTCCGCGGTTCGGAAACAAGGTTGCCAAACTTTTTCCCACCCGGCGCCCTCTTGGTCAATGAGCAACCTTTGATGCGGCTGGACAGCCCTCCCGCCACCCGGCTTCGCGGCGGTCGTATGATCTAGTCGGTAGCACGCCCTCGTAGCTCAGGGGATAGAGCATCGGTTTCCTAAACCGTGTGTCGCAGGTTCGATTCCTGCCGGGGGCACCACGCAAGAAGGCCCCTCACCAGGCAAAACCCGGTGAGGGGCCTTCGTCGTGCTGTGCGGCCCTGAGCGGCGTCCCGCGTCGTCCCTGCCGAATACGTGCCGAAGTTCGGCAGGGACGACGCGGGACGTCCTGCGGCTCAGCGGGCATCGAAGGCCGCTGTGATCTTCTTGCGCGCCTGGGCATCCTGGCCGTCAAGCACCTGCGCGTAGACCTCTTGCAGCACCGCGACTGAGTTTCCGGCCCACTGTGCGACCAACGGGAGGTCTCCCGTCACGAGCAGCCACATGGAGAGGCACGCATGCCGCAGGTCGTACGGACGCTCGACGAGCACCGAGGCGAACACCTCCGGGGTGAACGTCCGCTTGCGGGCGCCCGTCCAGACCCGGTGCCACGTCGAGGCCGAGACTGTAACTCCTCCAGGACGGAAGCTTTATGCCCACGATCTCGATAATCACGGCTGCCTACGCTCCTAGTGCGGCCTACCTGGGTGAAACTATTAGCAGCGTCGAACAGCAGGATTTGCCAGCGGGTTGGACGTTGGAGTGGATTGTCCAAGAGGATGGTGCAACCCCGTCGCTCGCTCACCATTTCGCCGGGGTGCCTCACGTCTCCTACGAGGCCAGCGGTGCCCAGCTGGGAATTGCAGCGACGAGAAACCTGGCCCTGTCTCGGGCATCGGGTGACGTGATTCAGGTACTCGACTCCGATGACGTACTACTTCCGGGGGCACTCGCGTCGGTGATCCCCTGCTTCGAGGACGATCGCGTCCATTGGGCAGTCGGCCAGGCAGATGATCTCTTGCCGGACGGGAAGCGCGTTTCCTGGGAATCGGCCCTCCCCTACGGATTGGTATCAGCAGGTGAAGTCAACAAGTGGGCCGAGAAGCACGAGGGGAATTGGCCCATTCACTGTGCAGGACTAGCGCTTCGCGCGACTTCTTTGAGGGCGATTGGCGGATGGGTCGGCTTGCCCTCAGATGAGGATATTGCCATGTTTGCCGCGCTCTCCGAGATAGCAGACGGGTACAACTTCGATGGAGTGACCTGGCTCTACCGGCAGCACCCTCAGCAAATCACCCGATCCGCCAGCACGCGACACTTGAGCGAGCATTGCCGACGCCTTGCAATGCAACGCGTGAAGGCAGTGCGACTAATGGATTCGCGGTTCGGCACCAACCGAGCAACAGGCTTCGGTCACGACGTGCATTCGGTTGACGTTGGCCCGGCGATCAAACAACAGCCCAAGGCGTGAAACGAAAAATAGCCCCCTCACCAGGCATAACCCGGTGAGGGGCCTTCGTCGTGTTGTGCGGTTGTATGCGGCCGCGAGCGACCCTAGGCGGCCGTTCTTCCCGAATACGCCCCGAAGTTCGGGACGGTCATCCCCACCCCAGGGCCTCCGTGACCTTCTTGCGCCGCAGGGCGTCTTGGCCGTGCAACACCTGCGCGTAGACCTCCTGAAGCACCGCGATCGAGTTGCCCGCCCAGCTCGCCACGAGCGCCAGGTCCCCCGTCGTCAGCAGCCACATGGAGAGCGCCGCATGCCGCAGGTCGTAGGGACGCTCCGCGAGCGGAGACGCAACGACTTCCGGCGTAAAGGCGCGCTCACGTGCTCCCGTCCATACGCGGTGCCACGTGGACGGTGAGACCTCAGGCGGATGATCTCCTGCCGGACAGGAAGCGCGTCAGCTGGGAATCGACTCTTCCTCACGGACTGATGTCAGCCGGGGAAGTCAACAGCTGAGCCGAGAAGAGTTTCTCTGAGTGACAGCCCGACAAGGCGATCATCAAGCGGCCGAAAAGTATTGCTGCGAAATCTGCATGGTAAGCATGCGTAAGACCTAGCAACGATAGGACGGGCCGCCCCTTACCTGACCTAAGCGGGCATGATGCGAAGGCTGCCCCAATATCCAGGGACGCGCTTCAGCCCACACCTGTCGGGCGGCTGCGTGGGCTCAGCCGTGGCTCCCCCAACGCGTCCAACGACTGCGTGCCGAAACGATGCGAAGAGGTGTCTCAAGACTCGACTTTCGCTGGCAAGAGCCTTGCAGTGCGGCGCACTGCAAATCCGTCGCGAAAACTTCAGAGGTTCGAGTTCTCTATTCTCCACTCGTAGCATAAAGCCCCCGTTACCAGCACGAACCGGTCGCGGGGGCTTTGTTGTGCTGCCTGGCTTGTGGCCAGGACGAGTCTTGTCAGCCGATGAACCTCTCCTCGACACCGCGGTCGCGACGCTCGTCGTCCCAGTTGCACCACGCGTCGCTGTACTGGCGGTTCACCACCCACGGACCGACGTTCTTGTAGTTCGTGTTGCCGCACCTGACCCAGGTCCGGTACTGCCATCCGGCCGGGACGCCGTAGCAGACTCCCGTCGCACCGTTCGGGGACTTCGGGTTCCCGTAACAGTCCAGCACGGAGCGCTGTGAGCCCGCGGCCGCAGACCCGCTGAAGCCCACGACGCCGCTCATCAGAGCGGATATCGCCCCGAACGAAATAATCACTCGCGTTAGTTTAGACATGAATCTCCTTGTTTACCGCTGAGTCTCTCGTGCGAGAAACATGCCAAAACTCGACCGGGCAAGACTCGAAGTCAAGGACATTCAACAACCGAAACAGCCTCGACCGGGCTTCACGACGAACAGCCTGTCGTGGGCAACCTCGAACCGGGCGGCAAGCTCGGACTCGGACGGCATGGGCGCGCCCAGCGCAAGGTCGCCGACCTCGATCAGCCGGATCAGCTGCGCCGCGATCTTCCGGAGGATCGCGCGCTCCCCACCGATCATTGTGTCCCCGCGTCGCGGCTATCCCGCGCACGAGCGCGCTGCAATGCTCGCGGGCGCACCGACCCCTGCGACAGGCAACGCCTTCCTGGTGACCTACGGCATCATCGCCGCGGTCGCCCTCGTGGTCCTTGTCACGATGGCGCTGGCCACCCGCAGCCAGGTCCGCCGCGCTCGAAGGTTGCCAGATGCCTTGCACGACAAGGGGTTCGGGCGCGTGGCAGTGCATTCTCTTGTGGGACACGTGGTGGCGGCTGGTGTGCTGTACGCGGCGGTGTTCGGCGGGGTCGGCGCACTCGGCTACGGCGGCTGGCTGCCGCTGGACGTGGCATTCCAAGCGCTGCCGGACGTCACCGTTGTCGTACTGGTCGCTGTGGCATTCCTGGTGGTGCGAGGGATGGCGTGGCTCGCACTGGCGTCCGCGCGCGGCAACCGCGCTCGCCGGACGCTCGCCGTCGGGCGAGAATGAGGATCTGTACCACCGGCAAGCGGTCATCGCCGGAGAGTCCGTGCTCCGACCGGTGACGGAAACGCTCACCGAAGCGCGCATCGCGCCCCTCGACCAACGACTTCGGCTGCCGCCCGTGGCCGGCCGGAGCACGGCGAGGTCGAAGATCAAAACCTGAAGTGCCTGCCACGGGCGCCACAAGAGCAAGCCCTGACCAGCGAGCTGGTCAGGGCTTGATCTCTTTCGTCGCCGTTGGCGAGGCGCAAGCCGCGGCAGCAAGCTCCCGCCGGGGTCAGCCCACGGCGGGGCCGACCACGGAGTGCGCGATCGCACCGTTGTTGCCGATCGCACCGCCCGACCACGCGACCTCGCTGAGCTGCTCGGCGCCCGGCAGGCGCAGCGTCAGCTTCGCCGGGACCACGTCGCCCTGCCCCAAGCCCCGGGTCCAGGTGGTGTCGACCGCGGCGACGTAGCCGGGCTCGCCGCCGACCTTCTCGACCGGGCCGCTCTGGGTCTCCATGGGCGTGGTGGTCAGCGGCTTGCCGTCTGCGCCGGTGAACCGCAGGTCGGTCAGGAAGCCCTCGAAGGTGCACGCCCGCTCGCCGACGATGGTGAGCAGCAACTGGGCGCTGGCCTGGTTGCCCTCCCCCGTCATCCCCATCGTGACCTCGACGTCCGCCGCCTCGCAGCGCGGCAGCTCCGCGGCGTTGGCCGAGGCAGCTCCCACACCCAGGCCGAACATCGGGACAAGCAGGGCGGCGAGCGCGGCGGTCCGCATCGGACGGTTCATCGAACTCCTCCTCGGTCTCAGTGACGCTGACATCAGGTGCGATGCCGCCACCGGGAGAAGAGTTGGGACGAATCCGTGTGACCCAGAACACACGACACGGTCCACTTCGGACGGTCGCACGCAGGCGATCCCCCGTGGATCAACAACCGGCTGGGACCTCGTCCAGGTACGCCCGGGCCTGCAGCGTGAACAGCTCGGCGTAGCCCTCCTTCGCCGCCATCAGCTCTTCGTGCGTGCCGTACTCGGCGACTTTTCCATTTTCCAGCAACAGGATTCGCTCCGCCTGGCGCACGGTCGAGAACCGGTGGGAGATGTAGAGCGTGGTTCGGCCGGAGGCCAGTTCCCGCAGCCGCGAGAACAGGTCGTGCTCCGCCTGGGCGTCCAGGGCCGAGGTCGGCTCGTCGAGGATGAGCAGTGGGGCTTCGCGGTGGAAGGCCCGCGCAAGGGCGATCTTCTGCCATTCGCCGCCGGACAGGCTCACGCCCTGGTCGAACCAGCGGCCGAGCGGGCTGTCGTAGCCACGAGGCAGGCGCTCGATCCGCTCGTCCGTGCCCGCGCGGCGCGCCGACTCCTCGATGTGGGGGCGGTCTTCCAGGCGGTCCAGGTCGCCGAGGCCGATGTTCTCGGCCGCGGTTCCCTGGTAGGTCACGTAGTCCTGGAACATCGCGCTGATCTGGCGGCGGAGCTCGACCGGGTCGTACTCGCGGATGTCCACGCCGTCCAGCAGGATCTGGCCGCTGGTCGGGTCGTAGAGCCTGCACAGCAGCTTGAACAGGGTCGACTTGCCCGCGCCGTTGCGGCCGACCACCGCCACCGTCTCGCCGGGCCGGATCTCGAAGCTCACGCCGTCGAGCGCCGGTTCGTCCGCTCCGGGGTAGGTGAAGGTCACCGACCGGAACTCGATGTGACCGTCCACTGTGGATGGAAATGGCCGCGGCTCGGCGGGAGCGCTGATTTCCGGCTTGGTGTCGAGGAACTTGTAGAGCGTGTCGAGGTAGAGGTTGTTCTCGTACATCCCGGAGAAAGCCGTGAACAGACCGGAGACGGACGTCTGCACCGCCGTCGCCGCGGCCGTGTACAGCGCGAGGTCGCCGAGGGTGAGTCGGCCGCCAACCGCCTCCAGTGCGATGTAGAGGGCGATCACCGAACCCGTCAGCGTGCTCAGCAACCCCCACGTTGTCGAGGCCGCATTGCTCTTGACCGTCAGCTTCCGTTGCCGCTCATAGGAAACCTCGCCGAGCTTGCGGAAGCGGTCGACGAAGTACGGCCCGAGGCCGAAGAGCTTGGTCTCCTTGGCGTAGTTGTCCGTTGTGACCAAAGAGGACAGATAGTCCATGCGGCGTTTGATCGGCGACATCAGGAACGTCTGCCAGAAGGTGCGCGCGCCGTACTTGGACTGCGAGAGGAACGCCGGGATCGGTGCCAGCAGCGCGACGACGGCGAGAACCGGGCTGATCACCACGAGCAGCACGATCATGCTGCTGAACGTGATCGTCATGCGCACCAGGCCCAGCGCGGAGTTCATCATCGACAGCGGGCGGCGCGGCGCTTCCTGCGCGGCCTGGCGGAGCACGTCATAGGACGCTGAGCCCTCGAAGTAGGCGAGGTGGAGCTCACTGGCGTGCGCCATCACCTGGTGGCGAACCGTCAGGGTCATGCGCTCTTGGAGCAGTGTCTGAGCGACCGTCGTGAGCGCGCTGCTGATCGCCGTCAGTGCCAGCACCCCGAACTGGATCACAGCGACCCGCACGATGTCGGTCGTGGTGGCTTGGTGCTGGATCGCCGCGACGACGGAGTCCAACAGGAGCTTCGCGACGTAGGCGGTGACTGTCGGCAGCAGACCGGACAGCAACGTGATCAGCGTGATCAGGATCGTCAGCGCGGGGCTCGCCTGCCACGTCAGCCTGGCAACCTTCGGCAGTCCGCGCACCGTGCCCGCGATCGACGTGCGCATACGGGCAAGCCGCGACTTCAGGTCCTTCGGCTTCTCCGGGGACGGCGCCTCCGGAATGTCCACCGGGCCGGTCAGCCCGCTGTCGGGGACGGTCGCCGCCGCGCGCCTCTTGCCGCGGCGCGCGAGCATGAACTCCAGTCCCCCGCCTCCCTCTGGTATCACGCGACCTCCACGGCGCCGTGCAGGAAGACATCGACGACCTGGCGGATGCTGGGGCCTCCGTCATCGGGGTTCAGCCTGCTGCGGCTGAAGAGCAGGGACAGGAACAGCGACGCGAGCTGGTCGGCGGGCAGCCGCAGACGGTCCTTCTCCGGATCGAAGAGCTCGGTCATGGCTCCCCGCATCGCGGTCATCGACGCGCGGCGACCACCGGTTCCGCGTCCTGGCTGGCTCGGGTCGCGGCGGCGCCCCCGACCGGTCGGGTGCAGGGCGGCCATCAGCGCGCTCATCCGCTCCAGGTGGGCGCCGAGCGCCTCCGCGGCCTCGACGAGCCGCTCCGCCAGCGGCTGGTCGACGGGAATCTCGGCGATCGCGTCAAGGACGGAGTCCGGGCGCAGCGCCTCCAGCGTGCACGCGTCGAACAGCTCGTCCTTGTCCTTGAAAGCGCGGAAGATCGTGCCCTCTCCGATACCGGCCGCGCGGGCGATCTGGCTGGTGGTGACGGCCGCGCCGTGCTCGATCAGCAACGGCAGCACCGCGTGCACGATCATCGAGCGCCGCTGTTCGACGCTCATGCCCGGGGCTCTCCGCCGGGTGCTCTCCTCTGGTGTCATGCGACCAGTGTGCGGAGTGAGCGCTCACTCCGTCAATGAGATTCCCGTCCGGCCGCGCCACGCCTTGACCTGAACCGCTGTTGAGGTACGACGCTGGCGGCCATGACGATCACCGACTGGCTCAACGAGCACGCCCACCCTGTCGCACCGACCCCTTCAGCGGAGTCCGCCGACCTGCTGCCGCTGGGCGACCTGGTGGGTGACGCCGTCGTCGTGGCACTGAGCCAGTCCAGCCGCCAGGCCCGCGAGCTGTCGCTTCTCTCTCACCGAATCCTGAGATTCCTGGTGGAGCACAAGGGTTTTCGGTCAGTGGTGCTTGAAGGTGACGACATGTCGAGCGTCTACCTCGACGACTACGTGCGAAGCGGCGTCGGTGACCCCGAGGAGATCCTCGCCGAAGCGCGTTCCTTCTGGCGCACCGAGGAAATCCTCGGCATGGTCCGCTGGGTGCGCTCCTACAACGAGCGGCATCCCGGCGATCCGGTCCGCATCGCGCACCCGTCGCACTTCCCCGCCGAGCTGGGCAGCCTCACCGAGATCGAGCGCCTGCTGGCGCAGAACACGATCAAGTGGCACGACAGCACGAAGCACAAGATCGTCTACTGGGGCGGCACGGCACACGTCTCGAAGGGCGATCCGAGAACGGTTTCTCCCTCAACGCCAACAGAAACGAGCCGCAATGCCGGAGGCTGGCTCCGCGAGCGCTTCGGCTCCGGCTTCGTGTCGATCGGGATGACGTTCCACCACGGCGACGTGCCCTACCGGGTACCCGCACCGCCCGCCGAGTTCGCCGAGTCGGCCCTGGGCGACGTGGACCTGGACGCGTTCTTCCTCGACCTGCGCGGCGACCACCCCGCGCCGGTGGACGCGTGGCTCCACACGCCGACCAAGACCCGGCTCATCGGACCGCACTACGACTTCGACAACGACGCCGACCACCACCTGGCCGGTGGCTCGTTCGCGGGCTGGTTCGACGTCGTTTTCCATGTGCGCCAGGCATCTTCGGTCCGACTGATCGGCTAAGCCGTGTCCCGCAAGTGGTAACACCACCTCACCACCCCCTGACGCCCTCACCCACGCGCCCCCCGCCCCCCCGGGGTTCGCGTTTTGTAGCCTTAATGCGAAATGAGAGCGCTCTTTCGCGCATTTAGGTGACAAAACGCGCAAACCCCGACCACGCCAGCCAGCCCACGCGCGCACGAGAAGATCGTCACCGACCAGCTCGGCTTCCTGTTGTCACGCCACACCAGCGTCCGGCTCAGACTGGCTGCAAGAACTCCAAGCGGTTCCCGAAGCAGTCGAACACGTGGAACCGGCGGTAGCCGGGAAGGTTCTCGTCCCAGGCAACGGCGATCCCCGCTGTGCTCAATCGCTCGGCGAGCGCGTCGACGTCCTCGACCTGGATGCCGGGATGCGCCTTGCGAGCGGGCCGGAAGTCCTCCTCGACGCCGAGGTGGATTTCCACCTCGGCGCAGCCCACCCACAATCCGCCCCGCGCGGCCAACACCGGGGGCTTGGCGACCTCCCGCATTCCGAGCACATCGACGTAGAACCGGCGGCACTCGTCCTCCGCGCCAACCGGAATCGCGATCTGCACGTGGTGCAACCTCATCGGAACCCCGCCCCCCTTCTCCCCGATCTTGGTCCTACCCGGAAGGGCCTGGGCCGGCGCGGTTCTTCGCGTTTTGTCACCTAAATGCACGAAAGAGCGCTCCCATTTCGCATTTAGGTGACAAAACGCGAAAACGAGGGTCGGGGGTTAGTCGATGCCGAGGGAGTCGGGCGAGCTGCGGGCTATGGCCGCGAGGGTGCGGAGTGCGGCGGCGAGGGTGTCCGGGGGTGGGGCCGAGGTGGCGAGGCGGATCGCGTTGGGGGCGCGGCCCGCTCCGACGGTGTAGGCCGCCGCGGGGCTGACCGCGATGCCCCTGCGGGCCGCCGCGGCGACGAAGGTCTCGGCGCGCCACTCCTCCGGCAGCTCCCACCAGCAGTGGTACGCCTGGGCATCGCCGCTGATCGTGAAGTCGGCGAGGTGGTCGCGGACGATCTTCTGACGGGTCGCCGCGTCGGCGCGCTTGGCCTCCTCGATCACCTTCGTGGTGCCGTCGGACATCCAGCACTCCGCAGCGTCGAGCGCGAAGCCGGGGGCGGACCAGACGCCCGAGCGGACGGCTCCGGCCACGCGGTCGGTCAGCTCCTGCGGGGCGACCACGAAACCGACCGTGAGACCGGGCGAGATCCGCTTGGACAGGCTGTCGACCAGGATCGTGCGCTCCGGGGCGAACGCCGCCAAAGGCGGGACCTCGTCACGGAGGAACGTGTAGATGGTGTCCTCGATCGCGTGGATGTCCAAGCGCCGCAACGTTTCCGCGATCTCCTGGCGGCGGCTGGCCGGCATCGAGAAGCCCAGTGGGTTGTGCAGCGTCGGTTGCAGGTAGACCGCGCGCACGTTGGCGGAGCGCAGGGCGTCCGGGTCGATGCCGTGCTCGTCCACCGGCAGCGGCACGAGGGTGATGCCGAGCCGCGCCGCGATCGCCTTGACCACCGGGTAGGTCAGCGCTTCGACGGCGAGGCGTTCACCCACTGGCACGAGTGCGGCGACGGCGGCGGCGATCGCCTGGCGGCCGTTGCCCGCGAAGACCAGGTTCTGTGGGTCCGGTGCCCAGCCGGTGCGGCTCAACGCGGCGACCGAAGCCTCCCTGAGGGCCGGATTCCCCGTCGCGGCAACGGGTCGCAGCGCCGAGCCGAACACGTCGGGGCGCATCAGGCGCTCCAAGCTGCGGGCGAGCAGCGCGGGTTGCTCCGGCAACACCGAGAAGTTCAGTTCGAGATCGACCCGTGCTTCGCCGGGCTCGGCGAGCGCGGTCTCCAGTGGTGGTTTGCCCGCGCGGACGTACGTGCCCCTGCCGACCTCGCCAACGGCCAGCCCTCGACGCACGAGCTCGCCGTAGACGCGCGCCGCCGTCGAGTTCGCAATGCGGTGCCTGCGCGCGAACTGCCGCTGCGGGATCAACCGCTCGCCCGGCCGGAGGCGGCCGCTGGCGATGTCGGCCGCGATCGCGTCGGCGATCACCCGGTAGTCGTCCACTGCCCCGCCTTATTGCTTCGAGAACATTGCTCTTATTGCACTCGATTATGCCGTTGCTTAGCGTCGATGACATGAGCACTGTAACCCTCGGCGGCATCACCTTCGGCTACGACGACCTGGGAGAGGGCGAGCAGGCGCTCGTCCTCGTGCACGGCCACCCCTTCGACCGCAGCATGTGGCGGCCCCAGGTCGAGCACTTCTCCTCACTGGGCCGCCGAGTGATCGCGGCGGACCTTCGCGGCTACGGCGAAAGCACGGTTGTTCCTGGAAAAACGCTGCTCAGCACGTTCGCTAGGGACATAGCGACGCTGCTTGACCACCTCGGCGTCAAGCGGTTCGTGCTCGGCGGCCTGTCCATGGGCGGGCAGATCGTGATGGAGTGCCACCGGCAGTTCCCGGAGCGGATCAGCGGCTTGGTGCTCGCCGACACCTCAGCGCAGGCGGAGACGTCGGACGGGAGGCGCAACCGTGCCGAGATGGCAGCGCGATTGCTCCGAGAGGGAATGCGCCCATACTCCGAGGAGGTGCTCTGGAAGATGGTCGCCCCCGGCAACGGCGAGGTCGCAGCCGAGCACGTGCTGCGGATGATGCTGAACGCTCCGCCGGAGGGCGCCGCCGCGGCGCTGCTGGGTCGGGCGGAACGGCCGGACTACGTCGAGATGCTCGGCCGGGTCGCGGTGCCCGCGCTCGTCGTGGTCGGCACCGAGGACGAGTACACCCCGATCGGCGACGCCCGGCTCATGCACGAGCGACTGCCGGACTCCACACTGACCGTCGTGGAAGGTGCCGCGCACATGCCGAACCTCGAACGCACCGAGGTGTTCAACCAGGCGTTGCACACTTTCCTCGACCGCATCGCAGCCCGCACAGAACGGTGATCTTTGTGACCAGGCAGAAGACCGTGTTCGTCACCGGCGCCAGCGCAGGATTCGGGGCCGCCATCGTGCGCCGATTCGTCGCGGAGGGCGCCCGCGTCGTCGCCACCGCCCGGCGGGCGGGCAAGCTCGCCGAACTCGCGGACGAGCTGGGCGCGAACGTGCTCCCGATCGAGCTCGACGTGCAGGACCGCGCGGCCGTCGAAGCCGCCGTCGCCACCTTGCCCGCGGAGTTCGCCGAGGTCGACGTGCTGGTGAACAACGCGGGACTGGCGAAGGGCCTTGAGCCGGCGCACAAGGCGGACCTGGACGACTGGGAGCAGATGGTCAACACCAACTGCAAGGGGTTGGTGTACTGCACGCGCGCGCTGCTGCCCGGCATGGTGGCGCGCGGGCGGGGCCACGTGATCAACCTCGGGTCGATCGCGGGGACCTACCCCTATCCCGGCGGCAACGTCTACGGCGCGACCAAGGCGTTCGTGCACCAGTTCAGCCTGAACCTGCGCAGCGATCTGCACGGGACCGGCGTCCGGGTGACCTGCGTGGAGCCGGGCATGTGCGGCGGCACCGAGTTCTCCGTCGTGCGCTTCGACGGCGACGAGAGCAAGGCGGACAACGTCTACGCGGGCATGAAGCCGTTGAGCGCGGAGGACATCGCGGAGTCGGTGCATTGGGTTTCCGCACAGCCTCCGCACTTCAACGTGAACACCATCGAGCTCATGCCGGTGGCGCAGAGCTTCGCGGCCTTCCAGGTCCACCGCGAGAGCTAGAGACACTTGCCCTGGTGGTGGGCCGGCGTGGTGTCACGACTCGGCAGCGAGGACGGCGACCTGGTCCCGGTGCCGCCACAGGGCCCCGGTCCTCGGGCACCGCGCGGACGAGGCCCAACGGAGGGACGAGCTGGACTTCCTCCGGGTCAACGGCCACGTCGACGCGGGGACGGCGACCGGGGAACTGCTGGCGGTTCGACCAGCACCTCGCGGGTGGCGAGACGCTTGAGGTCGGACACCACGGCCGGCTTGGAGCGACCGGACGTCGAGGAGTGGCGGCGCCGCGGCTGGTGGCCGGGATCTATCGAAAGATGGACGAGTTCAGCGCCTCGGCGAGGCCAGGCTCGACGTCATGAGGGCAATGATCACCATGACCGCCGTCGCGGGCCTGCTGGCCGGGCTCGCCACGGCGGCCACCGCCGGGGAACGCGTGACCTGGCGGACCTGCGGGGACGGCATCCAGTGCGCCGACGTCAGCGTCCCGGTGGACTGGGCCCGGCCGAACGGCCCGCGGACGTCCATCGGGCTGGCGAAGCTGCCCGCGCGCGACCAGTCCCGCAAGCTCGGTCCTCTCGTCGCCAACCTCGGCGGCCCCGGCCCGACCGTGCAGTACCTGCCGCAGTTCAAGGACAGCTTCGCCGAGCTGACTCAGTGGTTCGACGTCATCATCTTCGATCCGCGTGGGTTCGGCGCCAGTCAGGGCGTGTCCTGCCCGACCCCGGCGCCGGTCCCGGACTTCGCGCACTGGCCACCGACCGAGCGCACCCCCTACGAGCGCTACGCCGAGGCGAACCGGCACTTCGCCGAGAACTGCACTCCGGCGCTGGGAGCGTTGCGGGACAAGCTGAACAGCTGGCAAGGCGCACACGACCTCGATGCGATCCGGATGGCGCTGGGCGAGCGCAAGCTCAACTACTACGGCAACTCCTTCGGAACCGTCTACGCGCAGAACTACGTGGAACTGTTCGGCGACAAGGTGAACCGGATGTATCTCGACAGCGTGTTCGACCATTCCAACCGTGACCACCGGTCGTGGGCGATGTCGGGAGCCCTTGTCGCGGAAGGGAATCTGCACCGCTTCGCGAAGTGGGCCGAGCGGGAGCCGACCTCCGCGCTGCACGGCAGGGACGTACTCGCGACCTGGGACCGGGTGATCGCGGCGGCGGAACGCGAGCCGATCCCCGCCCCCGGCGCGGAGCCGGGCAGGGTCGTGACCGCGTCGGAGATCGTCTCGCTCGCGCCATCGGGCTTCGAGGCCGCGTGGCCGGACTTCGCCAAGGCGCTCGCCCAGGCCGACAAGGGCGACGCGACGCTGTTCGCCACGCAGCGGCGCGGCGCGAAGGACCCCGACCTGTCCAGGATCGCGCTGTGCTCTGACTTCCCGTACGACGTGAGCTACGACGGCCTCAAGCGGGTGGAGAGCGACGTACAGGCGCGGGCGCCTCGGGTGGGCTACCGGCTGGTGTGGCTGATGGGCTACCACTGCGCCGGGCTGCCGAAGATCGGCGTCTACCCACCGAAGCCGATCAAGGCGAAGAACCTGCCCCCGATCCTGGTCGCCAGCGGCACCTACGACGACGCCACGACGCCGGAGCACGCGAAGCGGGTTTCGGCGCAGCTGCCCGGTTCGCGCTACCTCAGTGCCGAAGGCGGCCACGCGCAGTACTGGGGCGGCCGCAACGCCTGCGTCCGCGACCGGGTGCACCGCTACCTCACCTCCGGCGAGCTGCCCGCGCCCGGCAGCCACTGCGCGGCCTGACTGGTGTACCAACGGAGCATGCCTTCGAGCCGGGACGTCCTCCTCTGCACAGCGACCGCCGCACTCGTCTTCGGCGCGGCGCTCGCGGAGGGCTCCCCTGCCAAGCCGATGGCGCTCGCCGTGCTCAGCGTCGGCGTGGTGGCGCCGCTGATGGCACGCAAGACGCTGCCGCTCACCTCGGCCGGGCTGTCGGTCCTGGTGGCGCTGCTCGGCTTCGCCGTGCCCGGCTGGTCGGGAAAGCTCGTGGCGATGGCGGCGTGCGCCTCGGCCGCCTACCACCGGCCGAACCGGCTCGCCGGGGTGCTGGCGATCTCGGTGCTGGGATTCCTGCTGGTGCCCGCGTTCGTCGCGGCCAAACCGATGGGCACCACCACCGTGCTGACCGAAATGATCATCACGGCGATCGCGCCCGCCGTGGTGGGCTACGCGGTGCGCCTGCGCGGCGAGCGAGCGGAGCAGCTGGCGCGGCTGCACAGAGCGGAGGCGGCCAGAACGGTCGCCGAGGAACGAGCGGGGCTCGCCCGCGAGGTGCACGACGCCGTTGGCCACCACCTGACCGCGATCCGGATGCAGGCGGCAGCGGCGCGGCACGTGCTGACGAACGCGCCACCGGTGGCGACCACGACGCTGGACACGATCAACGACGTGGCCGCACGGGCACTGAGTGAGGTACGGGAAATGCTGGAGACGTTGCGGGACAGGCCCTCTGGGTCACGCATCACCGAGGTCGCCGACCTGGTCGATCTTCTGTCCACATCGGACAGAAAGGTGACCGTCGAGCTGCCGTCCGGGTTGGACCGGCTCCCCGCGCTCGTCGACCACGGCGGGTACCGGCTGGCGCAGGAGGCGTTGACGAACGCGGTCAGGCACGCGGGGGCGAGCACGGTCGCGGTGACCGTCGCGCGCGACGCCGACGCCGTCACGATCACCGTCGAGGACGACGGGCCCGGCACGCCGCCGGACGGCGGGGTCGCCGAGGGCTCGGGCATCAGGGGGATGCGGGAGCGCGCACGGCTGCTCGGCGGGACCCTGACGATCGGCGCGGCGGTCCCGCACGGCTGGCGGGTGCGGGCCGTGCTGCCGGTGCGCGCGGGGCAGCGATGATCCGGGTGCTCGTCGCCGACGACCAGGCCGAGGTCCGCGCGGCGCTGCGGCTGGTGCTCGACGCGGAGCCGGACATCGACGTGGTCGCCGAGGCCGCCGACGGCGCGGAGGCGGTGCGCCGGACCGAGGAGCGGCGGCCGGACGTGCTGGTGCTCGACATCCGGATGCCCCGGCTCGACGGGATCGGCGCGATCACCAGGCTGGCCGGCTCCAGCACGAAGATCATCGCGCTGACCACCTTCGACCTCGACGACTACCTCTTCGGCGCGCTCCGGGCGGGAGCCACCGGCTTCCTGCTCAAGGACTCCGAGCCCCGGCTGCTGCTGGACGCCGTCCGCGCGGCGCACCGGGGGCACGG
Source organism: Allokutzneria oryzae (assembly GCF_042429765.1). NCBI lineage: Bacteria > Bacillati > Actinomycetota > Actinomycetes > Pseudonocardiales > Pseudonocardiaceae > Allokutzneria > Allokutzneria oryzae. The sequence continues at coordinate 66,810 of NZ_JBHLZU010000010.1, read as the reverse complement.
GCTGATCGACCCCCAGGTGACGCACAAGCTGATCCACCGCTTCGCCCGGCTGAGCCCGCGCCCGGCCACCGAGGAGCTGGACCGCCTCACCCCGAGGGAGCACGAGGTGCTGCTCCAGCTCGCGCGCGGCCTGAGCAACGCCGAGATCGCCCGCGAGCTGTGGATCGAGGAGGGCACGGTCAAGACCCACGTGGTGCGCGTGCTGTCCAAGCTCGGGCTGCGGACCAGGGTGCACGCGGTGATCTACGCCCACGAGCACGGAATCCTGATGCGCGACTGACCGCCTGCCTGCCAGGCTCGCGCGATGACCACTCCCGTCGTGCGGCGACGAACCCCGGAGGACCTGCCCGCCTGTGTGAAGACCATGGCCGACGTGCACGCCGAGGACGGCTACCCCTCGAACTGGCCCACCGATCCGGAGCGCTGGCTGACCCCGGACGAGCTCCTCGGCTGCTGGGTGTCCGTTGAGGACGGTGAGGTGCTCGGGCACGTCGCGCTGCAACGCTTCCCGGACAGCGCACGGGCCCACGTCGCGGTTCCGGACGAGCTGGCCGCGATCACCAGGCTGTTCGTCTCACCGCGGGCACGGCGGCGAGGCGTGGCGAAGGCCCTCGTGGACACCGCCGTCGCCGCGGCGGGCGAGCTGCGCGTCGCCCTGGACGTCGCCGACATCGGGCAGGACGCGATCGCCTTCTACGAGCGCACCGGCTGGCGGCGTGTGGCCAGCGCCCGCATGGACTGGACGCTGCCCGATGGTGAGCGGGCGCTGGTCCACTACTACCTCCGACCGCGCGAGTCGACCTGACCGGCGCGGGCAACACACCGTCCCCCGACAGCGTCACCCGCGCCGACCGGATCGTTCTGCACACCCCCAGGTCGAGCAGAACGGCGATCTGTCCCGAGATTATTACAACCTGTAACAGATAGCCAAGAGGCAATCCGAGCTCACCTCGCGGCCAGCTAGGTTGACCTCGTGAGCAGTGAGCCGTCGTCGCGCCGCCGCCCGGGACCACCACCGAGGCTGAACCGTGAGCTGATCGCCGACGCAGCCATCGCGGTCGGGTTCACCGACCTGACCCTGGCATCGGTCGCCGAGCGGCTCAGCGCGACCCACGCCGCGCTCTACCGGCACGTCGCCGACCGGGACGACCTGGTGGTCGCCGCGGTGGAACGCCTGGTCGCCGGGCTTCCACCGCCCGCCGGCCCGCTCGACTGGCGCACACTGCTGGAGACCGAGACCTGGGCGCTGTGGGACATGTACGCCGACAACCCCGGTGTCGACCAGGTGCTCTGCGCCGTGCCCGCCGCGAGGGAGGTCTTCGTCGGCCGGACGATCACCCTGATCCGGCGGCTGTGCGAGGCGGGCTTCGACGTGGAGTCCGCGGTGCTGGTCGCCGACATCGTGGTGGACTTCGCGCGGGCCTCGGGCGGCACCGCCGCGCGGCTGCACCGGACGAAGACCGGCCAGGTGAAAGACGCGTTGACGCGGGCATGGTCGGACCCGGCGGACCAGGAGACGCTGCGGCTGGTGACCGGGCTGGTGCGGCAGGACCACCGGCCGTGGGCGGCCCGCAAGCTGGAGATCGTGCTCGACGGGATCGCCGTGAGCGTGCCCTGTGCCCGGGACCTGCCTACCAGGTGATCAACCGGGGGTCGCCCGAACGGGTGGGTAGTCGATAACTTCTTTGGGGTGACGAGTGATGAGGTCACCATCAGGTTGAGCCCCGACGAGGCGCTCGTGCTCTTCGACTGGATCTCCCGCACCGACGACCAGGGCGGTCTGGACCCGCTGACCGAGGACCACGCGGAGCGGGTCGCCCTCTCCAGCCTGGCCGCCACCCTGGAGGACCAGGTCATCGACGTCTTCGACCCGGCGTACACGCAGCGGGTGCGCACCGCGCGCCTGCGGCTGACCCGCGACCTGACCTAGCCTCTGCCAGATGCGCCGGCTGCTTCTGGTCCACCACACGCCCTCACCGAACCTGCAGGCCATGTTCGAGGCGGTGGTCTCGGGCGCGACCGACCCGGAGATCGAGGGCGTGGAGCTGGTGCGCAGGCCCGCACTGGCCGCGACCGCCCAGGACGCGCTGGCCGCCGACGGCTTCATCCTGGGGACACCGGTGAACTTCGGGATGATGAGCGGCGCGCTCAAGTGCTTCTTCGACCTGGCGTACTACCCGTGCCTGGACGCCACGCGCGGGCGGCCGTACGGGCTCTACGTCCACGGCAACGACGACACGGCGGGCGCGGTCCGGGGCGTTGAGAAGATCACCACCGGGCTCGCGTGGGAACGCGTCGCCGCACCGGTCTCGGTCACGGCGGGACCGACGAAGGACGAGCTTCGCGCCTGCTGGGAGCTGGGCGCGACGGTCGCGGCCACCCTGATGCCCTGAGGCGCTCGGGGCTCGGCGGGCGTTGGCGTGGTGCCCGTGACCAAGGGCTGGAGCACCACGGAGGACCGCTGCTCAAGGCGGTCAGCAACCGGAGCCTGACCATGGTCGTGTTCTTGGCGGAGCCCGGGGGACGCGGGAGCGCACGCCGTCGACGCCCACGACACCATCCCCGTCGACCACGGCCGTCCCCCGCAGGCGCGCCCCGGCGGATCGACCGCGTCACCCCGGCACCTCTCGGCGTGCAGTGGCCACCGGGTTGATGCCCGAACAACCGGCCCGGCCCGACGCGACGCTAGGACGTTCGGCCGCACAGGTTGCTCCTCTGCCCGGCCCACCTGCATCGAAGGTCTGGTTGACCGGACTTGCGCGCCCTTGACGTCGGCGGGTTCACCGCACTCTCCGGGGAGAGCGGCGCGGCGCGAATTCAATACGTGGGAAAAGCCGGACACGGCTACTCATGGCCAGGAGAAATAACGATCCGGCATCCCCTGAACCGGACATCGGATTCCTCGGGGCAGCGCCGGTCCCGCTCACCGAGACGGCCGCCCTTCTGCCCGAACAAGCCCGGTGAGGCGCCGTATGCAAGCCGAATCAGTAAATGCATGAGCTCGTAGAACGATAGGTGGACAGATTTCACATCAGGACTGTCAAACGGGGCGCGAGAGTGATCGGTTGACTCGCCATCACCAGGTCATACCCTGTTAATTCGTTCACCGAGCAGGCGCAAAGGTGCCAAAGCGAATAGGACCGGTCGCGCCGCTGTTGAGGGGCGGCGGCGAGGGCCAGGCCCAGAGGGCGACCGTGCGCCAGGTCATGACCTGGGGGCAGGTAGATGACGTCCGTTGCCGAGGAGTTTCCCAAGGAGTTGGCCCACCACGCGACCGGCACCCCGTTGGCCGGTCTGCCCGAGATGGATGGAGCGGACTGGGTCGCCACGCTCGCGCCGGTGCCCGGCGCCGAGCGCCTGCCGGACGCGGTGCTGGCAGGCGGCCTGCTCGACCTGGTGCGCGGCGTGTCCGGCGCCGACTTCGAGCGGCTGGACCGCAACCGCATGCTGCTCGACCTGCGGATGCGCCGACCGCTGTGCGCGAGCACCACGACCGAGCTCCGCGTGCGCCCCGCTCTCGACGGCGCGTCGTGGGCGGTGCGCGCGGTGCAGGACAACAGGGTCGGCTGTTCGGGAACGGTCGAGCTGACCGAGGCCACCGTCACCGTGCCGACCGGGCATGACGAGGACGTGCTCGGTGTTACCGAGATCGTGGACGCGGCGCGGCGGTTCGCCATCGCCCAGGGCGGAGTCCGGTGCCAGCCGGACGCCTCGGTGCTGCTCGGGATGCGCGCCGAGCTGCACAGGGGCCTGCCGCGCCGGCTTCCACTCACCCTGACCTGCGAGCCGGAGTCCGGCGGGGTCGGGAGTGCGGTCCACCTGCTCGGCAAGGGCGGCGTGCGCCTGGGGCACGTCCGGTTCGACTGGCTGGCCGCGAGCGCCACGGTCCCCCGCTGGCGGAACGTGGCTCGGGTCGCCTGATGCCGCGCCTGGTCACCGTGGACTTGCCCGCGCTGCTCGACCCGTCCGTCGTCGGGCACCGCTTCGCCCGGCAGGCCGCGCTGCACAGACAGGGCTTCGGCGTGCCGGCCTTCTTCTGCGTGCCCGCCGCCGCGCTGGAGCACGTGATCGGCTCGGTGCTGGACCGGCTCGCCGTGCCACCGCCCCCCTGCTACCCGGACCTGCTGACCTGGTCGGAGTCGGCGGGCAAGGAGATCAGGGCGACCGGTGTCGACGACGAGCTCGCGGTGGACCTGCGTGCCGAGTTCGACCGGCTCGTCGGCGCCGACGGGCTGGTGACGGTCCGGGCCTGTGTCTTCGGCGGGCACGACAGCGCGGGCAACTCCTTCGAAGGCATCAGCGACACCTACCACTACATCCCCCGGCACCAGTTGCTCGACCGGGTCGCCGACTGCTACGCGTCGGTCTTCTCACCACAGGCTCTGCTGCACGCCCGGCACCGGGGAATGGACCTGCGCGCCATCCGGGTCGCGGTCGGCGTGCAGCGGACCGCCGTGGCCCGCCACTAGCGAACCGGGGGTTCGATGGCCTGGAGCGACTACATCGACGACTACTGCGAACGAACCGCGCCGGGCCTGTTCGCCGAGCCGCTCAACGCGATCAGCAACCTGGCGTTCCTGGCCGCCGCGTTCGCACTGTGGCTCGCCGTCCGCCGCTCCGCGCCGTCGCGCCCGGCCAGCCTGCACCTGCTGGTCGTCCTGCTGGCGTTGATCGGGCTGGGCAGCGGCGCGTTCCACACCGTCGCGACCGGCTGGGCGCAGTTCCTCGACGTCTTCTTCATCGCCGTGTTCATCCACGTGTACGTGGTCTGCTTCCTCCACTGGTTCTACGGCGTGCGGTGGTCGCTGGCGTGGCTCGGCGCACCGGCCTTCGCGCTGTTCAACCTGCTGATGACGGCGGTGACCGGCGGCGAGGGCTCAGCGTCCTACCTGCCCGCGCTCGCCGGGCTCGCCGGGTTCACCGTGGCGCTGTCGGTGAGCCGCGACGCGGCGCTGGCGCGCTACCGGATCTGGTTCGGCACGGCGACCGGCGTGTTCGCCGCCTCGTTGCTGCTGCGCTCGGTCGACATCGCGGTGTGCCCCACGTTCACCCCGGGGACGCACTTCCTCTGGCACGCCATGAACGCGTGCGTGTTGTACCTGGTGGGACGCGCCGCCGTGGCGCGCGCCACCGAACCCCTCCCCCAGGTTTAGGGGTTTCTCCCGATGTTGTGGGGGGTCGGCTTCGGCAGGATTTCTCTCAGCGGGCGGGGGTACGCCGAGGGGTCGCACCTCCGCTCCGACAAAGGCCGGGGGGACGCGCCGGGGGGCGCGGGGAACAAGGGGGAGTCGCGGCGCGGCACGGACGCGGTCCGGTTCGGGGGGACCGGATGTCCGTGGCCGCGGCCGCGGCTATTTGTCCGGCTGTTTGACCAGCTCGTGACCATCTTGTGCAGCACTTCGGAATCGAACAACCGAATGTCCGGCAGCCATCCGAGTGATCGCGTTCGGCATTCCGCGACCGGCACGGACAAGCCCCTAGAGTGGCACCGGTTCGGCGCCGTCGAGGGGGTTGTGAAGTGGGCACCAGGTCAGCGGCCGACCGACCGGAAGGCGATCGCGTCGCGACACCGGTTCCGGCGGTGCGACGCGGAAGGCCGACGCTGCGCGAGGTCGCGGCGGCGGCGGGTGTGGACGTCTCAACGGCGTCCCGGCTGCTGCGCGGCCAGGACATGCCGTACCGGGCGGAGACCAGGCAACGCGTGCTCGACGCCGCGGAGAAGCTGGGCTACCGCCCCAACCAGCAGGCCCGCGCGCTGCGGCTGCAACGGCAGCAGGCGATCGGGCTGCTCGTGCCCGACCTGGACAACTTCGGCTTCACCCAGATCCTGCGCGGCGTCCAGGAGGTCGCCGCCGAGCAGGAGTACACGCTCATGCTGGTCGAGGCGGGCGCGGGCGCGGGCGAGGGCGGGGGCATCAGCTACGAGCGGCTCGGCCTGGAGGGCCGGGTCGACGGCATCCTGGTCGCCTTCGCCAGCATGGACGACCCGAACGTCCAGGAGTGGGCGGAGCGCGAGCGGCTGCCGATGGTGCTGGTCCAGCGCGGCACGCCGAGCTACCCCGCCTCCGTGGTGATGGACGAGCAGCGCAACGTCGCGGTGATGGTGCAGCACCTCGTCGAGCTGGGCCACCGGCGGATCGGCCACGTCAGCGGGCCGCTGCGCACCGACACCGGCCTGCGCCGCCAGGAGGGGTTCGCCGCGGCCATGCGCGAGCACGGGCTCGCGGTCCGCCCGGAGTGGATCGCCGACGGCGGCTTCCACTGGACGGGCGGCCAGCAGGCGGCGCGCGAGATCCTCGACGTTCCTGCTGAGGAGCGCCCGACGGCGCTGGTGGTGGCGAACCTGATCAGCGCGCTCGGCACGCTCAGCGCCGTCCACGACCTCGGCCTCACGGTGCCGGGCGACCTGTCGGTGATCGCGATAGACGAGCACATCGTCGCCGAGCACACCAACCCGCCGCTGACCACGGTGCAGACGCCGCAACGCGAGCTGGGCCGCCGCGCCGCGCAGATGCTGCTGAGCTCGCTCAGCGGCGACAAGCCCAGCCGCGTGATGATCACCGACCCGCCGCCGACCCTGGTGGTCAGGGCCTCGACCGCGCCACCCCCGCCCGACGGGTCAGCGGACAACGGGTAGGGCGGAGATCCCGTATACGGCCATGTCCTGGCGGAACTCCACGTCGGCGAGGTCGATCGCCAGGGACAGCGCCGGCAGTTCGCGGGTCAGGGCGGTCAGGGCCGCGACCAGTTCGGCGCGCGCCAGCATCTGGCCGAGGCACTGGTGCACGCCGAAGCCGAAGGCGATGTGGCGGTTGGCCGGACGGCGCAGGTCGAGGGTGTCCGGATCGGGGAAGACCCGTTCGTCGCGGTCGGCGGAGGCCAGCGCCACGATCACCCCGTCGCCCGCGCGCATCAGCCGCCCGCCGACCTCGACGTCCGAGGTCACGGCGCGCGCCACCCCCTGCTGGACGACGCTGGAGAACCGCAGCAGCTCCTCGACCGCTCCCGGCACCAGGCCGGGGTCGGCGCACAGCTCCGCCCAGCGCTCTCGCTGCGTCAGCAGGGTCAGCACGCTGAGGCCGATCATGTTCGCCGTCGTCTCGTGCCCGGCGACGAGCAGGAGGCGGGCGATGCCGACCAGCTCCTCGTGGGTGAGCTCGCCGGTGTGGACCCGTTGTGCCACAAGGCGACCGAGCAGGTCGTCGCCCGGGCTCCCCGTCTTGGCGCGAACCAGGCCGTCGAGGTAGTCGCGCAGGTCCTCAACGGCCCGCGCGACGTCCTCGGCCGACGCGGACCGGTCGAGCTGGACCTGGCTGCGCTCGGCGAAGAAGTCGCGGTCGGCGTAGGGCACTCCGAGCAGCTCGCAGATCACCAGGGACGGCACCGGGCGGGCGAAGACCTCGACCAGGTCGACCGGACCGTCCACCGCGGTGAGGTCGGCGAGGCACTCCGCGACCACCTTGTCGATCACCGGGCGCAGCGCGTCCACGCGCCGGACGGTGAACTCCCCCGTCAGCATCCTGCGGAAGCGGGTGTGGTCCGGCGGGTCCATCGCCAGGAAGACCCCCGGCGGCGGCGGGCCCTCGGGGAGCGGGCGGATCTGCGGGTAGCCCGGCGCGTTGGGCACCGAGCTGAACGCGGGGTCTCCGAGCACCACGCGGGCGTCGGCCTGCCTGGTCACGAACCACACCAGCTGGCCGCAGCGCAGCCGGACCCGCGACACCGGCAGCTCCGCGCGCAGCCTGACGTAGTCCGGCGGCGGGTCGAAGGGATCGCCGCGCCGCATCGGGTAGTCCAGCACCGCCTCGTCGTCGCCCACCTCGCCATCATGCGAGATTTCCCATGGCCACGGTGCCGGTCCCGGGTGTGAGGATCACTTCAGGAGGGCTGACGTGACTGATGAGATCCCCCGTTTCCCGATGGCGCGCTGCCCGGGTTTCGACCCGCCCGCCGAGTACGAGCGGCTGCGCGCGGAGCTGCCGGTCGCCCCGGTCCGCCTGCGGCACGGGCAGACGGCCTGGCTGGTCACCCGCTACGCCGACGTGCGGCGGGTGCTCAGCGATCCCGCGCGGTTCAGCTCCGACCCGGCGAAACCGGGCTACCCGCAGCTGCGGCCGGTGGTGGACGAGGCGGCGAGGCCGGGCAGCTTCCTGGTGACCGATCCCCCGCAGCACACCAGGTACCGCCGCATCCTGGCCGCGGAGTTCAGCGCGGCGCGGGTGGAGGCGCTGCGCCCGGCGGTCTCGGCGATCGTCGACGACTGCGTCGACGACCTGCTGGCCGACCCGCGACCCGCCGACCTGGTGCGCAGGGTCTCGGTTCCCGTGCCGGCCAGGGTGATCAGCCTGCTGCTCGGGGTGCCCGAGTCCGACCGCGAGTTCTTCATCGACCGCAGCCGCCGCCACCTCGACCGCTCGCTGCCCGCCGACCAGGTGGGCACCGCGCTCGCGGAGCTGGAGGGCTACCTCGACGAGCTGGTCCTCTCGCGCGTGGACGATCCCGGCACCGACCTGCTCAGCAGGCTGGCCGTGCGGCACCTGCGCACCGGGGAGCTGACGCGGGAGGAGTTCGTCGGCATGTCGGTGCTGCTGCTCGTCGGCGGCTTCGAGACGACGGCCAACGCGATCGCGCTCTCCGTGCTGGCGCTGCACGAGCAGCCCGAGCAGTGGGCCGCGCTGCTGGCGGAGCCGGACCGCGCCGCGGGCGCTGCCGACGAGCTGCTGCGGTACCTGGGACTCGCCCAGCATGGGGTGGTGCGGGCCGCGGTCGCCGACGTCGAGGTCGGTGGGCGCACGATCAGAGCGGGTGAGGGCGTGATCCTCGCGCTGTCCTCGGCGAACCGGGACTCGGAGCACTTCGCCGACGCCGACCGGCTGGAGGTCTGCCGCCCCGCGAGTGACCACATGACCTTCGGCTGGGGCATGCACAAGTGCATCGGGCAGCACCTGGCCCGGCTGGAGCTGGACGTGGTGCTGCGGACGCTGGTGCGCAGGGCACCGGGACTGCGGGTCAGCGTCGCGTTGCGGGACCTGGAGTTCCAGATGGACGCGCCGTTCTACGGGGTCCGGGAGCTGCCCGTCGCCTGGTGAGGCGGTGAGGCGGGTGCGGGGTCAGGGGGATTGGCCTCCGCCGCCTTGGGGCCAATCCCCCCGAACCCTTGTGGTGACCCCTGTCTGGGACCGGGGCCTCCGCCGCGCCCTGTGTGAGCGCTCTCATAGAGTGACCCGAGCGGCCCCCGGAGTCAAGCGTCAAATACGGACAAAGTTCAGCTTGCCCGCTCTCCCTGCGCGGGACGGATCACCCGGCGCTCGGTCACGATCGCGGTCACCAGGTCGGCGGGGGTGACGTCGAAGGCGGGGTTGACCGCACCGGTGCCCGAGGGAGCCATCCGGGTTCCACCGACGACGAGCACCTCCTCGGGGTCGCGCTCCTCGATCTCGATCGAGGAGCCCTCGGGAGTCGCGGCGTCCACAGTGGACTCAGGGGCCGCGACGACGAACGGGATGCCCGCGCGGGCCGCGGCCAGCGCGAGCGGATAGGTACCGACCTTGTTCGCCACGTCGCCGTTGGCCGCGATCCGGTCCGCGCCCACGATCACCGCGTCCACCATGCCGCGCGCGATCAGCCCCGCCCCGGCGCCGTCCACGACCACCCGGTGCGGCAGCCCCAGCTCGGCGAGCTCGGTCGCGGTGATCCGCGAGCCCTGGAACAGCGGCCGGGTCTCGTCGGCGAAGACCATGCGCACCAGCCCGTCCTCCTGGAGCGAGCGCACGACGCCCAGTGCGGTGCCCCAGCCCACGCAGGCCAGCGCGCCCGCGTTGCAGTGGGTGTGCAGTGCGAGCGGCCGATCACCGAGCTGCTCGCGCAGGAAGTCCGCGCCGCGCCTGCCGAGTGCCTTGTTCGCGGTGACGTCGGCGGCGGCCAGGTCCAGCGCGGCGAGCAGCACCGCGTCCGCCCCCTCGTCGACGAGGGGGAGCACCTGCTCGACACCCCAGCGCAGGTTCACCGCGGTCGGCCTGGCCGACGCGATCAGCTCGGCGTCGCGGCGCACCCGCTCCGCGTCGTAGCCCGACCGCTCCGAGACGGCCGCCGCCAGCGCCACGCCAAGGGCACCAGCGGCGCCGAGCAACGGCGCTCCTCTGATGACCAGGCGTTTGATCGCGTCGACCAACTCATCCACAGTGGACAGTCGAAGCAGCCGGAGTTCGGGAAGCATGGTCTGGTCGATCGTCTCAACGTGCCCGTCGACCCAGGTGATGGTGGTCCGTTCCACGGGTTCCGTACGGTACCGGGGATGCCCCCGCCGTTCAGCTCCTTCAGGGACTCTGATTTCCCGGCCGATCCCTACCCCGGCGCGCGCCCCGACGGCTCCTTCCTGCACGAGGAGAACGGGCGCGGCGTCATGCTGCGGCCGGGTGCCGGATCGTGGCTGCTCGGTGACTCGGACAGCGAGCTGGACGCCTGGCTGGCCGACCGCGGGCACGCACCGCTGGCCGAGCGGGTTCCCGTGCTGGTCTACGGCTCGAACCAGTGCCCGTCGAAGATCACCTGGCTCCGCGAGACGCTGCGGCTGCCGGGTCCGGCCGTCGTCCTGCGAGCGAGGTGCGGCGACCTGGCCGCTGTGTGGGCGAACGGCCTGCGCAAGCGCGACGGGGCGCGCCCGGCCACCCTGGCGGCCATGCCGGGCGTCGTCGAGACGCACGCGGTGTGGATGGCGACGCCGGAACAGATCAGGGTGCTGGACGTGTGCGAGGGGCGCGGCCAGCGGTACGGGCTCGCCCGCGTGCGCAGCGGCACGATCACGCTCGACAACGGCTCCATTGTGGACGGTGCGGTGAGCTACGTCGGCCTGACCGAGATCCGCATGCCGCTGCTGCGCGACGGCGAGATGGTGCGATGCGCGGAGGTCGACCAGTACGCGGCTCTCGCGCTCCGGGGAACCACCGGGCACCACGGGCTCAATGTGTCCTTTGTGGATGGAGTTCCGGAGCCTGACGAGTGGCCGAACCGGCTCTTCGTCTACGGCACGCTCCAGCCGGGCGCATCGGCGTGGCGGCTGATCGAGCCCCTGGTCAGCGGCGCGGGGACGGCGGGGCGCCTGTCAGGGAAGCTGTACGACACCGGACTCGGCTATCCCGCGCTGCACCTCGGTGACGGCTCCGGAGTGCCTGGACGTGTGCTGGAGCTGCGCGATCCCGCTGCCGGACTGCGTGTGCTCGACGAGTACGAGGGCGAGGACTACCGCCGCATCCGGGTTGCCGTGGACAACGGGCTGACGGCGTGGACCTATGTTTGGACGGCCCCGGTCAGCGGGATGGTGGAACTTGCGTCGGGGTGGCTGATCTAGGCGGGCCGCCTGCTCCGTTCCGGTGTAAAACGGGACATGACCGGGTACTCCTTGACAGGGAGGTCCTAGAGATGCGTCGTATCGGACAGGCAGTCGCCGGCAGCGCCGTGCTCCTCGTGGCGATCACCGCGTGCGGCACACCACCGCCAGCGCAACCCGCGGCCCCGAACCCGCTCGCGGCAACACCGTCGACGACCTCCAGCGTCCCGCCTCCGGCCACACCGGAACCCCCGAAGGTCGCTCCGGGCGAGCCGCATCCGGAGGGCGCCAAGCCCGCGACGACGCGGTGTACGGCCGCCGACCTGCGTGGCGAGATCAAGGACAGCGACGCCGGCGCCGGTCAGCGCTACGCGACGCTCGTGGTGACGAACAAGAGCGGCAAGCTCTGCACGCTCTTCGGCTACGGCGGCATGGAGCTGCGCCGCAACGACGGCGAGGCCGTGCCGACAAGGGCGGAACGCAGCGCGGACCCCGGCCCGAAGACGGTCATGCTGCCGCCGGGGCAGAAGGCGGGCAAGAAGCTGCACTGGAGTCCGATGCCCGCGGGCAACGAACCGACGGACGGGCCGTGCGCCCCGACCGCGGACGTGCTCGCGGTGACGCCGCCGGACGACACCCAGCAGTTCATCGTGCCGTGGTCGAACGGATTCGTCTGCAACGGCGGAAAGATCGACGGCACCGCGTACTTCCGCATCTGATCAAGGGCGCCTCGGCATTAGGGTGCAGCCCATGCGTGCCAAGGCGGTTCTGATCGCGGTGGTGTCCGTGCTCGCGCTCGGGTCGGTCTCCTGCGCGAGCCCCGACGAACAGGGTGCGGGCACCCGGCTCGACGAGGTCGGCAAGCGTGGTGAGCTCCGCGTGTGCAGCACCGGCGACTACCGGCCCTTCACCTACCGCGACCCCGCGACCGGGGCGTGGAGCGGGATCGACCTGGACATGGCCGGTGATCTCGCCAAGCGCCTCGGCGTGCGGATGACGATCGTGCCGACCACGTGGAAGACCCTCGTCGACGACTTCCGTCGCGGCTGCGACATCGCGGTCGGCGGGGTGTCGATCACCCTGGAGCGCGCCCGGCACGCCTTCTACACCAAGGCGTACGTGGTCGACGGCAAGACGCCGATCACCCGCTGCGAGAACGTCGGCCGCTTCCAGACCCTTGAGCAGATCGACAAGCCGGGGGTGCGCGCGATCGTCAACCCCGGCGGCACCAACGAGCAGTTCGCCCGCGCCAACCTGAAGCAGGCCACCGTCGTCGGGCACCCGGACAACAACACGATCTTCGAGGAGATCGAGGCGGGCCGGGTGGATCTGATGATCACCGACGCCGCGGAGACGCGGTGGCAGGCCAAGCTGCGCCCCGCGCTGTGCTCGGTGCACCCGGAGAAGCCGTTCACCTTCTCGGAGAAGGCCTATCTGGTCCCGCTCGGCGATGTCGTCTTCCAGCAGTGGGTCGACCAGTGGCTCAACCTGGCGCTGCACGACGGCACCTACGAGCGGATCGCCAAGCCCTGGCTCGGCTGAACCCCTTGTGGCACAAGGAAAGGTGGATCGCGCCGCCCCCGATGCGACGCGATCCACCAAGTGTGCCACGCCTACTTGGCAGGCGGGGTCCCGGCGTCGGCGACCACGCCCGTGCGCAGAGCGCTGGAGGTGCGGACCGTGCCGGGCTGCAGACCGCCGTCGGCCTCGGCGACCACGGAGCGCTCACCGATGTACTGGCCGGTCGCCGGATCGATGATGATCTCGCGGAACTCCTTGCCGGAACGCACGCCGAGCGCGGTTCCCTTGCGCCCGTCCAGATTGGCGACATCAGCGGTGGTGGTCATGCTCGGCACGAGTGCCAGCGCGCGGTAGAGCGCGGCGCGGACGTCCGCGGGGACTCGGCCGGTGCCGAGGAGCGAACCGACGCCCGTCACGACCGCCGCGTCACCGTGGGGGTGCTCCGCGACGAGCCGCTGGTAGAGCTGCTGGGGGTCCTTCGGCAGGCTCGCGAGGAACTCCGGCGTCGGGTTGTACCAGTCGCCCTTGTCGCAGGACCTCTCACTGCCCTTGGCGAAGTAGGAGAAGTTGCCGCACTTGGCCCGCCACTCGCCGAGCAGTCCCTTCGGCGTCCCCGCGGGTTTTCCGCTTCCTTCCAGACCCGGCACCCACGCCGGCTCACCGATGTCCGCGCGCCGCTCCAGCCAGTCGGCGCCACGGTCGCCCGGAATCCACGTCTCCTGGATGCCCGCGCCGTGGGAGGCGGTGCCCTCGCTGTAGGTGGAGATGCCGTCGAAGAGCAGCGCCCGGTACAGGTACTGGCCCGGCCCGACCTGGAGATCGGTGTTCACGGCGGCCAGGTCCGCGGCCTTGTTGAGCTTCGCGACTGCCTCCGCGTGCGCCTCACCCGCGCTGTCGAAGCCGATCGCCTGCGAGAGCAGGCCACCGGCCGTGAGCACCCCGACCGCGGCGGCAGCGGCCAGCCAGCGGCGCGGCTTCCTGCTCGGCGCGCTCTTCTCGGTGGTGACGGCGGGGGCGTCCTGGGTGATCGTCAACTCGTCCTCCGGTGTCGTGGTGCTCTCACTCATGGCGGCGAACAACCGCGCGCGACCGGACTGGAACGCGCTCTCGGTCATGTCCGGCACGTCCGCGAGGCGGTCGAGGCCCGCGTCCAGCGCCCGGTCCAGTTCTTCGTCACGCATGTCCGTCCTCCCGTTCCCCGCGCTGCGCGCGAACGGCGCGGCTAAGACTCCTGGCGTCCATCCGGTTCGAGAGCTGCTTGCGCATCCGTCTCCGGATGCGGTGCAGCGACGTGCGAACCGTGACGGGGTGCATGCCGAGCGCCTCGGCGATCTCGGAGGGCGTGAGGTCCGTCCACGCCGACATCAGCAACACGTCCCGGTCACGGAGCGGCAGCTCGGCGAGCATCGACGCGAGGTGCTCGGACACGGCGTCGGCGTCCGCGACGGACACCGCCCGCTCACCGATGTCCTCGGTCTCCGCACGCCGAGCGCCGTCCCGCGTCCACGCCCGCATCCGCCGTTCCTCGGACCGGGCGTGCCGCCGCACCAGGTTCGACGCGGCCCCGTACATCCAGGCCCGCGTCGAGTCCGCGTCGAACTCGATCTCCTCCCGCCGCTGCCACAGCAGCAGGAACGTCTCGGCGACCAGGTCGTCGGCGGCTTCGGTGCCGACCCGCCTGGCCAGGTAGCGGTGCAGCTGGCGGGCACTGTCGTCGTAGAGCGCGCCGAGGGCCGCTGCCGGGTCCGGTCGCCTCACTCCGGACCCCTTCGATTGCGCCGGTGGCGCGACTGTTCGCACATCAGGTACCTGCCCGAGCCCTTCGAACCCGTTCCGAGAGTGTGATCACAGCCACATCACACCCGGTTGTCCGCAGGTCGCGCCGGTGCTGCCACCCTCTTGGGTCACACCGGCGCTGCCGGTAATAGTTGTGCGGCCCGCCGCGGCGGGCAGTGACCCGTCGCCGTGGGCTGGAGTGTGAAGAATGTTCGGAGGGTCGGTCCGCCGGTGGTGGTGGGCGGCACCGGGATGGCAGCGGCTCGGCGCCGCCGTCGGCGGGGCCGCGCTCAGCCTGGGCACTCTCGGCGGTGTCGGCGCGGCGGTCCGTCCCGTCCCGGCCCCTGTCCCGGCGGCTCAGCCGCCTCCGGCACCCAGCAGCCCGGCCGTGGCGACCACTCCGACGGCGACGACCACCACGACCACGGAGACGACCACCACGCCGCCACCCCCGGAGCCCACGACCACCAAACCCAAACCGGTCGCGCCGCCCAAGAAGAGCAGCGCCCCGCCTCCGCGCACCACGCAGCCGCCACCGAAACCGCCCACGACCACGAACTCCTTCTTCGCGACACCGGGAGCGGTGTGCCCCAGGGAGGGCGACTTCGGGCTGAGCGTCGAAGGCAAAGCGTTGCTGTGCATGAAGAAACCCGGTGAGCCGAAGCCACGGTGGCGGCAGTTGTGAACGCGGCCCGGCTGAACTCCGCCCCGCCGCGCGGCCTGCTCCCGGACGGAACCGTGCGGACCACCGGCTGGCTCGTGATCGGTGATCGACAGATCAGTTCCGGTGTGCTGCTGGGGCTCGCGTTCTTCCTCGTCCCCTTCGTCACCGCGCCGTGGAGCAGCGTCGGCGTGCTGCCGTTGTTCACCGCGGCCACGGGCTACGGGTTGTGGAAGCTGTTCACCGCAGTGCTCTTCCCGGCTTCGCGGGCGCAGAACCTCGGCGCTTGTCCCGCGTACCGGCTCGCGCCGGGGCAGGACGTGCGGCTGCACGGGGAGATCGGGCCCGTCGCCCGCCTCGTCGACGTGGGCCTGCACGGAGGTGGTGTGGTTCGCATTGTGATCAGCGGCGGGACGGAGCTGTGGTGGACAGCTGACCGAGCCGTGCAACTGGTGCGGCTGGTGGACTGAGCGCCGGTCGGACCGGCAGGCGGCGGACGCGGATGACGCGGCGCAGCTCCTCGGCGATCTCGGCGTACTCACCCGCCCGCCCCGCACTCGACCGGTGCACCAGGCCGATCCGCCTACCGGGAGCAGGAGCCTCGAAGCGCAGCACGGACAACCCCGCGCGACGTGCTTCCAGTGACACGGCGGTCTCCGGCAGCAAGGTGGTCCCCATGTCCGCGACCACGAGCTGCACGAGCGTGGTGAGGCTGACCGCCCTGGTCATCTCGGCCACCGCCGCGCCGACCTCGTGGCAGACGTCGAGCGCCTGGTCGCGCAGGCAGTGGCCTTCCTCCAGCAGCAGCACGTCCAGCTCGCGCAGCATCGTGACCGGGACCGGCCCCTCGGTGACCGAGCCGCCTTTGGGGACCACCAGCACGAAGTCCTCGTCGTAGAGCGGGCGCTCGGTCAGGCCACGCCCCTCGGCGGGCAGGGCGAGCACGGCGACGTCGAGCCTGCCGCTGCCGATGCCCTCAACCAGCCTCGCGGTGCGCTCCTCGTGCACTTCCGTGTCCAGCAAGGGATAGGCGCGGCGCAGCGCCCGGAGCGCGGTCGGCAGCAGGTACGGGGCGACCGTCGGGATGATGCCGAGGCGGAGCTTGCCGGAGAACGGCGTCGCGGCTTCGGCGGCCTGGTCGGTGAGGGCCTCCATGGCGTCGAGCACCCGGCGGGCGTGCGGCAGCAGCCTGTCCCCTGTTGGGGTGAGCACGACCCTCCGTGTGGTGCGTTCCACAAGCCGCGCGCCGAGCGCCTCCTCGCAGCCCGCCACCGCGGCGGAGAGCGTGGGCTGGCTCACCCCCAGGGCGGACGCGGCCTGGCTGAAGTGCAGATACTCCGCGACGGCGAGGAAGGCGCGCAGCTGCGCGAGCGACGGCTCGCCCGGATTGATCGGCATGGCCTATAAGTCTAAGAAATGGTGCTGATTTCTCGATGAATCGGCCTGCCGTCCAGGATGTGCGCGACGACCCAACGATCAAGGAGCACGAAGTTGCTGACTGTCGGCCAGCAGTTCCCGGAGTACGCGCTGACCTCTTGCGTGTCGCTGGACCCGGAGAACGCGTTCGAGACCATCGACCACAAGTCCCACCAGGGCAAGTGGCGCGTGGTCTTCTTCTGGCCCAAGGACTTCACGTTCGTCTGCCCGACCGAGATCGCCGCGTTCGGCCGCCTCAACGACGACTTCGCCGACCGTGACGCGCAGGTGCTCGGCGTCTCCGTCGACTCGGAGTTCGTGCACCACGCCTGGCGCAAGAACCACGCGGACCTGCGCGACCTGCCGTTCCCGATGATGAGCGACATCAAGCGAGAGCTGTCCGAGGCGTGCGGCGTGCTCGGCGCGGACGGTGTCGCCCAGCGGGCCACCTTCATCGTCGACCCGGACAACGAGATCCAGTTCGCGATGGTCACCGCGGGCTCCGTCGGCCGCAACGTCGAGGAGGTCCTGCGGGTGCTCGACGCGCTGCAGACCGACGAGCTGTGCCCGTGCAACTGGAACAAGGGCGAGTCCACCCTGGACGCCAACAAGCTGCTGGCCGGCGCCTGATGTCGCTGGACGCGCTCAAGGCGGCGATGCCGGACTACGCCAAGGACACCAAGCTGAACCTCGGCTCGGTGATCGGCACCTCGACGCTGCCCAAGCAGCAGCTGTGGGGCACCGCGGTCGCGGTCGCGGTGGCCGCGCGCAACGCCGAGGTGCTGCGCGAGCTGGTGGAAGCCGCGAGCGAGCACGTTCCCGCCGAGGTCGTCACCGCCGCGAAGGCGGCCGCGTCGATCATGGCGATGAACAACATCTACTACCGCTCCAAGCACCTGATCGGCGACGAGGAGTACACCAACCTGCCCGCGCGGCTGCGCATGCAGGTGATCGGCAACCCCGGCGTCGACAAGGTCGACTTCGAGCTGTGGTGCCTGGCGGTCTCCGCGGTCACCGGCTGCGGGATCTGCCTGGAGTCGCACGAGAAGGCGCTGCGCAAGGCGGGCCTGTCGCGCGAGACGGTCCACGAGGCGCTGCGCATCGCGGCGGTCGTGCACGGGGCCGCGGTCACCCTGGAGGCGGAGCGCGCTCTGGCCCAGGTCTGAGGCACGGAAGCGGTGAAGGGCCGGTCGTCGACCGGCCCTTCACACGTCTGCGCCACAATGGCTCCCACGATGGTGGACGACGAGCTGGAGCTGCTGATCACCGTGGTGGTCGGC
The DNA here is from genome assembly GCF_042429765.1 of Allokutzneria oryzae. Taxonomy (NCBI): domain Bacteria; kingdom Bacillati; phylum Actinomycetota; class Actinomycetes; order Pseudonocardiales; family Pseudonocardiaceae; genus Allokutzneria; species Allokutzneria oryzae. The sequence goes on along the minus strand of NZ_JBHLZU010000010.1, from coordinate 48,830 downwards.
GCCGAGAACGAACGGCAGGCCCGCGAGGCCTGTCGTGAGCTGGTCAACCGCGTCGGCGGTCGGATCGTGGAGGCGGGCGACTGCTCCGACGAGGAACCGGGCTGCTGGTCGGTGACGATCAGCCAGCCGAGCTCGGAGCGGGTCTCCGAGCACGTCACGGCCACCCTGGCCAGGGCGGTCCGCAGGTTCGTCCGCGAGCTCGGCCCGGAGTTCGGCACCCCGCAGGTGGCCTGCGAGCTGCCGACGGCGTGGACCGTGCTCGACGAGCCCGCCGCGGTCGGCCGCCTGGTCCCCGGCTGCGAGCGGCTGCTGGTGGAGGCCTGGGTCGGCGGCAACCCGCTGACCGGCGAGTTCGTCGTGGAAGGCGGCGAGGACCCCGACGAGAGCGAGCAGCCGACCACCGAGGCGCCGTGGGACTTCGAGGCCCCGGACGTGACCCACGTGCTGTGGCTGTCGGTGGACGTGGCGACGGACAGCCCCGCGAACGCCCAGTGGCAGGCGCGGGCGGTGGCCAGCCGCCTCGCGCGCACCGCCCAGGTCGTGGAGTGCGCGGAGAGCGAACCGGGACTGCGCCGGGTGGACATCAACCTCGGCCCGGTGGTCTGCGACAACGCCCAGGTGCTCCAGGACGTGGTGCGCCCGCTGGGCCGCGAGGGCTGGGACATGCTGTGGGAGGGCGAAGCCGGAGCGATCACCTGGATCGCCGCCACGGCCCCCGCCAACGGCATCGCCGCCCTCCAGCTGGCAGTGGAACCGCTCCCCCGCACCCCCACCTCGGCCCCCTGAGTCCCGTTTCGTTCGGGAGCACCCTTTCGCGCTGGACGGGCCTGAGCCGCCTGGCGCCTTCTCGGCATGCCCGCCGCTCGCTAGGCCCCTCGCACCACACTCACGCACCCGGTGGAAACGAACCCAACTCCCCGGCGGTGTCCATATTTGGACCACTCCGATGGGACGCACTTATGTCCGGGAGCCTGAGCCGGTAGCGGATCCTGCTCCCCCGTTTTAGACCCGACCCCGGCTAGCCCGCCACCTGTTCAAGGTGAGTGGGCTAGCCGGGGTGGATGGTCAGAGAAATGCGGCGTTACCGCGCGGGGAGCCAGGTCGCGGTGATCGGGCCCCAGTTGCCAGCCGCGTCCTGGGCGCGGACATAGGCCAGGCGCTTCGAGCTGCCCAACGACGCCGTCGGGACCACGCCGCCGATCTCCACCGTCGCACCCGTGCCCCGGACCTCAAGGACCTGGGGTGTTCCGCCCGCCCACGGGGCCTTGTCGAGGTAGACCTCCGCCGCGGTCACGTTCTGCGCCGCCGGGCGACCGACTCCCGCTCGGCCGTACGCGTCGTCGTCCGCCTTCGCCGTGAAGGAGGCGAACTCACTCCGGGCCCGCTGGACGACGATCTGCGACACCGTCGGTCCCTGAGCCGCGACGTAGGGCTTGGACGCGACCTTCGCCGCGTACAGCAACGCGTTCTCGTTCTCCTTCCAGAAGCGGTCCTGGCAGGTGTAGGCCGGGTGGAAGCCGGAGCACTCGCCCGACGGCGGGCCGATCTCGTAGGTGAAGGAGGCGATGCCGAGCTTGTCGTAGGCCCAGTCGTCCGTGGTGCCCGAGGCGTCGTAGAGGACCTCACCCGGCTGGCCCGCGTCGTAGCCGTTGTAGTGGTTCATCCGGAACGCCATCGAGCGGAGGCCGGAGTCGTTGGGGGCCTTGGTGTTCCCGTCGTAGCCCCAGGGGAACAAAACCAGGTTGGAGTACGTGTGCAGGGTGATCATCGCGCCGCGGGTGGTCAGCGGTGCGGGATCGGTCGGCGCCGGGCCGCGCTGGTCGGCGAAGAGCTTGGTGAACAGCGTCGCGAGCTGCGTGACCTCTGGCTCCGATGCCGCCTTCGGTCCTTTGTAGACCTGGTTGCAGGTTCCGGTCGACGTGCCTGCCTTGCCCCAGTTGGAGTCCCAGTTGCGGTTGAGGTCGATGCCGTACTGCGAGGAGGAGCCGCCGCGGCAGGGCTCGTTCCCGTTGGTGTTGTTGATGTTCTTGCGCTGCCAGGCCGTGCTGGTCGACCCGGTTCCGGTCTTCAGGCCCTCTTCGACCCACTGGATGCCGTCGGGGTTCACCTGCGGCACGACCCAGATCTCCGTGCCGTCCAGCAGCGCGGTGACCTCGGCGTCGGTGGTGTAGCCGTCGACGAGCTTGGTGATGTAGCGCCACGCCAGCTCACTGGTGGTCAGTTCGCGCGCGTGGATCTGCGCCATCAACAGGAACCGGGGTTTCGCCGAGTTCGGATCGGTCTTGCAGCCCGCGGCGGCGTTGGCGGTGAGGCACAACGCTTCGAGCGTGTTACCCGCACCGGGGTCCTGGGTCTTCTTCCACGAGTCGCCGTACTCCACGCGCCGCGCCAGGGCCGGGTACGCCGCGGCGACGTCGCGGGTGAAGGAGTGGAAGCCCTCGACCGTGCGGTAGCCGCCGTAGTGCGTCGGATAGTCCTTGTCCGCCAACAGTTTCGGCTTCGGGTACGCGGCAGGGGCAACCACCGCGCCCGCTGCCGGGGCCGTGCGCAGGACCCGTGCGCCCTGTGCAGCGAGCTCCGCCTTCGTCTCCGCCGTGCCGAGGACCTGGACCTCGGTTCCCTGCCTGGAGACCACGTCGAAGCCGCTCGCCGCGAGCCGCTGGGCGAGGGCCGCCGCATCCTGGCCGGGCGCGGTCACGTGGAGGACCTGGGGTTGCTCGGCGCCGGGGACCGCGGTCGCGGAGTTCGGCGCGAGGGCGGCCACCGTCAGCGCGGCCGCGGTGACGGCCACTGCGCTGCGGAGACGACCTGGGCGTCTTGGCATGGAGGGAGCCCCTTCCGTCAGGTTCGACCAGGAGATCCTGTTGCCGGTCGAGGAGCACCGACAATCCGCCAGACGGCCCACTGCCTCCACAGACAGCGGGCCGGCCACGGCGGCACCAGAGGGTGAGTTACTTATTTTCGTCACTTTGCCTATACGCGTCATTCGATCACCGGCTTGCGCCGGACGGCTCCCATCCGAACGGAAGATCCACTGGTGGGGGCGACGGCATCGGCCCTGGACGCCCGATCAGCCGATCTTGTTCCCTCGTGCTTGCGCGCGGACACCGGACCGGTATTACTTTCGGAGTGCGGCCGTGGGGCCCACAGGAGTCGGCCGCAGTGCACGACGTGTTGGAAAGGGCTGAAGCGACATGGCAAGCGTCGAGCAGGTTCGAGCGGGAATCAGCCTGGCCACCGAGAAGGCGAACGAGAGCATCGCAGCCCTGCAGCAGGCCGCCTCCGCCATCGAAGAGGCGCAGACCGCGTTCGTCCAAGCCGCCGAGGGCAGCGCGCAGGACGACGCCGAGAAGATCCAGGGCATGTTCACCCAGATGCTTGAGGACCTCGGCAACGTGCAGAACGGCGTGACCCAGGCGATCTCCACCGCCGAGGACTACGCGAACCGGCTGTAAGCCACCCGTGTCCATCGCCGAGTTGAGGGCCGCGTTCGAGGTGGTGCTCCAGCACCTCGGCGCGGCCGGTCACCACGCGCGCGGCGCTCGGGAACGGCTGACCGAGACGCACGAGGTGCTCGACGACCTCTCCCGCGACCACCAGGGTTCACTGGTGCCGCCGGAGCTGGCGAAGGCTACTGACATGCTGGAGCGGGTGCTCGCCGCTCTCGCGGAGGGCTCGGACGCGGTGGAGAGCTTCTCCTCGGCCCTGTGACGGCCTGGGTGGTACACCGTTGATAACTTGATCATGGGTACATCAACAACGCCGTGGGGTGAGCGTTGAACAAGCGGACCGAACGCCGCAAGAAGATCGAGCACGCGTTCGAGGAGTTCCGCGAGACCGTGGGCTTGGCCCTCGGCGCGGCCGCCCGGGACCACTCGCGGGCCGCGGTGGCCCATGCCCGCAGCATGTTCGAGCTCTGGCTGCGCCAGACCGGGGTGACGGCCGCGGTCGACGACCCCGCCTTCCGCCGCTGCCTGGACAACCCGCTGCTCAAGCCGGTCGTCCAGCACGCGCTCGACGAGCACCAGGACATCTTCACCGGCTGGACCGGCCAGGGGCCGCTGGAGCTGCACCGGCTGGTCGCCGAGACCGCCCCCGGCCCCGCCGGGGAGCCGTGGCAGACCTGGCTCGGCCACGCGGGCCAGCGCGACGGCAGCGGGGACGTGCCGGGGCTGTGGCGGATCGGCTCCGCCGTGATCGACCGCGCCCCGGAGCGCGAGGAGTTCCCCGCCGCCGTCCCGTTGCTGGACGAGTCGCACCTGTCGTTCAGCTCGACGCCGGAGACCCGCGCGCAGATCGAGGCCACCGTCGAGGCGTTGCTGCTGCGGCTGATCAGCTTCTTCCAGGCAGGGGCGGTCCAGCTGCACGTCTGGGACGTCGCCCAGCTCACCGGCGCGCTGCCCGGCCTCTACCCGCTCGCGCGCGCGGGCCTGCTGACCGTGCACGACCCGGCGCGGCTGCACGAGCTGCTCGACGAGTTCGCCGAGCACATCCGCCGCATCCACACCAGCGTCCTCGTCGACGGCAGACCGTCGCTGCGCGCGGTGGCCGACGCGACCGGCAAGCGCACCGAGCCGTGGCGGGTCGCCGTGCTCTTCGGCAACCGCACCGCGCTGGAGGAGCAGCTCCAGCAGAAGCTGCAGCGCATCGCCCGCAACGGTTTGGCCTGCGGCATCCAGCTGATCCTGGTCGATCTGCCGATCACCGTGAACTCGCCGCTCGAAACCATCAGGGTCGGCAAGGACGGGGTCATCCGGAGCTCGATGACGGGGCAGCACGCGTCGGTCACGCTCGACCCGCAACTGCCCCGCGAACAGGTCACCAGGGCGTGCGGCGCGATCTCCGAGGCGCTGCTGGAGCGGCGCAGCCGGGTCTGCACCTTCGACGACCTGCTGCCGGACGTGCGGTGGAGCTCCGCGTCCTCCGCCGGGCTGGAGGCGCCGGTCGGCTACCACGAGGGCGAGCCGGTCTCGATGATCATCGGCGACGCCTCCCCGCACGTGCTCGTCGGCGGGCCGAGCGGTTCCGGCAAGACCAACTTCCTCTACGCGATGCTCGGCGCGCTGGTGGCCCGCTACTCCCCAGACGAGCTGGAGCTCTACCTGCTCGACTTCAAGGAGGGCGTGTCCTTCGCGCAGTTCACCCCGGGGCGCAAGGACCCGAGCTGGCTGCCGCACGCGCGGCTGGTCGGGGTGAACGTCAACGCCGACCGCGAGTTCGGGCTGGCGCTGCTGAAGTTCCTCGCCGACGAGATGCGGCGGCGGGCGGACGCGGCCAAGCACCACGAGGTCACCAAGCTGGAGGAGCTGCGCGCCGAGGACCCCGGCGGCCGCTGGCCGAGGATCGTCGCGGTGATCGACGAGTTCCAGTACCTCTTCGCCGAGCGCGACGCGGTGACCAACCGCGCGGTCGGGCTGCTTGAGGACGTGGCGCGGCGCGGCCGGTCGCAGGGCATCCACCTGGTGCTGTCCAGCCAGGACGTGTCGGGCATCGAGGCGTTCTGGGGCAAGCCCGCGATCTTCGAGCAGTTCGTGCTGCGGGTGGCGCTGCCCAAAGCGCGGCGGGTGCTCGCCGAGACCAACCTGGCCGCCATGGAGGTGCCGCGCAGGCACGCGGTGCTCAACCACGACTCCGGTGTGCGGCACGGCAACGAGATCGCCAGGGTCCCGGACGCGACGAGCAAGGGCACCTTCGACGCGCTCCAGCTCGAACTGTGGCAGCGCAGACCCGAAGGGCTGTCGGAGCCGCTGCTCTTCGACGGCGAGAAGGTGCCTCAGCTGTCCACTGTGGACGACTTCACCGAGCTGCGCCCCGGCGGCGGGGTGCCGACCGCGCTGCTGGGCCAGGTCATCGACGTGAGCGGCAGCGCGGCGAAGGTCCGGCTCGTCCGCTCGCCAGGCCGCAACATCGCCGCGATCGGCTCGGTGCTGCGCGACGCGACCGGAGTGCTCGGCGCGGCGGCGCTGTCGCTGTCCCGGCAGCACGCGCCGGGCGAGGCGGACTTCACCCTCGCGTACCTGACCGAGGACGCGGCAGCCGGCGCGCACCAGCTGGCCGCGGAGCTGAGAGCCGCAGGGCACGGCGTCGAGGAGATCAACCTCGACGGCATCCGGGCGAAGCTGGACGCGATCGCCGAGGGGCTGAACGCGCGGCTGTCGGGGACCAGCACCGAGGCCGCGCGCCCGCACTACGTGCTGCTCTACGCGATCGACGCGGCGTATCCATTGCTGGAGCAGAAGAACCCGACGACCCGCCAGTCCGGTTTGGACGTGATGAAGCTCGTGCTCAAGCACGGCCCGGAGCACGGCACCCATGTGATCGGCTGGTGGCGCAGCGCCCAGCGGCTCAAGGGCTCGCTGATCGGCGGCGCGCTGGACGACATCGGCAGCTGGGTGGCGCTGGACGTGCACGGCCAGGAGCTGTCCAGCCTGGCGGCCGGGCAGATCATCAGCTGGGCGCCCAGGCCGCGTCGTGGCCTGTTCTTCGACCGGTTCGAACACGCCAAGCCCGAGGTCGTGATTCCCTTCGACGTGTCGGGCGCGATGACGGGGGGCGAGCAGCCGTGAGCGGCGAAGGCCTGTCGGCGAGCCAGCGGTACCGCGAGATCACCGGTCGGGTGGACGAGGCGGTGCAGCGCACGCGGACGCACGACAAGGAACGCGCGCGGCGGCTGGAGCTGGAGGTCGAGCAGAACGGCGAGCGGCTGGCGCGCGCCGCCGACCGCGAACGGCTGGTGCGGATGAGCGTGGAGACCCAGTGGGAGTCCGCGGTCGAAGCGCTGTGGGACGAGCGGTGGCTGACGATCAAGCCGCTGCCCAAGCCCGCCGAGTCCGTGCCCGCCGCCGACCAGAACCACTTCGACGGCGAGGTCGAGCGCACCCGACAGGCGCTGGAAGAGGTGCTGGCCAAGCGAACCCTGCTGCGGCGCGGCAAGCGGGACTAGCTCCTGCCCTGCAAGTCGTCCCGATCCCCCAAGGCGGCGCCACCCCCGTCCCCCCGTGCACGCGTGGGCTGGTCGGCGTGGTCGTATTTTTCGCGTTTTGTCACCTTCTTGCGCAAAAGAGCGCTCCCATTTCGCATTAAGGTGACAAAACGCGAAACGAAGGGCACGCGGGTGAGGGCGCCAGGGGATGGCGAGGTGCGGCGAGGTGCGTTACCGCTCGCAGGGCACGACCTAAGCCCTCCCGCCGGCCCTTCGAATTGGCGGACCACCCCGGCACCGCGCCGCCCCCTGCGTCCCCACCGCCTCCACACCCCCGCCCCCTCCGCAACCCCGCCACCCCCGTACCCCCGCGCTCCCGTGCACGCGTGGGCTGGCCGGCGTGGTCGGGGTTTTCGCGTTTTGTCACCTTCTTGTTCAAGAGAGCGCTCTCTTTTCGCATCAAGGTGACAAAACGCGAAAAGAGGGGCGCGCGGGTGGCGGGTTCCGGGGTGGGGGCGTCGCGTCGTCGGCGAGGGAGTGGGCGACGACGGGGGTTTCGCCTAGCGCACGGCGGGTCTGCGTTGCCAGATCGTCCACAGTGGACGATAACCCTGCCGGTACCAGAACGGCGTCGAGAACTCGTTGTGCAGCACGTGTTCCATCAGCGTGACCGGCACACCCATCGCGTCCAGCTTGGCGTGCACCTCGGCGACCATGGCAGTCGCGACTCCGCCGGATCGCGCGCCTGGCCTGACGAAGAGCTTGCCGAGGTAGGCCGTCGGGGACGCGGCGACCATCGGCTGCGCCCAGCTCGCCCGCTCGCCCACCTCGGCATCGACGAACCCGATCACCTCGCCGTCGCGCTCGGCGACCACGGTCAGACCGTCGGCGGCTTCGACGGACTCCTTGACCTCCTCGGCGAGCAGCTCCCGCGCGTTCGGCCGCTCGGTCACCATGCCGTAGCGCGCGTCATGGTTGTGCAGCGACACCGCCAGGTCGGTGAGCACTTCGATGTCACGCGGCTCTGCCGGGCGAATCGTGTGCGACGTCGTCACGTGCGGAATCGGCCGCCCGGCAGGACGGACGGCGATAACCGTGGCGGTCGCGAAGCCGTGGAACACCAGTTCCCGCACCGCGTCGCTGTCCCGGCTCGGCCAGTTGACGACCGCGGACTCGTCCCGGTCGCCTCGCGTGCACTTGTCCACGAGGTGGGTTTCCCACGCGTCCAGCAGCGCGCCCAACGGCTCCGGCGCGCCTTTGCCGCCGAGCCGGACGCGGAGGGTGTGCCTGCGCGCAGCAGCCCAGAGCGCGGTGCCCGGACTGGTGAGGTCAGTGGTGTGGAAACCCACCGCGCCAGGGACCTCGATGCGTTCGGAGCCCTCCGGAGGCTCCAGCACGGGGAACAACGGGTCGAGCGCGGTCACTCGCGCGAAGTGCTCCCGGACGACGTCATCACTGGTCACCGTGATTTCCTACCGCGCGGTGTCCGTGCTGTCGCGGCAATTTCCGGCTAGGAGTACAGCTCGCCGTTGGCGGCGACCAGCACGCCCGCGCGAACCACCAGGGAGCGCACCTCGCGGTCCATCACGGCCGCCGCGACCGAGTCACCGGGAACCACGACGAGATCGGCTGGATCGCCCTCGATCATCCCGTGCCGGTCGACGCCCAACGCGTGAGCGCCTCCCCTCGTCGCGATGTCAACGCACATCTCGATCTCGTCGTCGGCCCGGAAACCGTTGCGGAAAGCCAACTGCCAGGCCCGGTCGAGCATGTCCGCGTTGCCGTAGGGCGACCAGTAGTCGCGGATGCCGTCCTGGCCGAGCCCGAGCCGGACACCTGCCCTGCGCAGGCGCCGCAACGGCAGCGGGTTCGCCCGGCCACTGGCCACAGTGGTCACCGCGATGTCGTTGGCGGCCAACAGGTCGATCAGCGCGACCTGCCGATCAGAGTCCACTGTGGACAACGCGAAGCAGTGGCTGATCGTCACCTGGCCGGACATGCCCAGCGCCGCGGTGCGCTCGCAGATCAGCTCGATCTGGAACGCGCCCAGCTCACCGGAGTCGTGCAGGTGGATGTCCACACCGCGCTGGTGCCGCTCGGCGAGGCCGAACACCACGTCGAGGTGGCGCACCGGATCGCGGTCGTAGCCCGCGGGATCGAGCCCGCCCACCAGGTCCGCGCCCGACCGGAGGGCCTGGTCGAGCAGGTCCTCGGTGCCGGGGTCGCGCAGGATTCCGCACTGCGGGAACGCCACGACCTGCACAGAAGCCCGGTTGGCGTGGGCGGCCTTGGCGGCGAGCACGCCTTCCAGGCGCTCAAGCCCCGAGTCGCTGTCGATCTGCGCGTGGCTGCGGACCACGGTCGCACCCGCCGCGATCGTGCGGCCGAGGGTGTAGGTCGCCCGCTCCGCGACGCTCTTCTCCGCCGACCGCCAGTTCGCGCGGTCGTTGGCGATGAGACCGGCGAGCCCGGGCCCCGCCGTGTGTTCGCGGAACGGCAGGCCGAGCCGGGTGGAGTCCAGGTGGGCGTGCGCGTCGGCGAACGCGGGCAGGAGCACACCGCCGCGCCCGTCGACGACGGCGACCCCGTCGGGGGCGGGGATGTTCGGCTGGATCGCGGCGATGAGGCCGCCCTGGCAAAGCACATCGGTCTCGGGCGCGCCAGCGGAGTGGGGCCAGGGGCGCACCGAGCGGATCAGGAGATCACCGGTCACCCAGGCCACACTATCCCGCTACCTGCCGAGGGGCACCATGGATCACGTGTACCTGTTCCAGGTTTATGTCCCGATCTCCTGGTGGACCGGGCTGGGTCTCTTACTCGGCGGCGCGGTGAGCCTGCTGCTCTGGCGCCCGCTCGTCGCGCGCACCGGCTGGCACGCCGGGTGGACGCTGACGTCGTTGCTGCTGCTCAGCTCGACGCTGGCCCTCACGTTCGGCCCCGGCCTCCAACGTCGACCGCCGACGTTGCTGGAATGCCTGCCGCTGCGCCCTTACACGTTGCGGCACGCGATCGCCCAGCTCGCAGGCGACCTGGAGAACTCGCTGAACATCCTCATGCTCGCGCCGGTGGTGGTCGCGGTCGTGCTCGCCACGAGGCGCACCTCGTACGGCGCGCTGCTGGCGCTCGCGCTCCCGGGCCTGATCGAGATCACGCAGAGCCAGATCCCCGGTCGCGTGTGCTCGACCGCCGACTACCTCGCCAACGCGTTGGGCGGCGTGGTCGCCGCGGTGCTCACGGGCGCGGTTCTGCGTCGCCGACCAGTTTCCCCGGGTTGAGCACGCCGGTCGGGTCGAGCCGCTGTTTCACCGCGCGCAGCACCTCAAGTCCCAGATCACCGATCTCCGCCCCGAGCCAGGGCGCGTGGTCCACACCGACCGCGTGGTGGTGGCTGATCGTGCCGCTGTGGCCGACGATCGCCTCGCACGCCGCGACCTTGGCACGCTGCCACTGGCCGAGCGGGTCCTCGGCGGAGCGTGGCGCCAGCGTCGTGAAGTACAGCGACGCCCCGGTCTCATAGGCGTGGGAGATGTGGCACATGACCACGGGACGACTCCCAGCCGTACCAAGGGAATCGACGAGCGCTCCCTTCACAGCGGTGCGGAGCGCCGTCAGGTTGGACCAGGTCGCCGCCGTCTCCAGCGTCTCGACGCACACGCCCACGTCGAGCAGCACATCCCGCTGACGAGGGCCACCGAAGCGCCCCTTGCGCCACGTCTCGCCAAGAGCACGACCGAGTCCGACCGGGCGGAACCGCCGCAGCTTGTGCAGGGCGGCAGCGCGGCGAGTAGCCAGCTCGCGCGGCGAACCGACCTCCCACCCGAGGATCAGCATGCAGGGCTGCGAGATCCCACGAGCACGCAGGTACGCCTTGAGCCCCTTGACCTTCCAGCCGCCGGAGAGCTCGAACGACACCTCGGTTTCGTCCACATCGGACAGCCTGGTGATGTCGGCGAGCGTCCTGCTCTGCGCCAGCGCGCGAACCGCGTCCGCTCCTCGCTCCCAACCGTCGAGGACGAACCCCTCGTAGTGCTTGACGCGGGGAACCGGTCGCACCCTCAAGGTCAACTCAGTGACAACACCGAACAGTCCCTCACTGCCGATGACCAACCGCTTCAGATCCGGCCCCGCGGCCGATGCCGGGACGCCGCCGAGCCGCATCTCCCCTTGCGGCGTGGCCATCCGTACGCCGACAACCATCTCCTCGAAACGCCCGTACCCGGCTGAAGCCTGGCCGGAGGACCGCGTCACGGCGAAGCCGCCGAGGGTCGCGCGCTCGAAGGACTGCGGGAAGTGGCCGAGGGTCACACCGTGCGCGGCGAGCAACCGCTCGGCGTCGGGCGCGCGAACTCCGGCGCGGAACACGGCTGTGCGCGATACCGGGTCAACCGACACGAGCTGGTCGAGCCGGACCAGGTCGAGCGCGATCACGGCGGACTTGGTGCCGCGCAACGCGTTCACGCCGCCGACAACCGAGGTCCCACCGCCGAAGGGCACCACTGCGACGTCGTGCTCCACACAGGTTTCGAGCACCCGCTGCACCTGCTCGGGATCTGCGGGCAGCACAACGGCATCCGGGATCGCGAGCTCTCCGGCTCCGCGGCGGCGCATCAGGTCCACATAGGACAGACCACCCGCACGCCCGAGGCGAGCTTCGCGATCGACCAGCACCTGTGCGTCGCCGACGACCTCGGCGAGCGCCGTCCGCGCGTCCGGCGCGAGCCGCGAGTCCGACACCGCGAGCACGGAGCCGGGAGCCTCCGGCGTGATCGCGGCACCGAGGCCGGTGCGGGCGCGCAACCAACGCAGCGCGTGCGGCGGCAGGTGCGCTTCGGAGGCGGGGGCCGAGGTCCAGCTCCCGCGAAGGGTGTGGTCGATGCGCTGGGTCACGGCTACAGTGTTACACATGACCTCCGAGTGTCACAGGGTTCCGGCGAACCGAGTCCACGACGCCACGGTGCTGGACGCGGCCCGCGACTGCGTCCTGGCGACGGGCGTCCGCCGCACCACGCTGAGCGAGGTGGCTCGGCGGGCGGGGGTCAGCCGGATGACGCTCTACCGCCGCTTCCCCGACGTGACGACCTTGCTGGCAGCCCTCATGACCAGGGAGTTCGGCACCCTGCTCGGCGAGGTCGCCGTTCGGGGGAACGGCCGAGGAACCACGCGACGGCGGTTGGTGGAGTGCGTGGTCGAAGGGGTGCGGCTGCTCAGCGCCAACCCGCTGCTGCGCACTGTCCTCGAAGTCGATCCGCAGCTGCTCATCCCCTACGTGTTCGAGCGGTTGGGCAGCACGCAGCGGATCGCCGAGCAGTTCTTGCACGAGCAGGTGCTTGCCGGGCACGCCGACGACTCGATCCGGCCGGGCGACGCGGCGGCGCAGGTCCGGATGCTGATGCTGATCGCCCAGGGCGTGGTGCTCTCGCTGCGCCCGGCCACCTCGGACCTCGCCGAGGAGGCCCTGTTCGCCGAGCTGGCGCACACACTCGATGCTTCGCTCTCACCGGAGGTCAGCCCATGACCGCGACCCCACTTCCCTCGGGCTCGTTGCGAGCCACCTCCCTCAACGCCGGGCGACGCGCCAAGGAGCTCGAAGCGCTCGCGGGCGGAGAGGTCGTGGACGTGCTCGTGATCGGCGGCGGGGTGACCGGAGCCGGGACCGCTCTCGACGCCGCGTCCCGGGGGCTCTCCGTCGCGCTCGTCGAGGCGCACGACCTCGCGTTCGGCACGTCCCGCTGGTCGAGCAAGCTCGTGCACGGCGGCTTGCGCTACCTGGCGCACGGAGAGGTCGGCCTCGCCCACGAAAGCGCTGTGGAGCGCGGGCTGCTGATGACGCGGACGGCTCCGCACCTGGTGCGCGCGCTTCCCCAGCTGATCCCGCTGCACGCCAGAACTCGTTCCGGCGGCGGGATTTCCCGCGCCTCCGAGTCGGTGTTGCACGCCGGACTCCTCGCAGGCGACGCACTACGGAGAGCTGCCCGCACACCGAGCTCCGTGCTGCCGGGACCACGCCGCGTTCCCATCGCCGAGGCAGTGGCGCTTGCTCCCGGCCTGCGGCGGGCGGGGCTGCGCGGTGGCCTGCTGTCCTTCGACGGTCAGCTCGTCGACGACGCCCGCCTCGTCGTGACACTGGCGCGGACGGCGGCGGGGTTCGGCGCACGCATCCTGACCAGGGTCCGCGCGGTGAGCGTGACCGGTGACGGCGCGCAGGTGCGCGACGAGCTGACCGGAGCGTCCTTCGACATCCGCGCCAAGGCGGTGGTCAACGCCGCTGGGGTGTGGGCCGACCAGGTTGTCGACGGTGTGCGGCTGCGGCCTTCACGGGGTTCGCACCTCGTGCTCTCCGCCGCTGACCTCGGCATCACCGGGACCGCGTTGACCGTGCCGGTCCCCGGCGAGCGCAACCGGTACGTACTGGTGCTGCCGCAGGCCGATGGGCGGGTCTACCTCGGGCTCACCGACGAGCCGGTGTCCTCCCCCGTGCCCGACGTGCCGGAGGTGCCCGAGTCCGATGTGGACTTCCTGCTCGGTGTCGCCTCGTCGGTGCTGGAGCGGCCGATCGGCCGTGAGCACGTGATCGGCTCCTTCGCCGGGATGCGGCCGCTGATCGACTCCGCCGACGCCAAGACCGCCGACATCTCCCGCAAGCACGCCGTGCTCACCTCGCGGGACGGTGTGGTGACGGTCGTGGGCGGCAAGCTGACGACCTACCGGAGGATGGCCGCGGACGCGGTGGACGCCGTTGCGCGGCAACGAGATCTGCACTGCGGCGAGTCGCGGACGACCCGGATACCGCTCGTCGGTTCCGCACCGGCGGCCTACTTGTCCATTGTGGATGCACCGGCGACGCTCGTCGCCCGGTACGGCGCGGAGGCGCCCCGGATCAACGCGCTCACCGAGTTCGACGGGGAGCTGGCCGAGGAGGTGGCGGCCGGGGTCAGCGCCGCCGAGGTGGTGTGGTCGGTGCGGCACGAGGGTGCGCTCAACGCCGACGACGTGCTCGACCGCCGCACCCGTGTCGGCCTGGTCCCCGCCGACCGGGCCGCCGCGAAGGACGGCGTGGAGTCCCTGGTGCGCAGGGCATTGGAAGGCGTCTAGGGCGCGCTGAGCACGTCCGCGACGAAGCGGTGCAGGTTGAGCTCCATCCGGGCGACGCGCTCCTCTACGGAGAGCGTCTCGCTGGGCTGCGGCACCTCAGGAACGAGCTTGCGCCTCACGTAGAGGCAGCATGCGAGGTCCGCGCAGAGGTAGACGCCGAGCGTGTTGCCCGCCTTCCCGGCGGCCCCGGCGCGCCGTGCGGAGAACAGCGCGATGTCGGCTGCCGCATGGGCGGTCATGCAGAAGTTGCACAGCGACGAGCGCAGCCTGCTCCTCGGCGGGGTCGTCGCGCGCAACGAGAGGCCGACCGCGGCGCCCTCGTGCCGCAGCACCAGGTAGCCCCTGCCGGTCGCCTTCGGGTCGCGCCAGCCGAGGAAGTCGATGTCCGCCCAGGGGATTGTCTCCACCCTGGCGGGCAGAGTCACGCCTTTGGCCTCACCCTTGGAACAGTTCACGAAGGATGACCGGATCTCGGCCTGGCTCAGCGGCTCCACAGCACGACGGTAAACGGCGGCGGCGGGCACGGCCACCGGATATCTGTGAGCTAGGCACGGAAACCGCGCGTTTCTTTGTCTTCACGAGTGGAAAGTTGAAAGACTCCGCACCAGGACCACCGCCCACCGGAGGGAGAACACCGTGTCTGACGCGGTGCTGGAGATCGATCGGATCTCCAAGAGCTACGGCTCCGTCGTGGCATTGCAGGACATGAGCTTCTCGGTCCGTGCAGGCGAGATGTTCGGCTTCGTCGGCAGCAACGGCGCCGGCAAGACCACCACGATGCGGATCGCGCTCGGCGTGCTCTCCGCCGACTCCGGCGAGATCCGCTGGAACGGCGAGCCGATCACTTTCGAGACCAGGCGGCACTTCGGCTACATGCCGGAGGAGCGCGGCCTCTACCCGAAGATGAAGGTGGTCGAGCAGCTGGTCTACCTCTCCGAGCTGCACGGCATGACCACCGCGGCCGCGCGCAGGGCCGCCGACGAGTGGACCGAGCGGCTCGGGCTCACCGCGCGGCGCGACGAGGAGGTGCAGAAGCTCTCCCTCGGCAACCAGCAGCGGGTCCAGCTCGCGGCGGCGCTGGCCCACGACCCCGAGGTGCTGGTGCTCGACGAGCCGTTCTCCGGCCTCGACCCGGTCGCCGTGGACGTGATGAGCCAGGTGCTGCGGGACAAGTGCGACTCCGGGGTTCCGGTGGTCTTCTCCAGCCACCAGCTGGACCTGGTCGAGCGGCTGTGCGACCGCGTCGGAATTGTCCGAAGTGGACGAATGGTCGCCAACGGCACCGTTGAGGAGCTGCGCGACAGCGGCAACATCCGTCTGGAGGTGCACGCGCCGCTGGCCGGCTACGGCTGGGCCGACCAGCTGCCCGGCGTGACGATGCTCAGCCACGTCGACGGCCGCACGGTGCTGGAGCTCGCCGAGGGCGCCGACGACCAGGTGGTGCTGCGCGCCGCGCTGGAGACCGGGCCGGTGCACGAGTTCGCCAGGCTCCGGCCGACCCTGACCGAACTGTTCCGCAACGTGGTCACCGAGGAGCGCGCGGCATGAGCAAGACAACCGTTTCCGCCCCGCGCGGCGTCTGGCTGGTCGCCAGACGCGAGCTGAACACCCGCGTGCGGTCAAAGGCGTTCGTGATCGGCACGCTGGCGATCATCATCGTGATCGCCGCCTACGTCGGCGTGATGTTCTTCGTCGGCCAGAGCATGTCGCGGACCACGGTCGGCATGACCGGTCAGGCGAACGTGCTCGCCGAGCCCCTGAAGGCGTCGGCGAGGTCCCTCGGCGAGGACGTCTCGGTGACCACCGTGCCCGACGTGGCCACCGGTGAGCGCCAGGTGACCGAGGGCGAGATCGACGTCCTGGTCAGCGGCGCGACCGACCAGCTCCAGGTGCTGGTGAAGAAGGACCTCGGCACCCAGGTCCGCGCGGCGCTGGAAAGCCTCGTGCGCCAGCAGGCCCTCGACGCCGAGCTGGCCGAGGCCGGGCTCGACCCCAACGCGGTGCGCGCCAGCGTCGCCGGCGCCAAGTTCGAGGTGCGCACCATCGAGCCGGACGACCCGGAGCGCGGTGAGCGGCTGGGCGTGGCCATGGGAATCACGTTCCTGCTCTACGGCTCCCTGCTGATGTTCGGCATGGCGGTCGCGCAGGGCGTGGTCGAGGAGAAGTCCAGCCGCGTGATCGAACTGCTGCTGTCCTCGGTGCGGCCGTGGCAGCTGCTGGCGGGCAAGGTGCTCGGCATCGGCCTGGTCGGCCTGCTCCAGATGGGCATCGTCGCCGCGGTCGGCCTCACCGCGGCGATCCAGCTCGGCGTGCTGACGCTGCCGCAGGGCGCGGTGCTGATGACCGTGCTGTCCGCGGTGGTGTGGTACTTCCTCGGCTTCTTCCTCTACGCGGTGATGTTCGCGATGGCGGGTTCCCTGGTGTCCCGCCAGGAGGACATCAACGCCGTGGTCCAGCCGCTGATGTTCTCGGCGATCATCCCGTTCGTGCTGACGTTCATCACGATCCCGCGCGACCCGGAGAGCAAGCTGCTCGAAGTGCTGTCGTTCATCCCGCCGTTCTCCCCGATCGTGATGCCCGCGCGCGCCGCGCTCGGGGTCGCGCCCGCATGGCAGGTGATCGTCTCGATCGTGCTCGCGGTGGCCGCGCTCGCCGGGCTGATCTGGTTGGCGGGCCGCGTGTTCGGCAACGCCGTCCTGCGCACCGGCAGCCGCGTCAAGCTCCGCGACGCCCTGCGCGCCAGCTGAAACGGAGTGGGGGGGGCACCGTCAACGGTGCCCCCCCACTGCTACGTCCCCTTCACAATGTCGTAGCGCCGCAAGGCTTCCAGCCGTTCCTCGGCGTGATCCACGATCGGCGCCGGGTAACCGGCGGGAACCCCACCGTCGAGCTTCCACGGCTGGTGCACGCGCTTCCCCGCGACCTCGCGCAGCTCCGGGACGTACCTGCGGACGTAGTCGCCGTTGGGGTCGAACTTCTCCCCCTGCGTGATCGGGTTGAACACCCGGAAGTACGGCGACGCGTCCGTTCCGGAGCCGGCGGTCCACTGCCACCCGTGCTGGTTGGACGCGAGGTCTCCGTCCACCAGGTACCGCATGAAGTGCGTGGCACCGCGCCGCCACCACAGGTGCAGGTCCTTCGCCAGGAAGCTGGCGACGATCATCCGCACCCGGTTGTGCATCCACCCTTCGGCGAGCAGCTGCCGCATCCCCGCGTCGACGATGGGGAACCCGGTCTTCCCGGCGCACCAGGCCTCGAACAGCTCGTCGGCCTTCTCCCCGCTGTCGTGGGGCAGGGCGTCGAACTTGCGGTCGTAGTTCTTCCGCGCGCTCTCCGGACGGTGCCACAGCACGTCGGCGTAGAAGTCCCGGAACGCCAGCTCCCGCCGATATGCCTCGTCGTCCGGCCCGAGGTCGGCGAGCAACGTGCGCGGGTGCACGCACCCCCAGCGCAGGTAAGGAGAAATCCGGCTGGTGCCCGGCAGATCGGGCCGGTCGCGGTGCTCGGCGTACTCCGCGCGCACCTTCCGGAACTCCCGCCAAGCCTTCCGTGCGGCATCCTCACCAGCGGCAGGGATCTCCATCCCGCCGAGGTCCTCGTCATCGGGAATGGCGACACCGTCCATTCGCGACGGATCAACCCAATCCACAGTGGACGCCGAAGTCCTCGCGGGGCCGCGCCACCCGTGCTCGGTCCACGCACGGTAGAACGGCGTGAACACCTTGAACGGAGTCCCGTCGCCCTTCAGCACCCGCCCTGGCGTGATCGCGTAAGGCGACCCGGTGCGGACGAAGTCGACGTCGATCGCCTTCTCCACCAACGCGTCCCGCTCGCGCCCGTACGGCCCGGCGTCGGCGGAGACGTGGACGCTGTCGGCCCCGAACTCGCGCACCACGCGCGCGACCACGTCGATGGGATCACCGCGCAGCACAAGCAGCCGCCCGTCCAACTGGTCGTTCAGCTCACGCAGGCACCGGTAGAGAAAGGTCCGCCGCGGCGCCCCGGACGGTCCGAGCAACCGCGGGTCGAGCACGTAGAGCGCCAGCACGCGGTCGGCGGCGCGCCCGGCCTCGGCCAACGCCGGATGGTCCCCGAGCCGCAGGTCCCGCCGGAACCACAAGATCGACGTAGTCACCCTCGAACCGTACCCAGCCCGCCCCACAAGGAACCGCCCCGGCGCGGGTGCGCCGGGGCGGTCAGGAAAGCGGGGTCAGCGCTTGTCGATCTCGACGAAGTCGCGCTCGGTGGGGCCGACGTAGATCTGCCGGGGACGGCCGATCTTGGTGGCCGGGTCCTTCATCATCTCGCGCCAGTGGGCGATCCAGCCGGGGAGGCGGCCCAGGGCGAACAGCACCGTGAACATCCGCGTCGGGAAGCCCATGGCGCGGTAGATCAGGCCGGTGTAGAAGTCCACGTTCGGGTAGAGCTTGCGGGAGATGAAGTACTCGTCGGCGAGCGCCTTCTCCTCCAGCCGCTTGGCGATCTCCAGCAGCTGGTCGTCACCGCCGAGCTTCTGCAGCACCTCGTCCGCGGTCTTCTTGATGATCGCCGCGCGCGGGTCGTAGTTCTTGTAGACGCGGTGGCCGAAGCCCATCAGGCGGACGCCCGCCTCCTTGTTCTTCACCCGCTCCACGAACTTGTCGACGTCGCCGCCGTCGGCCTTGATGCTCTCCAGCATCTCCAGCACGGCCTGGTTGGCGCCGCCGTGCAGCGGGCCGAACAGCGCGTTGATGCCCGCGGAGATGCTCGCGAAGAGGTTGGCCTCCGAGGAGCCGACCATGCGCACCGTCGAGGTCGAGCAGTTCTGCTCGTGGTCGGCGTGCAGGATGAACAGCAGGTCGAGCGCCTTGGTCAGCGCCGGGTCGACCTCGTAGGGCTCGGCGGGCAGACCAAAGGTCATCCGCAGGAAGTTCTCCACCAGCCCGAGGGAGTTGTCCGGGTAGAGGAACGGCTGGCCCGCGGACTTCTTGTACGCGTAGGCGGCGATGGTGGGCAGCTTCGCCAGCAGGCGGATGGTCGACATCTCGACCTGCTGGTCGTCGAACGGGTTCAGGCTGTCCTGGTAGAAGGTGGACAGCGCGGAGACCGCGGAGGACAGCACCGGCATCGGGTGCGCGTCGCGCGGGAAGCCGTCGAAGAAGCGCTTCAGGTCCTCGTGCAGCAGGGTGTGCCTGCTGATCTTGGTGGTGAAGTCGTCGAGCTGGGCCTTGGTCGGCAGCTCGCCGTGGATGAGCAGGTAGCTGACCTCGACGAAGGTGGACTTCTCCGCCAGCTGCTCGATCGGGTACCCGCGGTAGCGCAGGATGCCCGCGTCACCGTCGATGTAGGTGATCTCCGAAGAGCAGGAGGCGGTGTTGACGAAACCGGTGTCCAGGGTGACCAGGCCGGTCTTCGCGAGCAGCTTGCCGAGGTCGATCCCTGATGAGCCTTCGCTGGCCGGCACCAGGCCCATCTCGTGCTCGCCGCCCGGGTGGCGCAGCGCGACGGTTGTGGCTTCAGCCGAAGTGGCCGCCTGGTCAGGCGCGGTCGTCGCGTCGGGCATGCGAGTCCCTCTCACGCTCGGACGAGGACGGGTGGAGAACGGTCGGGATGTCCGCCCGCAGCACCGCCTCGTTGGGGTCCTGTCGGGTCCAAGCTAGTAGGCGATCCGCCCGTTGTGCAGCCACGGACTTACCCCCTCGGCACAGTTGGGACAGGTATCACATAACGCTTGTACGGTCTGGCGGCCGGCATTTCGTGGCTTGCACCACTCCCTTTACGGTTACTGAACGGTATCTGTACCGGTCAGGGGCTCGTGACGAGCGCAGACGGAGCGGACCAATCCGCGACGAACGCTCGACCGGAGGTTTACCCGACGGTGTCGGGACGATTGAGCCATCTGGGCTACTTTGCCGCTGTCGGAGCAAAGGTGCGGCCGCCGAAGTGATTACCTGCCGTATCCAGCCGACTGCGGAACGTAGCGGAGCCGGACGCGCCGGACGGCGGCCCGGCCCCGCAATACGTCCATTCGCTAATTCAGCTCATCCGCCCACGGCGGTTCCGCGCCCGCCCTGGAACAGGTGATCGCGGCGGCTCGCGCGGCGAATTCCAGCGCGCTCCGCCACGATTCGTCGGGCAATTCCCGGACCGATTCCATCGAAAGCGCGTCGTTGCGGTCGAGCCAGCCGAGCACCGCCGCGTGCACCGTGTCGCCCGCGCCGATGGTGTCAACCACCTCGACCCGGTGGGCGGGCACCCGCACCAGACCACCGCGCCCGGTGAGCACCGCCAGGCCTTCCCCGCCGAGGGTGAGCACGACGCCGGCGGGCCCCTTGGCGACCCACTCGCGGATCGCCGGCCAGGGATCCTCGGCGTCGGCCAGCCAGGCGGCGTCCTCCACGGAGAGCTTGAGCAGGCCGACGTGCGGCAACCACGACAGGAACCGCTCCCGGTAGGCGTCCGGGTCGGTGATCAGCGCGGAGCGGATGTTCGGGTCGAGCATGGTGAACCGCCCGAGCCCGGCCTCCCGCCGCAGCACCGCCTCGTAGGCGGACGCGCCGGGCTCCAGCACCATGCCGAGCGTGCCGAGGGAGACCGCCCTGACCTCGGCAGGCAGCGGCCCCGGGTCGCCGACCAGCCGGTCGGCGGTGCCCTCCACGTGGAAGGAGTAGCGCGCGGAGCCGTCCTCGGCCAGGCCGACGACCGCCAGCGTGGTCGGCTCGGCGCCACGCGCAAGCAGCGATGTGTCCACTTTGGACTCGCTGAGCCTTCCGACGAGTGCGTCGCCGAAGAAGTCGGTGGACACCCTGGACAGGAAGGACACCCGGCTGCCGAGCCGCCCCAGTGCGACCGCGACGTTGTAAGGGCCGCCGCCGAGCCTGGGCAGCAGGGCGGGCAGTCCCTCCACAGTGGACTCCCCGGACGGTGAGGGCACGAGGTCGACGAGGGCCTCGCCGCCCACCACGATCACGGCGCGCTCCTGCGGAACGGGTCGGCGACGACGCCCTCACCGCGGTCGGAGTCGTAGTGGTAGACCTCGCGCCCCTGGATGAAGACCTGCAACGCGCGGCTCATCACGTCAAGCGGGTCACCGGACCAGATCACCACGTCGCCGTCCAGTCCGGGCTTGAGCGCGCCGACCCGGTCGTCGAGGCCGAGGATCTTCGCCGGGTTGGTGGTGATCGACCGCAGCGCCACGTCGGGGTCGAGGCCCTCCTTGACCGACAGCGTCGCCTGGTGGACCAGGAAGTTGATCGGGACGACCGGGTGGTCGGTGGTGATCGCGATCCGCACGCCCGCCTTGGCCAGCAGCCCGGGGTTGCGCAGCGAGCGGTTGCGCAGCTCCACCTTGGACCGCGAGGTCAGCAGCGGGCCGATGATCACCGGGATGTCCCGCTCGGCGAGCACGTCGGCGATCAGGTGGCCCTCGGTGCCGTGGTTGATCACCAGCCGGTAGCCGAACTCGTCGGCCAGCCGGATCGCCGTCGCGATGTCGTCGAGGCGGTGGGTGTGCTGGCACCACGGCAGCTCGCCGTCGAGCACCCGGACCAGGACCTCCATCGTGGTGTCCCGGTCGAAGGGCTTGTTCTCCTCGGCGGCGTGCGCCCGCTTGGCGCGGTAGTCCTGGGCCTTGGTCAGCGCGTCGCGGATCACCGCGGCGACGCCCTGACGGGTCGACGGCAGCGTCTTCTTGTCGCCGTAGACCCGCTTCGGGTTCTCGCCGAGCGCGCTCTTCACGCTGACCGGCTCGACCATCAGCATCTCGTCGACCGTGCGGCCCCAGCACTTCAGCGCGACCGTCTGGCCGCCGATCGGGTTGCCGGAGCCGGGCTTGACGACCGCCGTGGTGACGCCGCCGACCAGCGCGTCGGCGAAGCCCATGTCGGCCGGGTTGATGGCGTCCAGCGCGCGCATCCTGGCCCCGACCGGGTCGGTCATCTCGTTCGTGTCCTGGCCCGCCCAGCCCTCGGCCTCCTCGTGCACACCCATGTGCGCGTGGGCCTCGACGAAGCCGGGCAGCACCCACGAGCCGGAGGCGTCGACGACGGGGATGCCGTCGGGCACCTCCACGTCGGCGTCCGCTCCGACCGCGGTGATCCGGCCGTCCTGGACCAGCACGGTTCCGCCCTCGATGGGGTCCCCATCGACGGGCACGACGTATCCACCTGTGATCGCGACATCCACGGCTCGGGACGGTAATCGCTTCCACCGGCTGGAGAAACCCGGTCTGGCTCGTTCCGGCCAAGCGGGCACCCGCGCTCAGGACATCGGGCGCAGTCCCCAGCTCCCGGCCCAGCTCTCCCCCGGCGCCAGCTCGCGCAGGTCGATGCCGGAGTTGAGCGCGTTCGTCGGGCAGGTCATCGGCTCGACGGCGATCGCGGAGGAGGCTCCGGGGAAGCCCGTCGTCGAGTACACCTGGACCCAGCCGAAGTCCGGCTCCGCCCAGATCTCCACGCCGGTGTCCGGGCCGACGAGGCGGTGCCGGATGATCCCGTCCTCCTCGGGGACGCACCCGCCGTAGGTGTGGTCGAGCAGCATCCCGTCGAGCTCGCGCGGCTCCCGGAAGTCGAAGTCCTCACCGGCGAGCGGGGCCACCGGACCGTTGGGCAGCAGGCGCTCCGGGTCGACCGGGAGATTGGTCGTCGCGGCGAGCTGGAGGGTGCACTCGTAGGCGGCGGCGTGGCCCGCGCGCGGGTAGGGGTGGACGCCGACGCCGAACGGGGTCGTGCGGTCGCCGACGTTGAGCACGGTGTGCGTGACGGTCAGGCCGCCGTCGGCGTCGAGGGCGTAGCGGACGCTCGTGCGCAGCGGCACCGGCCAGCCGGGCTGGCTCTCGATCAGCACGCCCAGGGTGATCGCCTCGGTCGAGCGCTCCAGCACCTGCCACCCGATCGTGCGGGTCAGGCCGTGGATGGCCACCCTGCGCGGGGACTCGGACAGCTCCAGCTGCTGCGGCTCGCCGTAGAAGCTCCACTGGCCGTCGCGCACCCGGTTCGGCCACGGTGCGAGCACCAGGCCCGCGGACAGCGGCGGCGCGTCGGTCTCGGGGTAGGTGGTCACGTACGGCACGCCGCCGACCTCGAACACCCGAAGACTCGCACCGACCTCGGTGACGACCACCCGTGCCGCGCCGTTGGTGATCTCGAACTGCTCGCCCGTAGGCCGCCCCGCTCCCATGGGGGCAGCCTACGGAACGATTCAGTGCTACTTGCTGAGCGCGGCGGGGTCGAAGTCCGCCTTGATGCCCTCCTTGCGCCGGAAGAACAGCCAGTTGACCACCCAGAGCACCAGGCCGATGCCGAGCAGCACGCCCGCGAGCACGTAGTCGGTCGATGCCCGGCCGGAGAACGGCAGCGCCAGGTACGCGCAGGTGATCGCGCCCAGGATCGGGACGATCGTCGGCGCCCTGAAGTGCTTGTGCTCGACCGTCTCCTTGCGCAGCACCAAGCAGGCGATGTTGACGATGGTGAACACCGCCAGCAGCAGCAGGGCGGTGGTGCCGCCGAGCACGCTGATGTCCATGGTCGAGACCAGCCCGACCGCGATCAGGCTGGTGAACACGATGGCGATCCACGGGGTGCGCCGCGTCTGGTGCACCTTGGCGAACGGCATCGGGATGATCTTCTCGTTGGCCATGCCGTAGACGAGGCGGCTGGCCATCAGCATGTTGATCAGCGCCGAGTTGGCGACCGCGAACAGGCCGATGAAGGCGAACAGCGCCAGCGGGAACGCCGGGGCGCCGACCTGGACGACGGTGAGCAGCGCCTTGGAGCCCGCGTTCTTCAGGTCCTCGCTGCTGACCAGCAGCGAGGAGGTGATCGCGACCAGCAGGTAGATCGAGCCCGCGACGCCCATGCCCATCAGCATCGAGCGCGGGAAGATCCGGACCGGGTCCTTGCACTCCTCGGCCATGTTGACCGAGTCCTCGAAGCCCACCATCGCGAAGAACGCCAGCGAGGTCGCGGAGGTGATCGCGATCCACGCGGACTGGTCGGCGGTGTTGAACTCCACCAGGCGGCTCGGGTCGCCCTGGCCGTTGACCACGGCGAACACACCGATGGCGATGATGATCACCAGGCCGGACAGCTCGATCAGCGTCAGCACCACGTTGGCCTTCACCGACTCGCCGACGCCGCGGAAGTTGATGAAGGCGAGCAGCGCGAGGAAGCCGATCGCGACGATCGTCGTCGGAGCGGTGACGAACTCCTTGAGGTAGGTGCCACCGAAGGCGACCGCGGCCGAGGAGGCCGAGGTGATGCCGGAGCACATGACCGCGAACGCGACCATGAACGTCAGGAACGGCATCTTGAAGGCGCGGTTGGTGTAGAGGGCCGCACCCGCCGCTTTCGGATATTTACCAACAAGCTCCAGGTAGCTGAACGCGGTGAGGAAGGCCACCGCGAAAGCGATGAGGAAGGGCACCCACAGCGCCCCTCCGACCTTGCCGGAGACGGTCCCGGTGAGCGCGTAGACGCCGGTACCCAGGATGTCACCGATCACGAAGAACAACAGCAGTTTCGAGCCAATGGCCCGCTTCAGCTCCGGTTGGCCGTCGGCGGCAGCGGCGGCCGGGCTGGGCGACGTCGTCTCGGACATGACCACAGAGTGTGCCTGGTCACGTTGCGGAGAAGAAGCTGACCGCGCCAGGCGCGCTCCCAGCTAGGTCAAATGGTTACCCGGCAAAAAGTTTTCGAATCAGCCGCCGTGGCTGAGCAGGTCGCCCGGCTGGCAGTCGAGCACCTCGCACAGCCGCGCCAGCGTGCTGAACCTGATCGCCCTCGCCCGTCCGTTCTTCAGGATCGACAGGTTCGCCTGGGTCACCCCGACCCGCTCGGACAGCTCGGTCAGCGTCACCCCCCGCTCGGCGAGCAGCCGGTCGAGGTGCACGCGGACTCCGTTCGCGTCGGTGTCCGCCGGTGGCATCTACACAGTCCCTTCGAGGTCTTCCCGCATCTCGCTGCCGATACGGATGATCTTCGCGAAGGACAGCAGCACACAACCGAGGACGACCGCCCACAGCGGGAAGTCCCACTGCTCGAACCAGGGCGCACCCGCGGGGAACAAGGTCGCCAGGAAGCCGCTGCGGGCGAAGGCCTCGACCAGGCTCACCGCGACGCACCCGAGCAGCAGCAGCCAGCCGAGCACCCGCAGGCGTCGCACCGTGGACGACGTGTGCAGGCCGCCGTCCCGAATGCCGCTCACCAGGCGCAGACCGAGCAGCAGCGCGATGAGCCGCACGATCAGGCTGGGCACGTTCGCCAGTCCCCACACGAAGCGCTGCCCCCCCCGGTGACGGGACTCGCGCAGAACCGGATCTCGCTGCTGAACGCGCTGGCGCCGGGTCGCAGGTCCCTGACGGGCACCTCGACGCCGGTGACGCCGCCGGTCTCGACGCAGAGCTGGTCCGTGCCGAAGAAGAGGAACGACCCGGAGCCGAACACGGCGGCGACTACGGCGACAGCGCCGCCGAAGGCCCAGAACACCAGCAGCAGCTGGATGATCGGCCAGTAACCACTGTTACTGCTACGGTGGTTCGCATGAAGCCCATCGCCGCGCTGGACGCCCCGTCGAACCTCGGCCTGCGCCCGCCGAAGCCGGGAACGGTGCCGGGAACCGCCAAGGCCCCCGGCGCACTGCGGGAGGCCGGACTGCTGTCCAAGCTCGGCGCGGTCGACGCAGGGCACCTTGTCGCGCCGCGCTACGACCGCGAGGACTGGCAGCCGGGCGACGGCGTCTTCCACGCGCCCCTGATCGCCGCCTACGCCGAGCGGCTGGCGGAGCGCGTGGGCAGGCTGCTCGACTCCGGCCTGTTCCCGGTGGTCCTGGGCGGCGACTGCGGCATCCTGCTCGGCACGGGAGCGGCGGCGCGCCGTCACGTCGGCCGCGCCGGGCTGGTCTACCTGGACGGGCACTCCGACTTCCGGCACCCCGGCAACTCCGAGCACGTGGGCGCGGCTGCGGGCGAGGCACTGGCGCTGGCGACCGGCCGCGGCCAAGCCGATCTGTCCGATGTGGACGACAAGGGGCCGCTGTTCGCCGACGACACCGTGGTGCTGCTCGGAATCCGGGAGGACGACGAGGCGCTCGACGAGCTCGCGGGCACCGAGATCCTGGTCCGCACCGCCGCAGCGACCAAGGCGGCGGGCACCGGCGAGACCGCACGGTGGGCTCGGGAACGGCTCGACCGGCTGGACGGGTTCTGGGTGCACCTGGACGTCGACGTGCTCGACGCGGCGATCATGCCCGCGGTGGACAGCCCGGACCCGGGCGGCCTGGACCACGCCGAGCTGGCGGAGCTGCTGGCCGGACTGACCTCGGCCCCCACCTGCCTGGGACTGGAGGTCACCGTGTTCGACCCGGATCTGGACCCGGACGGCACCCTGGCCGCCGCCCTCGTCGCGACCCTCACCTCTGGGCTGGCGCCTCTGCTCTAGGAGCGACGTAGCGCCAGAACGCGGGCAGCAACACGACGGCGACGACGGTCAGGACCACCACCAGGGCGCCTCCTCCCGCCGCCGCGACACCGGCGCCGACCGAGGCTCCGGCGGCGCCGTGCAGCATGTCCGCCACGCGCGGGCCGCCCGCGACCACGACCGTGAACATGCCCTGCATCCGGCCGCGCATCTCGTCGGTGACCGCGGCCTGGAGCATCGCACCCCGGAAGACCATCGACACCATGTCCGCGGCACCGGCGAGGGCCAGGAAGGCGACGGCCCACCACACCGAGCCCGACAGGCCGAACCCGATCACCGCCACGCCCCACGCGACGACGGAGAACGCGATCGCGACGCCGTGCCGCTGGACCCGCATCAGCCACCCGGAGAAGAGGCCGCAGACCCCCGCACCCAGCGGAATGGCCGCGTAGAGCAGCCCCAGCGCCGAACCACCTCCGGGCGGGTCGCCGAAGGTGCGCTCGGCCATCTCCGGGAACAGCGCACGGGGCATCCCGGCCACCATCGCGATGATGTCGAGCAGGAACGAGGCCAGCAGGACGCTGCGGGTCGCCACGTACCGGAAGCCGTCGACCACCTCGCGCAGCCCGGCACGGCGCGAGGTCGAGTCGGTGAGCGGCGGCAGCGGCGGCAGCCGGTAGACCGCCCACAGGGTGGCGGTCAGGGCGACGGCGTCGATCAGGAACAGCGCCGACACACCGACGATCGGCAGCAGCGCGCCCGCCAGCAGCGGACCGAAGACCGCGGACAGGGAGAACGTGGTCGAGCTCAGCGCCTGGGCCGATGGCATCAGGTGCACCGGGATCAGCCGGGCGATCACCGCGCTGCGGGTCGGCATGTTCACCGCGAAGAACGCCTGCTGCATGCCGAGGAGCACCAGCACGACCCACGGCGAGTTGAGCTCGGTCGCCGCCTGGGCCCAGAGCAACACCGAGGTCAGCGCGACGCCAACGTTTGTCACCAGAAGCAGCTTGCGGCGGTCGACCGCGTCGGCGATGGCGCCGCCCCACAGTCCGAAGACGATCAGCGGGACCACGGCGAAGGCGCCCGCGAGCCCGACCCAGGCCGAGGAGCCGGTGAGGTCGTAGAGCTGCTTGGGCACCGCGACCGTGCCGAGCTGGCTGCCCACCGCGGTGACCACGCCGGACAGCCACAGCCGCCGGAACGCGGGGATGCGCAGCGGTTCGGTGTCGATCACGATCCGGCGCAGCCGCCCCCGGCGGGCGGGCGGATCGATGGTCTCGGAGCTCTGGGGTTGGGAACCGGCCGCGTCATCCACGCACTGAGGCTAGGTAAGCATCAGCTGACATGGGAACGCATTTGTCGGTTACCCGACAGAAGTGCGCGGCCGGGTCCCGGCAAACCCCCGACACCAAGGACGTAAGGGCTCAGGGCGCCAGCCGCTCGACCTTCCACCCGTCGCGGTTGTCGCGGAAGCGCAGCCGGTCGTGCATCCGGTCCTCGCGGCCCTGCCAGAACTCCACGATCTCCGGCCGGATCCGCCAGCCGCCCCAGTGCGGCGGAACCGGGATCTGCTCGGACTCGGCGAAGCGCCTGCGTACCGAGTTCAGCGCGGAGTTCAGCGTGTTGCGGCCGGTGACCACCCGGGACTGCGGCGATGCCCACGCGCCGAGCTGCGAACCACGCGGGCGGCTGTTCCAGTACTCGGCGGTCTCCGCGGCGTTCACCTTTTCCACTCCGCCGCGGATGCTCACCTGACGTTGCATCGAGAACCACGGGAAAGTGGCGGAGGCGTACCGCGTCGCCAACAGATCGTGACTCTTGTTCGAGGTGTAGTTGGTGAAGAACACCACTCCTCGGTCATCGAGTCCTTTAAGGAGCACCGTGCGTGAGGAGGGGCGGCCTTCTCGGTCGGCGGTGGCCAGCACCATCGCGTTGGGCTCGGGGATCTTGGCCTCGATCGCCTCGTCAAGCCACAGGCGCAGCTGCTCATGCCATGTTCCGGCCAGCGAGGACTCGTCCAGCACGCCGGCCTCGTAGGACACCCTCATGGCTGGCAGTGCGATGTTCACGTCCGGCATGACGTTCCCTCCCGGAATTGCTGGCCGACCAAGCCCGTGAGAGCGGACCGTACGGCCTCGGCACACTTTTCGAAACCGCCTGGCCGGTGATGCACGCCACCGCACGAGGTGATTGCTGCCACCGAGTGTTGGGGAGGAGGGTTACTGCACCGAAACAGATAGAAGGCCACCTTGTAAAGCACACCCGGGGGCCACTAAAGAGGCTTGCCGTCGAAGACGGCTCAGGAGGCGAACCTATGCACAACGCGGTGCAGGATGCGAACCACGACAACGGGTTCCGACCGGGCCTCGAAGGCGTAGTCGCCTTCCGCACGGAGATCGCGGAGCCCGACCGCGACGGCGGCGCGCTGCGCTACCGGGGCGTGGACATCGAGGAGCTCGCGGGCCGCGTCACCTTCGGCGACGTGTGGGCGCTGCTCGTCGACGGCCGCTTCGGCGCGGGGCTCCCGCCGGCCGAGCCGTTCCCCATCCCGGTGCACACCGGCGACGTCCGCGTCGACGTGCAGGCGGCGCTGGCGATGGTCGCGCCGATCTGGGGATACCGCCCGCTGCTGGACATCTCCGACGAGACCGCGCGCGAGGAGCTCGCCCGCGCCTCGGTGATGGCACTGTCCTATGTGGCCCAGTCCGCGCGCGGCATCGGCATCCCCGCCGTCCCGCAGGACCGCATCGACGAGTGCCGCACGATCACCGAGCGCTTCATGACCCGCTGGCGCGGCGAACCGGACCCCGCCCACGTCAAGGCGATCGACGCCTACTGGGTCTCCGCCGCCGAGCACGGCCTCAACGCCTCCACCTTCACGGCGCGCGTGATCGCCTCCACCGGCGCCGACGTCGCCGCCTCGCTCTCCGGCGCGATCGGCGCGATGTCCGGCCCGCTGCACGGCGGCGCCCCGGCCAGGGTGCTGCCGATGATCGAGGAGGTCGAGCGGACCGGCGACGCGCGCGGCGTGGTCACCGGCATCCTCGACCGCAAGGAACGGCTGATGGGTTTCGGGCACCGCGTCTACCGCGCCGAGGACCCGAGGGCACGGGTGCTGCGCCGGACGTGTCAGGAGCTGGGGGCTCAGCGGTACGAGGCCGCGGCCGCACTGGAGCAGGCCGCGCTGGCCGAACTGCGCGAGCGGCGGCCGGACCGCGCGATCGAGACCAACGTGGAGTTCTGGGCGGCGGTGATCCTGGACTTCGCCCAGGTGCCGCCGCACATGATGCCCGCGATGTTCACCTGCGCGCGGACCGCGGGCTGGTGCGCACACATCATGGAGCAGAAGCGCACCGGCAAGCTGGTCCGGCCGTCCGCGCAGTACGTCGGCCCCGACCCGCGCTCTCCCGAGGACGTCGAGGGCTGGGCCACCGTCACCTCCGTCTGAGCCGCGATGGCCCGCGCCGCATCAACCGGCCGGTGGACAGCCGGTTCCACCACTCGTTCGTCGCGGGGCACCGGTCCGCACCGGCAGCATCGGGGCATGAACGGGAACGAGTCCCTCGGCACAGCCCATGCCGAGACCGCGCTCCCGTTCACGGCCGCCGTTGCTGTCGACGGCGGAGGGGGCTCCGGGAGCCGGGCGAACAGGGTCGGCGGCACGCGCGGGACACAAGGAGGACATGCGGTCCGCGCGGGCACGGTCACAACGGCGCGGCTCTCCCGCTCGAAGCGCCCGGATGATCGTGCGTGCTGTCGGCGTGGTCGGTCGTCCGGCTCCCGGGTCGGGCGATGACGGCTCCGAAGACACCGCTGCGGACGCGGCTCGGGCGGAACCTGGTCAGTGTGGTCAGCACGCACCGCGTCCCCGCCCGGCAGGACAACGCGTTGCTGCGGGTCTTTCCCGTCTGGGACGCGGTTTTCGCCGTGTTCCTGGTGCTGACCGTCGTCACCATCCTGCTCGGGCGGGACAACGTCCACTCCGACAAGCACAGGGCGATCGCGTTGCTGTTCGCGATCGCCGCCTGGTACTGCCTGGTCGGCAGGGCGGCGATGGGGCGGAAGGGCCCGCGCTGGCTCGGCGTCGTCTACGTCGTCGGCATCACCGTGCTCTACGCCCCCGCGGTGGCCGCGGCACTGGACGCGAGCTCGATCGTGTTCGTGCTCGGCCCGCAGCTGTTCATGTCGGTGCGGCTGGGGCTGGCCGCGGTGATGATCCTCGCGTTGGACCTCAGCGCGGTCGTCGTGCTGGTCCTGGACGGCGAGCTGTGGCAGACCGTCGCGGCCTACGGGATCTTCGCGTTGATGACCGCCTTCTACTCGGTGGCGTTCGGTTTCTGGCTGGACCGGACGGCCGCGGAGAACGCCGAGCGCGAGCGGCTGATCGCGCAGCTGGAGAGCTCGCGCGCCGAGGTGGCGCGGCTGTCGCACGAGGCGGGCGTCTCGGCGGAGCGGGAGCGGCTGGCCGGCGAGATCCACGACACCCTGGCGCAGGGGTTCACCAGCATCGTGACGCTGGTGCAGGCCGCTGAGTCCGAAATGGACAGTGCGGTCGACCAGCGGCTGGCACGGCGGCACCTCGGGCTCGCGGTGCGCACCGCGCGGGAGAACCTGGACGAGGCACGGGCGCTGGTCGGCGCGCTGACCCCCGCGCCGTTGCTGACCTCGTCGTTGGTCGAGGCGCTGCGCAGGCTGGTCGAGCGGGTCGGCCACGAGCTGGACGTCCCGGCGGAGTGCGTGGTCACCGGCGAGCCGAGGCGGCTGGCCACCGACATCGAGGTGGTGCTGCTGCGCGCGACGCAGGAGGCGCTGAACAACGTGCGCAAGCACGCCAACGCGAGCTCGGTCGCGGTGTCGCTGGAGTTCACCGACGAGGCGGTGCTGCTGCGGATCGCCGACGACGGAACGGGGTTCGACCCGGCGAGCCAGCCGAAGGGCTTCGGGCTGCCAGGGCTTGAGGGCCGCACCGAACAGGTCGGCGGCGCGTTCGCGGTGAGCAGCGCGCCCGGAGAAGGCACGGTGGTGAAGGTGGCGGTACCGGTATGAGCGATCCAGTGATCAAGATCCTGTTGGTCGACGACCATCCCGTTGTGCGCGAAGGGCTGCGCGGGATGCTCAACGCCGAGCAGGACCTGGCGGTGGTCGCCGAGGCCGCCTCCGGCCCCGAGGCGCTGGCGATGACCGTGGCGCACCGGCCGCACGTCGTCCTGATGGACCTGCGGATGCCGGGGGGAGACGGGGTCACCGCCACCGCACGCATCCGTTCGGAGTGTCCTGACAGCCGGGTCGTGGTCCTCACGACGTACGAGACCGACAGCGACATCCTCCGCGCGGTGGAGGCGGGGGCCTCCGGGTACCTGTTGAAGGACACCTCGCGCGGGGATCTGCTGCACGCGATCAGGGCCGCGGGGCGCGGTGAGACGGTGCTCACACCGTCGGTCGCCGCCAAGTTGTTCAGCCAGGTGCGCGGCGGCCAGGCCCCGAGCCTTTCCGCGCGCGAGATCGAGGTGCTGCGTCAGGTCAAACGCGGGCTGAGCAACGGCGAGATCGGCAAGGAGCTGTTCATCAGCGAGGCCACGGTGAAAACGCACCTTCTTCGCGTTTTCGCCAAGCTCGATGTCTCCGACCGCACCGCCGCGGTGACCACGGCGATGGAACGCGGCCTGTTCGACTGAACGGACCATCACGGAATGGTTTTCCCGGAGCAGGAATCGGGGAAGTGAATTCCATGATTGAGGCCAGCGGACCGGAGGACGCCCTGCCGATCGTGCTCCTGCACGGCGCGGGTGTGAACCGGAAAATGTGGTTGTCCCAGGTCGCCGAGCTGGAGAAGGAATTCCGGGTCATCACACTCGACCTGCCGGGACACGGCCCGCTCGCCTCGGGGCGGTTCCGGATGGACGAGGCGGTCGCCGAGGTCGCCAAGGTGCGGCTGGACCGGCCCGCGCTGGTGGTCGGCCTCTCGCTCGGCGGGCACGTGGCGATGAGCTTCGCCGGGCGCCACCCGGAGCGGGTCGCCGGGCTGGTGGTCACCGGCGCCTCCGGCGACCACACCGGCTGGGTCGGCTGGCGCTGCCGGATCAACGCGGCCGTGCTGAGCCTGGTCTTCCGGCTGGCCGGTGACCGCAGGGTGCGACGGGCCGCCGCGAAGCGCTTCGCCGAGCAGGCGGGCCGTGAGGTCTCCGCCGCCGTGCTGGAGGTGGGCGTGCGCCCGCAGGCGGGCCCGGAGATCCTGCGCGAGCTGGCCGGGGTCGACTACCTGCCCGCCCTGCGCCGCTACGGCGGTCCGACGCTGGTGCTCAACGGCGCCGAGGACCGGATGAACCGGCGGATGGAGCACCGGCTGCTGGCCGCGGCGCCGCAGGCCGCCGTGCGCGTGCTGGCCGGAGCCGGGCACATGGCGAACTGGGACCGCGCACCCGACTACACGAAAGTCCTGCGGGACTTCGCGCTGTCCCTCACGATGACCCGGCCGAGCCGCTGACGTGGGGATGGCCACCCGGTGGTCACACGCACGTCATCGGGCTGCAACACTGATGCCTCCCGGCAACGGCGCCGGTCAGGCCAGACCCCGACACCGCCTTCCGGAGGCGCCGTAATGACCCAGACGGCTGATCCCGCGACCCTCAAGCTGCCCGCCGAGCTGAAGCCCTCGGACGGACGCTTCGGCTGCGGCCCGTCCAAGATCCGTCCCGAGCAGCTGGCCCGCCTCGCGAGCGAGGGTGGCGCGGTGCTCGGCACCTCGCACCGCCAGAAGCCGGTCAAGTCGCTGGTCGGGCGGGTCCGCGCCGGGCTGCGCGAGCTGTTCTCGCTGCCCGAGGGCTACGAGGTGGTGCTCGGCAACGGTGGCACCACGGCGTTCTGGGACGCCGCCGCGTTCGGCCTGGTGCGCGAGCGCTCCCAGCACTTCACCTACGGCGAGTTCTCCGCGAAGTTCGCCACGGTCACCAAGGGCGCGCCGTTCCTCGCCGACCCGGTCGTGGTCAAGGCCGAGCCGGGCGACGCCCCCGAGACGGTGGCCCACGAGGGCGTCGACCTGATCGGCTGGGCGCACAACGAGACCTCCACCGGCGTCATG
Organism: Allokutzneria oryzae; assembly: GCF_042429765.1. Taxonomy (NCBI): domain Bacteria; kingdom Bacillati; phylum Actinomycetota; class Actinomycetes; order Pseudonocardiales; family Pseudonocardiaceae; genus Allokutzneria; species Allokutzneria oryzae. The sequence goes on along the minus strand of NZ_JBHLZU010000010.1, from coordinate 15,343 downwards.
GTGCCGGTGACCCGCCCCGCCAACAGCGAGGGCGCGCTGGTGGCGATCGACGCCACCTCCGGCGCCGGCGGCCTGCCGGTGCGGGCAGAGGACTTCGACGTCTACTACTTCGCGCCGCAGAAGTCCTTCGCCTCCGACGGCGGGCTGTGGCTGTCGCTGATGAGCCCGGCCGCACTGGAGCGGGTCGCCGAGATCGGCGCGTCGGACCGCTGGATCCCGGAGTTCCTGTCGCTGACCACCGCGCTGGACAACTCCGTCAAGGACCAGACCTACAACACCCCGTCGGTCGCCACGCTGTTCCTGCTGGCCGACCAGATCGAGTGGATGCTCGGCAACGGCGGCCTCGACTGGGTCACCGCGCGGACCGCCGACTCCTCCTCGCGGCTCTACGACTGGGCCGAGGCCTCGCAGTTCGCCACGCCGTTCGTCGCCGACCCCGCCAAGCGCTCGCGGGTGGTCGGCACCATCGACTTCGTCGACTCGGTGGACGCCTCCGCGGTGGCCAAGGTGCTGCGGGCCAACGGTGTCGTGGACGTGGAGCCGTACCGCAAGCTCGGCCGCAACCAGCTGCGGGTCGCCATGTTCCCGGCCATCGAGCCGGACGATGTGACCTCGCTCACCCAGTGCGTCGACTGGGTTGTGGAGCGGCTCGGCTGAGCACCCTGCCGTTGCGGGCGACCGCGTCATGATCACGCAGTGTTCACGGCGCGGTCGTTTCGGCTCCGCTTCGTGACAAGATCACAGATGCGAAACCGGCACCGCTTCGGGCAAGATCGCATGGGGAACCGGAATGAGTGTCGGCGCGCCTAACCCGTCAAGTAGGCACGCCGACATACCGTGACCTCCAGCGAGGTGAAGTACATCGGGGAGGCAGTGATGCGAGCGCTGCGAGTCGTCGGGCTCGGCGAGGACGGCCAGACCGTCGTGCTGGAGGACGCGGAACGTGGTGAGCGCTTCACGCTGCCCGCAGACGACCGGCTGCGCGCCGCCGCGCGGGGGGACCTGCCCAAGCTCGGCCAGGCCCAGATCGAGCTGGAGAGCCAGCTGCGGCCGCGGGAGATCCAGGCCCGCATCCGCGGCGGCGAGTCGATCGAGCAGCTGGCCGCGTCGGCGGGCATGGACCCGCAGCGCGTCGAGCGCTTCGCCTACCCCGTCCTGCTGGAGCGCTCGCGCACGGCGGAGATCGCCCAGCGGGCCCACCCGGTGCGCGAGGACGGCCCGGACGTGCAGACCCTCGGCGAGGTCGTCGCGCACGCCTTCGGGCTGCGCGGTCAGGACTACGAGTCGGGCAGCTGGGACTCCTGGCGCGGCGAGGACGGCAAGTGGGTCGTCCAGCTGCTGTGGCGGGCCGGGCGCTCGGACATCAGGGCGCACTGGATCTTCCACCCCGGCGCGCACGGCGGCACGGTCACGCCGCTGGACGAGCACGCCGCCGACCTGATCGACCCGACACCCAACCGCTCGCTGCGCACGGTCCGGCCGGTGACCCAGCTGGCACGGCAGGCGCTGGAGCTCGACGAGCAGCTCCCGCAGCAGGAGCAGCTGCCGCCGGCGGCGGACCCGACGGCGCAGGCGGCACCGCACGAGGCCGGTAACGGTCACGGGCGTTACCAGCCGGAGCCGCTGCCCGCCGAGCTCGACCCGGGCGCCCCGGAGCCGGGCGAGCAGGACGCGGTGGTCACCACCGAGATCGACGAGCAGGAGTCGGACGTCGACCGCAGGTCGGAGCCCGCGGCGCGCAAGGGGAGGAAGAACCACCCGATCGTCCCCTCGTGGGAGGACGTGCTGCTCGGCGTCCGGTCGCAGCGCGGCTGAGGCCGCGACGACCGGGGTCCGGTGAGAAGACCGGGAAGCCACGATGTACGGCCCCTGCCGGGTTCCGGCGGGGGCCGCGTCGTGTCTCGGCGGGTCTCGGCGGGTGGGTCTCAGCCGCGGATGCGGTCGACCATGTCGGCGAAGCGCGGCTCGGCGGCGGCGCGGTCCAGCTCGGCGGTGAGCACGACCTCGTAGGTCAGCACGGCCCGCTCGCAGACCGACCGGCCGCGTTCGGTGACCTCGGTGCAGACTCCCCTGCGGTCGGTCTCGCAGAGCCTGCGACTGGTCAGGCCGGAGCGCTCCAGCCGCGCGACGAGCCTGCTGATGGAGCTCTGGTTCAGCCCGACCGCGTCGGCGAGGTCCTGCATGCGCAGGTAGCCCTGGTCGCTCTCGGCGAGAGCGCACACCGCGCGGTACTCCGACAGGCTCAGGCCGTAGCCCCGCTGCAATGCCCGCTCCAGCGCGGCCTCGACCTGGCCGAACAAGGCTGTGAGGGTGGACCACAGCTCTCGGTCCGCCGGGATCGGCGGCAACAACACCGGCATGGCTCGTTGTGCGAACACCGACTCACTCACCTTCTGAGGTCGTTATGGAAACGTCACCACCAGTTCACCGCAGTTGACCCGCTTCCGCCTCCAACTGCAGGGCTACTTCGCCATGCCCCGGCTACGTATTGCGTCGGACGACCAGGACTAGTAGTCGGCTTCCGGAACGCTATCCAGCACCGTGATCGGATGACCGAGTTGTCGACAGAGCGCTTCGGCGTCGGCGCGCTTGAGTGGCCGCGCGGAATGCGGGCGGGGACTCGCGAGCGGGTCCCAGCCGTCCGAGGCCAGCAGGTACACCCGGCCGGCCAGTACGGCGAGTATCCGTCCCGAGGGAAAGGCCATCGTCGGAACGGTGCGCAGAAATCGCGGTGAATGTGCGCGCGTCACACCTCGATCATGCTCCGATCGGCCGCGCGGGACACCCCCCTGTTCGGCAAATGGGTTATGCGTAAGCCGGAAAACCAGATGACCACACCGCGACGGTGGTCGTAGCGTCGAGAGTTCCGGCGCGAATCAAGGGGGACGACCGGTGGACGATCGGGGATCGACACTGAGGGAGCTACGCCGACTTCTTCCCTACTACCGAGCCGCCCGCCTGCCCCTCGTCGCGGCCGGGCTCTGCGCACTGGGCGCGATGCTCTCGGGCCTGGTGATCCCCCTGGTGACGCAGCGGATCATCGACGGCCCGGTGCGCACCGGTGACATCGGCACCCTGGTCTGGCTGGTGCTCGGCGTGCTCGCACTCGGTTTCGCCGAGGCGCTGCTGCTGTGGGCCCGCAGGCAGCTGGCCGGACCGGCGAACACCAGGTCCGAGGCACGGATGCGCGCGGCGCTCTACGCGCACCTGCAACGCCTGCCATTGAGCTTCCACGACCAGTGGCAGTCAGGGCAGCTGCTGTCCAGGGGCGTGGACGACGTGGCGACGGTGCGCCGCTTCATGACCTTCACCGTGATCTACCTGGTGACCAACACGACCACGATCGTCGTGGGGCTGGGCGTGATGTACACGCTCTCCCCCGTGCTCGGCCTGGTGGTGACGGTCTGCCTGCTGCCGGTGATGGTGAGCAACTACTTCTACGAGAACCGCTACCGCGTGGTGGCGCGGCGCGCCCAGGACCAGACCGGCGACCTGGCCACCACGGTCGAGGAGTCGGTGCTGGGCATCCGGGTGCTCAAGGCGTTCGGCAGGGGCAGGCACCTCCGCGCGCACTACCTCGTCCAGGCGGAGGAGCTGCGTCAGACCGGTCTGCGCAAGGTGTCCATCCTCGCGACGCTGTGGGCGACGATCATCGTGCTGCCCGGCCTCGCCATCGCCGCCCTGCTGGCAGCGGGCGCGTTCGGCATCGCGGACGGCAGCCTCACCCTGGGCACCCTGATCGCCGCGATCACGCTCACCACCTACCTCTCCTGGCCGGTGGAGTCGCTGGGCTGGTTCCTCGCCGAGCTCAACACCTCGGCTGCCGCCTGCGAGCGCTTCGGTGAGGTGGCCGACGCGGCGGCGACGGTGACCGATCCCGCCAGGCCCAAGCCGTTGCCGAACCCGGTGCGCGGTGAGCTGCGCTTCGAGGGTGTGCGCATGCGCTACCCCGACGCCGAGAAGGACGTTCTGTCCGAAGTGGACCTCGTGCTGCGTCCCGGGGAGACCGTCGCCCTCGTCGGGTCGACCGGGTGCGGCAAGACCACGCTGACGTCGTTGGTGCCGCGCTTCTACGACGTGTCGGCCGGGCGGATCACCTTGGACGGCGTGGACATCCGGGAGCTCGCGCTGCACGACCTGCGTGGCCAGGTCTCGGTCGCGTTCGAGGAGGCCGTGCTGTTCTCCGCGACCGTGCGGGAGAACGTGGCGATGGGCACGGCCAGGCCGACCACCGAGGAGCAGGTCCGCGAGGCGTTGCGGGTGGCCAACGCCGAGGAGTTCGTCGACGCGCTGCCACAGGGCCTGGACACGCCCATCGGCGAGCAGGGGTTGTCGCTGTCCGGTGGCCAGCGGCAGCGGCTCGCCCTGGCCCGCGCGGTGATCGGCCGCCCCGCGGTGCTGGTGCTGGACGACCCGCTGTCCGCGCTCGACGTGCACACCGAGGCCGAGGTCGAGCAGGCGCTGCGCCGCGTGCTGCGCGGGGTCACCGCGCTCGTGGTCGCGCACCGGCCGAGCACCGTGCAGCTCGCCGACCGGGTCGCGGTGCTGGACGAGGGCCGGATCGTCGCCACGGGGACGCACCGCGAACTGCTGGCGTCCTCGGCGGTCTACCGCACACTTCTGTCCACTATGGACACAGAGCCGGTGAACGGCATGGAGGTGACGGCGCGATGACGCGCCCATTGGAGATCGAGGCCGAGCCCGGCAGGGCCAGGAGACTGCTCGGCTCGCTGCTCCGCCCGCACCGGGCCAGCGCCGCGCTCGCGATGCTGCTCGTGCTCGGGGAGAACGCCGCGCACCTCGCGGGCCCGCTGCTGATCGCGGGCGCGCTGGACAGCGGCATCCCGGCGGCGGTCAAGGGCGACCCGGTGCCGATGGTGTGGTTCGTCGCGGGGTACGCGGTGAGCGCGCTGCTCACCGCCGGTCTGCGCTGGGGCTTCCTGCTGGTCTCCGGCGGGGTCGGCCAGAGCGTGCTGATCGACCTGCGGGGCAGGCTGTTCACCCACTCCCAGCGGCTTTCCCTGTCGTTCCACCAGTCCTACACCTCCGGCAAGATGATCGCGCGCGCCACCAGCGACATCGACACGCTCAGCGACCTGATCGACGAGGGGCTCGACGGGCTGATCTCCTCGGTGCTGACGATCATCGGCGTGACGGCGCTGATGCTCGCGCTGGACTACCGGCTGGCGCTGATCGTGCTCGCCGGGTTCGTGCCGCTGGTCGTCGCCACGGTGGTCTTCCGGCGGGAGTCGGCCAAGAGCTACCGCCGCACCAGGACCGAGATCGCCAAGGTGATCACGCACTTCACCGAGACGATGACCGGGGTCCGCGCGGTGCAGGCGTACCGCCGCGAGGCGCGCAACGCGAAGGTCCTCGACGAGCACAACGACGGATACCGGCTGGCGCAGAACCGGTCCACGACGGTGCTGGGCGCGTACCTGGTGGTGCTGCGGGTGGTCGGCACGCTGTCGTTCGTCGCGGTGCTCGCGCTCGGTGCCTGGATGGTCTCGGAGAACGAGATCGCGGTCGGTGTGCTCGCCGCGTTCCTGATCTACGTGCGGCGGTTCTACGACCCGCTCGACCAGATCGGCAACTTCCTCAACACCTACGCCTCGGCGACGGCGGCGCTGGAGAAGATCTCCGGGGTGCTGGCCCAGGATCCGAGCGTTCCCGAGCCCGCGCGGCCGACACCGCTGGGCGAGGCACGGGGTGAGCTGCGGATGTCGTCGGTGTCCTTCCGGTACTCCGAGCGGACGCCGGTCGTGCTGGCGGAGCTGGACCTGCACGTGCCGGCCGGACAGACCATCGCGGTGGTCGGCGCGACAGGAGCGGGAAAGTCCTCGCTGGTCAAGCTGTTCGCCAGGTTCTACGACCCGGCCACCGGCGTGGTCTCGCTCGACGGCATCGACCTCCGGCGGCTCGGCGAGGACGACCTGCGCGCGGCGATCGTGATGGTGACCCAGGAGTCGTTCCTGTTCACCGGTTCGGTCGCCGAGAACATCGCGCTGGGCAAGCCGTCGGCCGAGCGCTCGGAGATCGAGGCCGCGGCGCGCGCGGTGGGTGCGCACGAGTTCATCTCCGCGCTGCCCAGGGGCTACGACACCGACGTGCACAAGCACGGGAGCAGGCTCTCGGCCGGGCAGCGCCAGCTCGTCGCGTTCGCGCGGGCGTTCCTCGCCGATCCGGCCGTGCTGATCCTCGACGAGGCAACGTCCAGTTTGGACATTCCAACCGAAAGGGCCGTGCAGGACGCGCTGGAGACCGTGCTGCGCGACCGGACCGCGGTGATCATCGCGCACCGGCTGTCCACGGTGCTGATCGCCGACCGGGTGCTGGTGATGGACAAGGGCGTGGTCACCGAGGACGGTTCCCCGGAGGAACTGCTGAGCAACGGCGGCGAGTTCGCCGCGCTGCACACGGCGTGGACCACCTCGCTGGCGTGAGCTGGGCCATGTCCCGCAAGTGGTGCCACCACCTCACCATCCCGGGCACCCCTCCTGACCGCGCCAGCCAGGCCCACGCGGACCCGGCGCGAGCTAGCCGAAGAGCAGCCCGAGCGTCAGCGCCGCCCAGGCCGCGAGCAGTCCCGCCGTGGTGCCGAGTGCGACCCAGCGCCAGACCGGAACGGACCTGGACAACCAGATCGAGGGCGCCAGGCCCGCGGCGACCAGCGCGTTGGCCCCGAAGGCGAACCACAGGCTCGCCTCGGCCAGCCCGCTGGACAGTGCGATGATCACGCACAGCACCAGCACGGCGACGAACAGGCTCACGGTCAGGCCCGTCGCCCACGGCGTCGGTTCACCGATCGGCGGCGGGGGCGGCGCGACCGCGACGCGGGGGCGCGGGACCTCGACCAGCTCGGTGCCGCCGCCGACCGGGTCGCGGTAGCCGACGGGCACGCCGAGCAGCGCGGCCAGCCTGCCTGCCAGCAACCGGCCCCGATGCGTGATCAGCTCCAGCGCCGGGCTGCTCTTGTCCTGCTGGGGAAGGGAAATCTGCATGGCGACGTTCGCCCACTCGTGCAGCGCCGCGACCAGGGCGGCAGGCAGCGCGAGGTCGGCGGGGTCGACCTCGCGCCCCTCGTCCCCGGACCGGACGAGGACCGCTCGCCCCTGGTGCGCGCGCAGCTCCACGGCGAAGGATCTTAGGGCTATTCGTGGGAACGTTCTCGTCTCGACGACTCTTCGCCGGTCAGCGGGCCGCGTCGGCCGTCGGGTCAGTTTTCCTTGACGTGTCGTGGTTTCTGCCGACACCGAGCTCGTAGAAGGCGATCGCGGCCGCGGTGGCGACGTTGAGCGAGTCGACCTGGCCGGACATCGGGATGCGGACCACGACGTCGGCGGCCTCGATCGCCTCCTCCGTCAGCCCCGGCCCCTCCGAGCCGAGCAGCAGCGCGGCCCCGCCCTCGCCGAGCCCGGCTTCCGCGAGCGGGACCGCGCTCGCCCTCGGCGTCAGCGCCGCGATGGTGAACCCTTTGTCCCGCAACATGTTCAACCCACCCGGCCACTCGTCAAGGGTGGCGAAGGGAACGCGGAGCACGTGCCCCATGGACACCCGGACACTGCGCCGGTACAGCGGGTCGGAGCAGCCCGGCCCGAGCAGCAGCCCGTCCAGCCCGAGCGCGGCGGCGTTGCGGAACAACGAACCCAGGTTCTCGTGGTCGCCGACACCCTCCAGCACGGCCAGCCTGCGCGAGGAGGCGGCCAGCTCGGTCGCCGACGGCAGCACCGCGCGGTCGGCACTGGCCAGCACACCCCGGTTCAGGTGGAAGCCGACCACCTCGGCCATCACCTCGGCGGTGGCCACGTAGGCGGGCACGTCCAGCGGGGCGAGCCGGTCGGCCAGCGCCTCGATCCGCCTGGCGACGCCCAGCAGCGCCCGCACGGGGTAGGGCGAGGCGAGCAGGCGCTCGACCACCACGACACCCTCGGCGATCACCAGTCCCCGGCCGCCGGGGCGGTCGGGTCGGCGGTCGGCCGTGGACAGGTCGCGGAAGTCCGCAAGCCTCGGGTCGGCCGGGTCCTCGATGGTGATCACGTTGGCCACCGGCCCATTCTGCCGGTTCCCAGATGATGGACTACACCGTCCAGTAACAATCTGCGCTTTGCACTTCCTTGACCTGCACCTTGTCACCCAATGTCATGTCGATGTGACAGAGAGCACCGGTTTGGCCGCTGGTGACACGGGAATCGCTATGCCACGGTGGGCGTTCGCTTTGCCGCTGGTGTGCCCGCAGAAACCAGCCGACCGCACGGGAGGGCGGCATGGGTAGGGACGTGTCGAATCGAACGTTCAGCAGGGAAGACCGGCAGCGCTACCGGGAGAAGGTCCAGCGGTGCCTGGACGCCCTCGCCCGGATGCTCGCCGAGAACCACTTCTCCTTTCCCCGCCAGCAGATGGGCTTGGAGATCGAGCTGAACCTGGTGGACCAGGCGCTCAGTCCCGCGATGCTGAACGCGGTGGTACTCGAGAAGATCTCGGATCCGCTCTTCACCACCGAGCTCGGCCAGTACAACCTGGAGATCAACGTCCCGCCCAGGCCACTGGCCGGGGACGAGGCGCTGGAGCTGGAGGACGACCTGAGGACGGTCCTGGACTCCGCGGACGTCAAGGCGCACGACGCGGGTGCCGGGCTGGTGATGATCGGCATGCTGCCGACGCTGAGAGCCGAGCACTTCGACCGAAGATTCCTGTCGACGAACCCGCGCTACAGCGTGCTCAACAAGCAGATCCTCGACGAGCGGGGCGAGGACATGCTGCTGGACATGGAGGGCGTGCCGATGCCCGGCCGGGCGGGGGAACGCCTGCGCAGCTACGCGGACTCGATCCTGCCGGAGTCCTCCTGCACCTCGGTGCAGCTGCACCTGCAGGTGGACCCGGACGACTTCGCGGCGCACTGGAACGCGGCCCAGTGCCTTGCGGGCGTCCAGGTCGCGCTCGCGGCGAACTCGCCGTTCCTGCTCGGCAAGGCGCTGTGGCAGGAAACCCGGATCCCCATGTTCGAGCAGGCAACCGACACCCGCCCGCAGGAGCTGAAGAACCAGGGCGTCCGCCCGCGCGTGTGGTTCGGCGAGCGGTGGATCACCTCGATATTCGACCTGTTCGAGGAGAACGCGAGGTACTTCCCCGCTCTGTTGCCGGAGACCGAGGACGAGGACCCGCTGGAGGCGATCGAAGCGGGTCGCGCGCCCCAGCTCGGCGAGCTCCGCCTGCACAACGGGACGATCTGGCGCTGGAACCGCCCGGTCTACGACATCGTCGACGGCGTGCCGCACCTGCGGGTGGAGAACCGCGTGCTGCCGGCGGGCCCCACGGTGGTGGACGTGCTGGCCAACGCGGCCTTCTTCTACGGCGCACAACGGGCGCTGTGCGAGCAGGAGCGGCCGATCTGGAGCCAGATGTCCTTCCAGGCGGCGGAGGAGAACTTCTACACCGGCGCCCGGCACGGCATGCAGGCCCAGCTGTACTGGCCCGGCATCGGCTGGATCCCCCCGGACGAGCTGGTCCTGCGGCGGCTGCTCCCCATGGCGCACGAGGGCCTGCGCGCCTGCGGTGTCTCCGACGACGCCCGCGAGCGCTACCTCGGCATCATCGAGCAGCGCTGCGTGACCCGCCGAACCGGAGCCTCCTGGCAGCGCGAAACGGTTGCCAGGCTCGAAGAACGCGGCCTTGACCGGGACGCGGCGATCACCGGGATGCTCCAGCGCTACATCGAGCTGATGCACGGCGGAGAACCGGTCCACACCTGGCCTCTCGGCGGCCAGTGACCCCACACCCCTGACGCCCCTGACGCGGCATGCGCGTCGGGGCCGAGTCAGGTGGCGTGGAGCGCGGTGATGTCGAGCACGTGGTCGGTGTGGATCTTGCTGGCCAGGCGGCGGTCGTGGGTAACCAGGATGAGCGTTCCCGGGTAGTCCGCCAGGGCCTGCTCCAGCTGTTCGATCGCCGGGAGGTCCAGGTGGTTGGTCGGCTCGTCCAGCACCAGGCACGTGGTCCCCCGCGCCTGCAGGACCGCCAGTCCCGCACGAGTGCGTTCGCCCGGCGACAGCGTGCGGGCCGGGCGCAGCACCGCGTCCGCCCCCACCCGGAACTTCGCCAGCAGCGTTCGAGCGTCCACATCGGACAGGCCGGCTGCCGAGGCGACCACGCCCAGCGTCGGCTCGTCGGTGGCGAAGGACTCGCGCAGCTGGTCGACCTCGCCGACCACCACGTTGGCCCCGCCGCCGCGCGCCCCGGAGACCAGGGGCAGCCTGCCCAGCAGCGCCGCGATCAACGTGGACTTGCCCGAGCCGTTGGGACCGACGACGCGCCAGCGCTCACCGGCTCCGATGGTGAGGTCGATCGGCCCGAGGGTGACCTCGCCTCGCCGCACGACCGCCTCGCGCAACGTGAACACGACGTCGCTGCCCCGTCCCGCCGACGGCAGTGTGAGCCGCAGCTCCCATGCCTCGCGAGGCTCTTCCACCTCCTCCAACCGGTCCAGCTGGCGTTCCGCCAGGGTGGCCTTCGCGGCGATGTTCTGCGCGGCCAGCTTCCGCCCCGTCCGGGCGTTGCGGTCCGGCTCGTCGTTGAGCGCCTTCGCGCTCGTGGCGCGCCGCATCCCGGTCCGCGACCACTCCTTTGCCTTGCGAGAGCGTTGAACCAGCGCGTCCCGCTTGGTCGCGTACTGCTCGTACGCCTCGCGCGCGTGGCGATCGGCGCTGATCCTTTCGTCCACATAGGACTCCCAGCCGCCGCCGAACACCGTCAGGCCGTTGGTGAACTCGTCCAGCTCACCAACAGCGGTCACGGTACGGGCGAGGAACTCACGATCATGGCTGACCAGCACCGTCGCGGCCCGACTCCCGACCACGTGCTGTTCGAGGAGTTCCAGACCGTTGGTGTCCAAGTCGTTCGTCGGCTCGTCAAGGAGCACCGCGTCGGCGCGCACGAGCAGCACCGACGCCAGTCGCAGCCGCGCGGCCTGACCGCCGGAGAGCTCGTCAGCGCCTCGACCGTCGAGCAGGTCCGCCGGGAGCCCGAGCCGTTGGCACACCGCCTCGGCGCGCTCGTCGAAGTCGGCGGCCCCCAGCGCGGTCCACCGGTCGAACGCCTCGGCGTACTCGTTTCCCGACGGGTCTTCCGCCAGCAGCTCGGCCGCGCGTTGCAGCTCGCGCTCCGCACGGCCAACACCGGTTCGGCGCGCGAGGTGGTCTCGCAGCGACTCGCCCTGCCGGAGGTCGGTTTCCTGGGTCAGGTACGCCACCGCGGCACCGGGCGGATGGGTGCGGACGGTGCCCTCATCGGGCTGGAGCTCACCGGCGAGCACGCGCAGCAGCGTGGACTTGCCGACTCCGTTGGGGGCGATGAGCCCTACTCGATCACCAGCAGCGACATCGAGATCTACCTCCGCGAGAACTGTTCTTTGGCCGAATGACAGCGAAACACCGCGCGCTACCAGAACGGACACCCGGTCCACGGTGCACCAGGTGGTCGCGCTCGGCAACCGGATTATCGCGCGATCCGCTCCTCATCGCTGCGACGTGGGCAGCTGCGGCATTCGTCCTCGACCGGAATGGTCCACCACAGGCAGCACTTCGACCGCAGGAACACCAGCTTGTCCTGTGTGGACGATTCGAGCAGCCGGCCGGTCCCCGCGAGCCACGGCACGTGCCCGAGCAGCAGGCGGTGCGCTTCGAGCAGCTTCTCCTTGGGCGCGCGGGCCCGTGCCATCGCGGTGCCGAGCCCGAAGCCGATCTGCCCGGCCAACGGGCTCCACGCGCATCCCGGCTCCACCGCAAGGCTCGTCGCCAGTGCGCGAAGATGTCCTTCGAGCACCCTGCCCGCCGCGATCACCAGACCACTGGCGAACTCCGGAACCGGCTGAATCGCTTCTGGGTCGACGTGAACAACACCGAAGCCGTGACCGTCGCCCCGCAGCGCGACGCCGTCCGGGTGCACAAGCACGTCACCGATGATCGTTGGCAACACGGTTGTCTGGCACAACCGAATCGCATAACAGGACAGAAAGGTGCGCGCTGCCGAGGCCCTGAGGATGTGCCCGCTCGAACGCTCTTCCGTGTCGACGAGCGAGCGCAGCACGTCCGGCCGGTAGACCAGATCCGCGCAGCGAACCGCGTCGGGCGGAGCCGGTCCGATGACGACCTCCGCCTCCGGGCAGCACGCCGCGAACAGCTCGCTCATACCGGCCCCATGATGTCCAAAGTGGACTCTCGAATCCGTCCGCGCACACCGAAGACATCGGCCAGCAGCTTCTCGTCCAGCACCTCGGCCGGTGGCCCGACCGCGACGACCTTTCCCGCGTCCAGCACAGCGAGCCGGTCGCAGTACGACACCGCGAGCCGAAGGTCGTGCAGCGTCAGCAGAACCGCGAGCCCGTCGGCGGCGAGCTCGCGCAACAAGCCCAGCACTCCGAGCTGATGCCGCAGATCAAGGTGGTTCGTGGGCTCGTCGAGCACGAGAACTTCGGGCCGCACCGCGAGCGCGCGAGCGATCGACACGCGCTGTCGCTCGCCTCCCGACAGAGTGCGGACATCGCGGTCACGCAACTCGGCGAGCCCCGCGGACCGAACGGCCTCGTCGACCGCTTCGGTGTCCTCAGCGCGCATCGGCTCCAGCCAGCCGCGATGGCACACCCGCCCCTGCTCGACCACCTCGCTCACGGTCAGCGAGGCAGCGTGCTCGGGCTCCTGGGTGCTCGCCGACAGCCGCCGGGCCAGCTCCCTTCGCGGATACTCATCCACTGTGGACTGTCCAAGGTGCACAGATCCCGCCACGGGCGTGATCGCGCGGTAGAGCGTGCGCAGCAACGTTGTCTTGCCGCTGCCGTTCGGACCGACCAGCCCCAGGACTTCGCCGGGCACGACCCCGAGGTCGACACCGTCGACGATCGCCCGGTTCCCGATCCGGACGCGAAGACCTTCGACGCGAAGACTCACCTCATCCTCCGCCTGGACCGCAGCAGCATCAGGATGAACAGCGGGCCGCCGATCGCGGACGTGATCACACCGGCGGGCAGCTCCGACGGAGCCGCGAGCACCCGACCGAGCAGGTCGGCCGCGACGAGGAAGACCGCTCCCAGCAAGGCGGAGACCGGCAACAGACGACGCGCGTCCGAGCCCACCAGGAAGGTCGCCGCGTGCGGCACGACCAGTCCGACGAAACCGATCCCGCCCGCCACGGCCACGGACGTGCCCGCCAGCAGCGAGACTCCGACCAGCATGACCAACCGGAACCGGCGCGGGTTCACGCCGAGCGCGGTCGCGGCGTCGTCCTCGGCGTGCAGCAGGTTGATCCGGCGCCCGGCCGCGATCCCGCCGACGACAGCCAGGACGAGCACAACAGCCGGGATCGCCAACGCGTCCCACCGCGCGTCGCCCATTCCGCCCGCGAGCCAGAACAACACCTGCTTGGCCTGATCACCCTTGGCGTGCAGGAAAAGCACGAGCGAGAGCCCGGCACCGCAGACCTGACCGACCGCGAGCCCTGCGAGCACCAGCACGCTGACGGAGCCGGAACGCCCAGCCACCGCGAGCACCGCCAGCAGCGCCGCGAGCGCTCCGATGAAGGCCACCGAGGGAAGCGCGACGAAGCCGAGCACGCCGACTCCGAGCACCATCATCAGCGACACCGTCAGCCCCGCGCCCTGAGAGACACCGAGCAGGTAGGGGTCGGCCAGCGGGTTGCGGGTGACGATCTGCGCGATGGCCCCGGACAACGCGAGCGCCGCTCCGACCACCACCGCCATCGCCACCCGGGGCAGGCGCGAGTCCCACACGATCGACGCGCGCACCGGGCTCCACGTCACCTCGACGAGCCATGGCGCGATCGGCTCGGCGAGGATGCCCCAGACCTGCCCGAACGGCAGCCACACGGACCCGAAGGACACCGCGAGCACGCACACGGACACCAGCGCCACGGCGAGCCCGAGCAGCGTGAACAGCAGTGGCGGCCGACGTCGCGCCACTCCGATCAGGACTGTCACCAGGAGACGCCGGGGTGCAGACCGCGTGCGAGCTTCTCCACCGCGTCGGCCAGCCGGATGCCCTCGATGAGGTCGGGCAGGGTGAGCGTGACGTACCTGCCCTGCGCGACACCGGGAGTCTTCGCGACCAGCGGATGCCCTTGCAGGAACGTGCGTTTGCCGTCCACCCCACCGGCACCGAGGTAGTCGACCAGCACCACGGCCTTGGGAGCGCGCTCTGCGACCTGCTCCCAGCTCGCGTCACCGAAGACCTTGGGCAGGTCGGCGAAGATGTTGCCGCCACCCGTGCGCTTGGCGATGTCGTTGCCGAGTCCGTGGCCGCCGACGGTGAACGCGACCTTCTCGCCGCTGTCGTAGAAGAACACCGGAACCGGCTCGACGCCCTTGAGCTTGGCGGAGACCGCGTCCACCCGTCGCGTCGTCTCCTCGGCGAGCTTCGCCGCGCGGTCAGCGACCCCGAACGCCTTGCCGAACAACACGAGGTCATCGGTGTAGGTGCTGATCCCGATGGGGCCGGTCGAGCACGACTCGGCGAGCAGCAGCGTGCGAATTCCCTTGCGCTCCAACGCCTCCCGGCCGCGACCGTCCTTCTCCGAGAACGCGCTGGCATACCCGCCGACGACGACGTCCGGCTCGGCTTCGAGCACCTGCTCCGCCGACGGGTACTTCTCCGCGACCAGCTTGACCCGCCGGTAGTCAGCGGCGATCGAGGCGGGCACGTCCGGCGTGTCCGGGTACGCGGTCCCCACGATCCGGTCGGTCAGGCCGAGCGCGACCAGGATCTCGGTGGCGTGCTGGTTCAGGCTGAGGATCCGCTTGGGCGGCGTCGGGAAGGACTGCGCCCGCCCGCAACTGGTCACCTCGGTGGCGGCCGGGGTGGGCGCCGAGGGTGGCTGCCCCGCGCACGCCGCGAGCACGGCAACGAGCGCAACACCACAGAGCGCGCGCTGATAAGACCTGGTCATGGCACCTTCCGTAGACCTCGACGGAGTACGAGCCGGACGTGCTCAGGCAGGTGTTCGGGCTTGCCGCTGTGACACAGCGGCCCACCGTTGCGGGTCAGCGCCGGACTTCGACCGGTCTTCCCCTGCCGGAGACGTGTTTTCGGTTGTCGTAGCGGATGCTCCCCGAGCCGGGGCGAGGTGGTCAAACCTCTGGACAAAGTCGTGACCAGCGGCACGACCGCTGTTCCCGCCGCAGGCGTGTTTAGCCCCACCGCGCGATGCCGATCCAGATGCAAGTAAGTTGCAGTTAAGAGAGACTGGCAACAGCGAAGCACAACGGAGGCCACCGTGGCGCAGTACGTTCTGCCGGAGTTGGACTACGACTACTCAGCCCTGGAACCCGCCATCATCGGCG